>JAYOEF010000095.1:0-14486 GCA_038106605.1 Alphaproteobacteria bacterium
ATGGCGCTCGACGCGGGCACGACGTCGATGCGCGGCGGCTACGACGCGACCGAGCCGATCCGCATCGCGCGCTTCACCATCCGCGACGACCACGCCAAGAAGCGCTGGCTGTCGACGCCCGAGATCTTCATGTACTCGTCGAACATCGGCTCGGTGAAGATGGCGCTCGACGTCGGCGTCGACGGCCATCGCAGGTTCCTCGCCAGCCTCGGCATGACGAAGTCCGCCGAGGTCGAGCTCTCCGAGGTCGGCGCGCCGCTCGTGCCCGGTCACTGGCGCGAGATCAACACCATGACCATCGCCTTCGGCCACGGCCTCGCGGTGAGCCCGCTGCAGCTCGCCGCAGGCGTCTCCGCGGTCGTCAACGGCGGCCTGTATCGCGCGCCCACCCTGCTGCGGCGCGCGCCGGGCGACGTGCCGAAGGGCCGCCGCGTCGTCTCCGCGGAGACGTCCGAGAAGATGCGGAAGCTTATGCGCCTCGTCGTCGAGAAGGGTACCGGCACCAAGGCCGACGTCGCCGGCTACGTGGTCGGCGGCAAGACCGGCACGGCTGAAAAGGCGTCCGCCCACGGCTACCGCAAGAAGGCGCTGATCTCGTCCTTCATCGGGGCATTCCCGATGCAGAAGCCGCGCTACGTCGTTCTCGCGATGCTCGACGAGGCCAAGGGCACCAAGGAGACGTTCGGCTTCGCCAGCGGCGGCTGGGTCGCCGCGCCGGCCGTCGCGGAAATCGTCCGACGCATCGCGCCGGTGCTCGGCATCGAGCCGGTGCGCGAGGACGCGGATGAAATCGGAAAACTTCTTTTCGTCGATCTGAACGCCCGTGGGGCGGGGGAGCGGCGGGTTGCGTCTCACTGAGCTGGTATCGGGAGCGGGAGAACAGGTGAACGTCAGGGCAGGCGCAGGCAGCATCGATATCGCCGGTCTGACCGCGGATTCGCGGTCGGTGGCGCCGGGCTTCCTGTTTGCCGCGGTTCCGGGAACGAAAGCCGACGGGCGCCGCTTCATCGGCCCGGCGATCGACGCCGGCGCCGCCGCGATCCTGGCCCCCGAAGGCACCGCCCTGCCCGAAGGCGCGTCCGCGGCGCTCGTCGAGGCCCGCAACGTCCGCGCCGCGCTCGCGCGCATGGCCGCCGCCTTCTACGGCGCGCAGCCCGACACCGTGGCGGCCGTCACCGGCACCAACGGCAAGACCTCCGTCGCCCATTTCACGCGCCAGATCTGGACGCTCCTCGGCCACCGCGCGGCGAGCCTCGGCACGCTCGGGCTGATGCTGCCCGACGGCACGACCAAGCCGAGCCTGACGACGCCGGATCCGGTCACGCTCCATGCCGATCTCGCGAACCTGGCGAAAGACGGCATCGACCACGCGGTGATGGAGGCGTCGAGCCACGGGCTCGAGCAGTCGCGCCTCGACGGGGTGAAGCTGCGCGCCGCGGGTTTCACCAACCTGTCGCGCGACCATCTCGACTATCACGGCACGGAAGAGGCCTACTTCGAGGCAAAGAAGCGGCTCTTCTCCGAGTTGCTTCCCGAATACGGCACTGCCGTCCTGAATGCCGACGTCCCGCAGTTCGCGGCGCTCGCCGCGGCGACCAGGGGCAAGGTCTTCTCCTACGGCCGCGCGGGCGAGTCGCTCCGCGTCCTCCGGGCGGAACCGTCCGAGACGGGCATGACCCTCGCGCTCGCCGTCTTCGGCGATCCGATCGACATCGAGCTGCCGCTCGCCGGCAGCTTCCAGTCGTGGAACGCGCTCTGCGCCGCCGGTCTCGCCATCGCCTGCGGCGCCGACACCGACCGCGTTCTCGCGGTGCTGCCGAAGCTCTCGGGCGTTCCGGGCCGGCTCCAGCTCGCGGGGCGCAAGTCCTCCGGCGCGCCGGTCTATGTCGACTACGCCCACACGCCGGACGGGCTCGATACCGTGCTGCGCGCGCTCCGCCCGCACACCGCCGCGCGCCTCGTTGCCGTTTTCGGCTGCGGCGGCGACCGCGACCGCGGCAAGCGGCCGATGATGGGCGCGATCGCCACCCGCCTCGCCGACGTCGCCGTGGTGACCGACGACAACCCGCGCTCGGAAGAGCCCGCCGCGATCCGCGCGGAGATCATGGCCGGCGCGCCCGGCGCGACCCAGATCGGCGACCGCGAGGCCGCCATCCGCCACGCCGTCGGCCTGCTCTCGGCGGGCGACGTGCTCGTCGTCGCCGGCAAGGGTCACGAGACCGGACAGATCGTCGGCGACACGGTGCGTCCGTTCGACGACGTCGCCGTCTGCCGCGCCGCGATCCTCGATGCGGGAGGCACCGCATCATGAACGCCGCCCAGCCGCTCTGGACCTCGACAGACGCCGCCGCCGCCACGGGCGGCCGAGCGACCGCGCGCTTCGCCGCGACCGGCCTTTCGATCGACACCCGCACGCTCGAGAAGGGCGACATGTTCGTCGCGCTCGGCGGACCCAATTTCGACGGACACGACTTCGTCGCCGACGCCTTCCGCCGCGGCGCTTCCTCGGCCCTCGTCTCGCGCGAGATCTCCGGTGCCGGGCCGCAGCTCGTCGTCGCCGAAACGCTCGACGGCCTCACCGCGCTCGCCCGCGCCGGGCGCGCGCGCATGACGGGCCGTGTCGCCGCGATAACGGGCAGCGTCGGCAAGACCGGCACCAAGGAGGCCCTGGCTCACGCGCTGGCCGCGCAAGGATCGGTGAGCGCCAGCAAGTCCAGCCTCAACAACCACTGGGGTGTGCCGCTGTCGGTTGCGCGCATGCCGGCCGACGCCGATTACGGCGTGTTCGAGATCGGCATGAACCACCCGGGCGAAATCACGCCGCTGGTGGCGCTCGCGAAGCCCGACGTCGCCGTGGTCACGGCCATCGCCGCCGCGCATATGGCGTTCTTCAATTCGCTGGAGGAGATCGCGCACGCCAAGGCCGAGATCTTCACCGGTCTCGACGGCGGCACCGCGGTCGTCAACCGCGACGCGCCCCATTTCGACCTTCTCGCCCGCCTCGCGCTGCGCACCGGCGCGTCGCACGTCGTCGCCTTCGGCCGCCACGCGGACGCCGACATGCGCCTCCTCGAATGTGTGAGCGATGCCGAGGGCAGCGACGTCGCTGCGCGCTGGCAGGGTCGCGAGATCCGCTTCCGCATCGGCCAGCCCGGCACGCACTGGGCCTACAACGCGCTCGCCGTGCTGGCTGCGGCCGATGCGCTCGGCGCCGATCTCGAAGGCGCGGCGGAATCGCTCGCCACGCTCCCCGCCCTCCCCGGCCGAGGCGCGGTTCATGCGGTGGCATGGGGCGAGGGCCGGATCAGGCTCATCGACGACGCCTACAACGCCAACCCGGAATCGATGGCCGCCGCGCTCAAGACGCTCGGCCACATGATCCCGGACGGCGGCCGCCGCGTCGCCGTGCTCGGCGACATGCGCGAGCTCGGCCGCACGTCGCACGACGCCCACGCCGCGCTCGCGGACCATGTCGAGAAGAACGGCATCGACGTCGTCTTCCTGTGCGGCCCGGAGATGAAGGCGCTCGCGGACAGCCTTCCCGCGGGCCGCGTTGCCGGCCACGCGGAAGACGCCGCTGCGCTTCTTCCCGTCGTCCTCGCCGGGCTCCGCGCCGGCGACGTCGTCACCGTCAAGGCCTCGAACGGCACCGGCCTCGGCCGCATCGTCAACGCCCTGCTCGACCGCGCGTCCGCGAAGCGCGCGGCGAACGGGAACTAGGAGGTTACCGCACCGGAATGCTCTACAACCTCCTCTACCCGCTGGCCAACGACATCAGCGTCTTCAACCTGTTCCGCTACATCACGCTACGGACGGGCGGCGCCGTGGTCACCGCGCTGATCGTGAGCTTCGTGCTCGGCCCGGCGGTGATCCGCTGGCTCAAGAGCAAACAGGCCGAAGGCCAGCCGATCCGTACCGACGGACCGCAGTCGCACCTCCTGACCAAGAAGGGCACGCCGACCATGGGCGGCGTGCTGATCCTTTTTGCGGTGGGAGTGGCCACGCTTCTCTGGGCCGACCTCACCAACGGATACGTCTGGGCCGTCCTCCTCGTCACGCTTGGCTTCGGCGCCATCGGCTTCATGGACGACTACAAGAAGCTGACCAAGCGCTCGTCGGCCGGGCTCTCGGGGCGCATGAAGCTCCTCCTGCAGACGATTATCGGCGGCGGCGCCACGATCTGGATCATGTACCTGACCGGCGGGACGCTCTCGACCGGCGTCGCGGTACCGTTCTTCAAGGAGCTGATGGTCCCGCTCGGATGGGGCTTCGTCGCCTGGGCGGTGATCGTCCTCGTCGGCTCGTCTAACGCGGTCAACCTCACCGACGGTCTCGACGGTCTCGCCATCATGCCGGCGCTGATCGCCGCCGCCTGCTTCGCGCTGATCGCCTACGTCGCGGGCAACTTCGTGTTCTCGAACTACCTCCAGATCCACTTCGTCCGCGGCTCGGGCGAGCTCGCCGTATTCTGCGGCGCGCTGGTCGGCGCCGGGCTCGGCTTCCTGTGGTTCAACGCGCCGCCCGCGATGGTGTTCATGGGCGACACGGGCTCGCTCGCCATCGGCGGCGCGCTGGGCGCCGTGAGCGTCGTGACCAAGCACGAGATCGTGCTCGCCATCATCGGCGGGCTGTTCGTGCTCGAGGCCGTCTCGGTCATCGTCCAGGTCGCGTCATTCAAGATGACCGGCAAGCGCGTCTTCCGCATGGCGCCGCTGCACCATCATTTCGAGCAGAAAGGCTGGGCGGAATCGACCATCGTGGTCCGCTTCTGGATCATCGCGTCGATCCTCGCCCTCGCCGGGCTCGCCACCCTGAAGCTGAGGTAGGCGCGCGCGTGATGATCCCGCTTCCCGCCCGTTCGAAGGAACACCTGGCCGTCTTCGGCCTGGGGGCATCCGGCCGCGCAACCGCGCGCGCGCTGGCGGCGGGCGGCGCACGCGTGACCGCATGGGACGACGACGCGGACTCGCGCGCCGCGGCGGAGAAGGAACACATCGCGCTCGGCGATCTCGGCGCCGCCGACTGGAGCGCGTTCAGCGCCCTCGTCCTCAGCCCGGGCGTTCCTCTCACCCATCCCGTGCCGCACCCTGTCGTCCTCAAGGCGCAGAAAGCCGGCCGCCCGGTGATCGGCGACATAGAACTTCTTGCGGAAGCGTGCCCCGGCGCGATCCTGATCGGCATCACCGGCACCAACGGCAAGTCGACGACGTCCGCCCTGATCCACCACGTGCTGCGCGAAGCGGGACGCCGCGTGCAGATCGGCGGCAACTTCGGCCCGCCCGTGCTCGGCCTCGAGCCGCCGCAGCCGGGCGAGGCGGTGGTGCTCGAGCTCTCCTCGTTCCAGCTCGACCTCACCGAGCGCGCGGCCTTCGAGGTCGCCGTGCTCCTCAACGTCACGCCCGACCATCTCGACCGTCACGGCGACATGAAGGGCTATGTCGCCGCGAAGAAGCGCATCTTCCGCCGCCGCTCCGGCACCGGCCAGACGGCGATCGTCGGCGTCGACGACGACTACGGCCGCGCGATCCGCGACGAGCTCCTGAAGGACGGCGCGTGGAAGGTGATCCCGATTTCGGTCACGTCCGAACTCGAGAACGGAGTCTTCGTCCGCGACGGCGAGCTCGTCGACACCACCGACACCTCCGACTGGTTCATCGGCGACATCGAGACGCTCCGGGGCCGCCACAACTGGCAGAACGCGGCGGCCGCCTGGGCGGTCGCGCGCACCCAGGGCATCGCGCCCGCGACCATCGCAGCGGCCCTCGCGACATATCCCGGCCTTCCTCACCGGCTCGAGCAGATCGCCGAGATCGACGGCGTGCGCTACGTCAACGATTCCAAGGCGACCAACGGCGAGGCTGCGGCGCGCGCTCTGTCGAGCTTCTCCGACATCTACTGGATCGCCGGCGGGCTCGCGAAGGACGACGGGCTGTTCCCGTGCGACCCCTATCTCGGGCACGTGCGCCATGCCTTCCTGATCGGCGACGCCGCCGACGCCTTCGAGCGCCACCTTGCCGGCCGAGTGCCGGTGACGCGCTCGGGCGACCTCGCGACCGCGATCTCGGATGCGCGGAAATCGGCGGACGCCGACGGCGCCGCCCAGCCGGTCGTCCTGCTGTCTCCGGCCTGCGCGTCCTACGACCAGTTCCGCAACTTCGTCCAGCGCGGCGAGAGCTTCCGCCGCAGCGTCGAGGCGATGGCGAAGGAGACGCGCGCATGACCGTCTTCGCCCGCTCCGACACGTCCGTCCTCGGCCGCTGGTGGTGGACCGTCGACCGCTGGACGCTCGCCGCCGTCGCCGCGCTGATCGCCTTCGGCATCATCATGGCGCTCGCCGCGAGCCCGTCGGTCGCCGAGCGCATCGGCCTCGACTACTTCTATTTCGCACGGCGCCAGCTGTTCTATCTGCCGGCCGCCGTCGCCGTGATGATCGGCGCCTCGCTCCTTTCGCCGCGAGGCGTGTTCCGCGCCGCGCTGATCGTGCTCGCGATCTTCACCGTCCTCGTGATGCTGACCTTCGTCATGGGCACCGAGATCAAGGGCGCACGGCGCTGGGTCAATATCGGTCCGCTCTCGGTGCAGCCCTCGGAGTTCCTCAAGCCCGCCTTCGCCGTCGTCGGAGCGTGGCTGTTCGCGGCGGGGCGCACCGGCCTCGTCCGCAACGGCAACCTGCTGTCGATCGGGCTCTACTTCTTCATCGTCGCGCTGCTGCTGCGCCAGCCGGACGTCGGCATGGCCGTGGTGATCTCGGCGGTGTGGGCGGCGCAGTTCTTCCTCGCGGGCCTGCCGCTGATCTTCGCCGCGCTCCTCGTGATCGGCGGCGCGGGCGCGATGGTCGGCGCCTACTTCACGCTGAGCCACGTGGCGAGCCGCATCGACCGCTTCCTCGATCCCGCGTCGGGCGACAGCTACCAGGTGGACCGCTCGCTCGAGGCCTTCGTCAACGGCGGCCTGCTCGGCCGGGGGCCGGGCGAGGGCACGGTGAAGGAAGTGCTGCCCGACGCGCATTCCGACTTCGTCTTCGCCGTTGCCGGCGAGGAGTTCGGCGTCCTCGTCTGCCTCATCCTCGTCTTCCTGTTCGCCTTCGTCGTGCTCAGGAGCTTCGCCCGCGCGCTTCAGGAGACCGACCTCTACGTCCTGCTCGCGACCTCGGGCCTCACGGTCCAGTTCGGCCTCCAGGCCTTCATCAACATGGGATCGACGCTGCGCCTGCTGCCGACCAAGGGCATGACGCTGCCGTTCGTCTCCTACGGCGGTTCGTCGCTGATCGCGATGGGCCTCTGCATGGGTTTCCTGCTGGCGCTCACGCGGCGCCGCGTCGGATCGGAGAGCCTGCTGTGAGCCCGCGGGACAACGCCACGCAGCCCCATGTCGTGCTCGCCGCCGGCGGGACCGGCGGCCACATCTTCCCGGCCGCTTCGGTCGCGGACGAACTGCTGGCCCGCGGATTTTCTGTCTCGCTCGTCACCGACCGCCGCGGCCAAGGCTTCGGCGCAGGCCAGCCCGACGTCGCCGTGCACCGCATCCATGCCGCGGGTATCGGCAAGGGGTTCGTCGGCAAGCTGTCGAGCGCCGCCTCCATCGCCCTCGGCACGTTCGAGGCGCGGCGCCTGCTCGCAAGGCTCCGGCCGGTCTGCGTCGTCGGCTTCGGCGGCTATCCCTCCGTGCCGACGATGCTCGCCGCCACCGCGCGCGGCATCCCGACCGTGATCCACGAGCAGAACGCCGTATTGGGTCGCGCCAACCGGCTGGTCGCGAAGAAGGTCTCCTGCATCGCCACCTCCTTCCCGGACACCGCCTTCGTGCGCGACGAGGATGAGGCGAAGACGGTGCTGACCGGCAATCCCGTGCGCGCCGCCTTCGGCGTCGTGCGCGCCGAGCCCTACCCCGCGATCGGCCCCAACGGCGAAGGCGTGAAGGTCCTCGTCCTGGGCGGAAGCCAGGGCGCGCGCGTCTTCAGCGACGTGATCCCGCAGGCCTTCGCCGGGATGCCGCCGACGCTGCGCCGGCGCTTCGCCGTCACCCAGCAGTGCCGCCCCGAGGATCTCGCGCGCACCGAGGCCGCCTACGAGGCCGCGGGCATGAAGGCGACGCTCGCCTCCTTCTTCTCCGACGTTCCCGACCGCATGGCGGCGGCGCACGTCGTCATCGCACGCGCCGGCGCGTCGACCGTCGCCGAGCTCGCCGAGGCCGGACGTCCCGCCGTCCTGGTGCCCTACCCGCATGCGACCGACGACCACCAGACCGCGAACGCGCGCGCCATGGAGGCGCTCGGCGGCGCCTGGACGATCCCGCAGACCGCCTTCGCGCCGGAGACGCTGATCGTGCGCCTCGAAAGCTTCGCCAACCTGCCGGACACGCTCCGCCAGGCAGCAAGCGCCATGCGCGCGGCGGGCGGGCGCAACGCGGCGGCCGCCGTCGCCGACCGAATCGAAACCCTCACCGGCACGGCGCGCGTCCGCGGCGCCGGGCCCATCGCCGAACGCCGGCGGGAGATCGCAGCATGAACACCCTGCCGCTCAGCATCGGCATCATCCATTTCGTCGGCATCGGCGGCATCGGCATGAGCGGCATCGCCGAGATCCTGCACAATCTCGGCTATGCGGTTCAGGGCAGCGACATCGCCGAGAGCGGCAACGTCAAGCGGCTGCGCGACCTCGGCATCGAGATCAGGATCGGCCACGCCGCCGAGAATCTCGGCGATGCGGCCGTCGTCGTCATCTCGTCGGCGGTCAAGAAGACCAACCCCGAGGTCGTCGAGGCGCGCTCGCGCCTGATCCCGGTGGTGCCGCGCGCCGAGATGCTGGCCGAGATCATGCGCCTCAAGTGGGGCGTCGCCGTCGCCGGCACCCACGGCAAGACCACCACCACCTCGATCGTCGCCTCGGTGCTCGACGCCGGCCAGTTCGACCCGACCGTGATCAACGGCGGCATCATCAACGCCTACGGCACCAACGCGCGGCTCGGCGACGGCGAGTGGATCGTCGTAGAGGCGGACGAGTCCGACGGCACCTTCATGAAGCTGCCCGCCACGATCGCGGTGGTCACCAATATCGACCCCGAGCATCTCGACCATTACGGCAACTTCGACGCGCTGAAGAAGGCGTTCGTCACCTTCGTCCAGCAGATTCCGTTCTACGGCTTCGCGACGCTCTGCATCGACGACGCCAACGTCCAGGCGCTGATCCCGCAGGTCTCCGACCGGCGCATCGTCACCTACGGCCTGAGCCCGCAGGCCGACATCCGCGCCATCGACATCGAGACCGATCCTTCGGGCTCGCGCTTCACCGTCGTCGCCGCCAACCGCGTCGACGGCGTGACGCGCAATCTCGGCGAATTCCGCATCCCGATGGTCGGGCTCCACAACGTGCGCAACACGCTCGCCGCCATCGCCATCGCCCAGGAGATGAACATCGACACCGACGTGCTGAAGCGCGCGCTGTCCGCGTTCAGCGGCGTAAAGCGTCGCTTCACCCGGACCGGCGTGGTCAACGGCGTCACCGTGATCGACGACTACGGCCATCACCCGGTCGAGATCGCCGCCGTCCTCGCCGCGGCGCGCGCGAGCACGCGGCGCAACGTCGTCGCCGTCGTCCAGCCGCATCGGTTTACCCGCGTGCGCGACCTGTTCGACGAGTTCTGCACCTGCTTCAACGACGCAGACACGGTGATCGTCGCCGACATCTACACGGCGGGCGAGACGCCGATCGAGGGCATCGACCGCGACGCGCTCGTCGCCGGCATGCGCGCGCGCGGCCACCGCCACGTCGTCGCGCTCGAAAAGCCGGAGGACCTGCCCGGACTCGTCGCCGAGCTCGCCAAGCCCGACGATTTCGTCGTCTGCCTCGGCGCCGGCAGCATCACCAACTGGGCGAACGACCTGCCCGCCGCGCTCGAGCGCATCTGGGGTCCCGGCGCTGCCGCCGGGGCGGGAGGCCGCTGACGGTGCTTGCGATGGCGAAAACCCGGCTCATCGACCGACTGCCCTCCGTCCGCGGCTCCCTCGCCGCCGACGCGCCGCTGTCGTCGCTGACATGGTTCCGCACCGGCGGACCCGCCGAGGTGCTGTTCCGCCCGGCCGACGTCGACGACCTCCGCGCGCTCCGCGCCGCGGTGCCCGCGGGCGTTCCCGTCACCGTTCTCGGGCTCGGCTCCAACGTGCTGGTGCGCGACGGCGGCATCCCGGGCGTCGTCATCGTCCTCGGCAAGGCATTCGCGGAGATCGAATTCGACGGTGCGGAGCTGACCGCGGGCGCGGGTGCGCTCGACGTCAACGTCTCCCGCGCCTGCCGCGACCGTGGCATCGCCGGTCTCGAATTCCTGAGCGGCATCCCCGGCACCGTCGGCGGCGCGCTCCGCATGAACGCGGGCGCATACGGCCGCGAAACCTCCGACATCGCCGCTTCCGCCGTCGCCGTCGACCCGGCGGGCAGGCTCCACGAGCTGACGGCCGCCGAGATGGGTTTCACCTACCGCCATTCGTCGGTCGATCCCGCGTGGATCTTCGTCGAGGGCCGCTTCCGCGGCACGCCGGGCGACAGGGACGAGATCGCGAAGCGCATGGCCGAGATCACAGAGTCGCGCCGCGCGACGCAGCCCGTCCAGGCGCGCACGGGGGGATCGACGTTCAAGAACCCCGCTCAGGATCCGGAAGGCCGCAAGGCATGGCAGCTGATCGACGCCGCCGGCTGCCGCGGCCTCGCCATCGGTCGGGCTTCGGTCTCGACCCAGCACTGCAACTTCCTCCTCAACGACGGCGGCGCGACCGCCTCCGACATCGAGTCGCTGGGCGAGGAGATCCGCGCCCGCGTGAAGGAGCGCTTCGGCGTGACCCTCGAATGGGAGATCGCGCGCATCGGCCTCACCGAAGCCGAGGCGCGGAAAGGATGGCCGGAATGACGAAGAAGACCGTCAGGACCGTTGCCGTCCTTCTCGGCGGCTGGTCGAGCGAACGGGAAGTCTCGCTGTCGAGCGGGGCGCAGATCGTGAAGGCGCTCGAAGCCGCGGGCTACGACGTGCGCGCCATCGACGTGAGCCGCGACATGGCAGCCCTCCTCGCGGCGCTGACGCCCGCGCCCGACGTCGTCGTCAACGCGCTCCACGGCAGCTTCGGCGAGGACGGCCGCATCCAGGGCCTGCTCGACTGCCTCGGCATCCCCTACACCCATTCCGGCGTTCTCGCCTCGGCGATCGCCATGGACAAGCCGATGGCGAAGCGCCTGTTCGAGGCGGAAGGCATTCCCGTCGCACCGCACGAGATGGTGACGCGCGAGCAGTTCGCCGCGGGCGAGTACATGGACCCGCCCTTCGTCATCAAGCCGTCCGCCGAGGGCTCCAGCGTCGGCGTCCACATCGTCCTCGAGCGCGGCGACATCCCGCCGGTCTCGGCCTGGGAGTTCGGGTCCGCGGCGATGATCGAGCAGTACGTGCCGGGCCGAGAGCTCACCGTCGGCGTGATGGGCGACCGCGCGCTCGGCGTGACCGAGATCCGCCCGCGCAACGGATTCTACGACTACGCGGCGAAATACACCGAAGGTAAGGCCGACCATCTCATCCCCGCGCCGGTGCATCCGGAAATCTACGCGGCGGCGATGGACTACGCGGTGCGCGCCCACAAGGCGCTCGGCTGCCGCGGCGTCTCGCGCTCGGACCTGCGCTACGACGACACGCAAGGCGAGCCCGGCCGCCTGATCCTTCTCGAAGTGAATACGCAGCCCGGCATGACGCCGCTGTCGCTGGTGCCCGAACAGGCGACCGCAGCAGGCATCGGTTTCGGCGAGCTGGTCTGCTGGATGGTGGAGAACGCAGCATGCGATGGATGAACCCCTTCTCCGGCAAGGGCAAGAAGCAGGGGCGCACGAAGGCGCAGCAGCGCAAGCGCCCGGCGCCGCGCTGGGTGCGCCAGTCGCTGCGGGCCGGCGCCGCGCTCGCGATCTTCGCGCTCGCGCTCGGCGGACCCGCCTGGCTTTGGCAGTCGGGCTGGGTCGCGCATGCGGCAGGCTCGGTCTTCCGCGGCATCGCTCACGCCTTCGCCGACGCGGGTCTCCGCGTCGAGCAGATCTATCTCGTCGGCCGTGAGAA
Source organism: Alphaproteobacteria bacterium (assembly GCA_038106605.1). Classification (GTDB taxonomy): domain Bacteria; phylum Pseudomonadota; class Alphaproteobacteria; order MPNO01; family UBA830; genus JAYOEF01. The sequence continues at coordinate 12,082 of JAYOEF010000095.1, forward strand.
CGAATCCGCCGACCGCCTCCAGAAGGTCCTCGGCATCAAGCGCGGCGAGCCGATGCTCGCCGTCGACATCGAGGGTGCGCGCCAGCGGCTCGAAGGGCTCGGCTGGGTCCGCAACGCCAGCGTCGAGCGAGAATTCCCGAACGCGATCCGCGTCCGCGTCGTCGAGCGCCGGCCGCTCGCCCTCTGGCAGCGGAGCAACGAGCTCGTCCTCGTCGACGAGGACGGCGCGGTGATCACAGGCGAGCGGCTGGACCGCTTCGGCAAGCTCCTCGTCATCGTCGGCGACGACGCGCCGCAGCACGCGCACGCCCTTCTCCACATCCTCGCCCACGCCCCCGACCTGAAATCGCGCGTCAACGCCGCGGTCTGGGTCGGCGACCGGCGCTGGAACATCCGCATGGACAGCGGCGTCTTCGTGCGCCTGCCCGAGAGCGACGCGCTCGAAGCCTGGGCGCGCTTCGCCCGCCTCGAGCGCGAGCACGGGCTCCTCAAGCAGGACCTCGTGTCGATCGACCTCCGCATCCCCGACCAGCTCATCGTCCGCACCCGCGCGGCGGCGCCGCCGGCGGCGCGCAAGGCGGCGGACCGCAAGGGGAAGAGCACCTGATGAATACCGAGACCGTCATGGCCGGAGCGCGCAACGCCCGGCCGCCCAGGGAGACCAACTGACCGTGGCAAAGCTTCGTACCGGCATCATCGCAGCCCTCGACGTCGGCAGCACGAAGATCTGCTGCTTCATCGCGCATGCCAACGCCGAAGGCGGCATCCGCGTGATCGGCATCGCGCACCAGGCGTCCGCCGGCGTGCGCAACGGCGCCGTCGTCGACATGGAAACCGCACAGAACGCGATCCTCACCGCGGTGAGCGCGGCGGAGGAACTCGCGGGCGAGCGCATCGACCGCATCTTCGTCAACCTGTCGGGCGGGCGCATCCATTCCCACGTGCAGGAGATCGAGGTCTCGATCGCCGGCCACGAGATCGGCGAGACCGACATCCGCCGCGCGCGCGAGCGCAACTTCCAGATCGAGCTGCCCGAGGACCGCGAGATGGTCCACTGCCTGCCCGTCGGCTACGCCATCGACGGCAACCGCGGCATCCACGACCCGCGCGGCATGTTCGGCGACCGCCTCGCGGTCAGCTTCCATCACGTCAGCGCCGGCGCCGGTCCCGTGCGCAACCTCAAGAACGTCATCGCCCGCTGCCACCTCGACGTCGAGGAGGTCGTGGTCTCGCCCTACGCGTCCGGCCTCTCGTGCCTCGTGGAGGACGAGCGCGACCTCGGCGTCACCCTCGTCGACATGGGCGGCGGCTCGACCACCATCGCCGTGTTCTACGACGGCCACATGGTGTTCACGGATTCGATTCCCGTCGGCGGCGGCCACGTGACGAACGACATCGCCCGCGGCCTCTCGACGCCCGTCGTCCATGCCGAGCGGATGAAGACGCTCTACGGCAGCGCGCTGACGTCGCAGGCCGACGACAACGAGATGATCGACGTGCCCCTGGTGGGCGAGGACGACCACAACCACGCCAATCATGTGCCGCGCTCGCTGCTCACGGGCATCATCCGCCCGCGCGTCGAGGAGACGCTCGAACTGGTGCGCGAGCGCCTCGAGGTCAGCGGCGCCGACCGCATCGCCGGCCGCCGCCTCGTTCTCACCGGAGGCGCCTCGCAGCTCCATGGCATTCCGGAGCTTGCCGGGCTCGTCCTCGAGAAGCAGGTGCGCATCGGCCGTCCGCTCCGCATCAGCGGCCTCGCCGAGGCGACCAGCGGACCCGCCTTCTCGGCGTGCGCCGGACTGCTGCGCTACGGCGTCGAGAAGTTCGCGGGCCTGATCGAGGATTCCGCCGCCAACGAAACCGTGCCCTCGAGCCGCCTGCAGCGGATCGGGCAGTGGCTGAGGGAGAGCTTCTGACCATGCCTCCCCGCCGTCACGCCAACCGAATTTCCCCGACCGCGCCCGGTGCGCGGCACTTTTCGCCCTGCGTGTGGACCGGCCCCACCCGCGCCTCTTCTCTCGCTGTCTAGGAGGACCCGATGACCATCAACTTTACCGCTCCCGAGCCGCAGAACCAGCTCAAACCCCGCATCACCGTCATCGGCGTCGGCGGCGCCGGCGGCAATGCCGTCAACAACATGATCTCGTCGAAGCTCGAGGGCGTCGACTTCGCCGTCGCCAACACCGACGCCCAGGCGCTCGCCCAGTCGCTCGCCGAGCACCCGATCCAGCTCGGGCCGAGCATCACCCACGGCCTCGGCGCGGGTTCCCGCCCCGACATCGGCCGCGCCGCCGCCGAGGAGGCGATGGACGACCTGATGGCCGCCATCGGCAACGCCCACATGGTGTTCATCACCGCCGGCATGGGCGGCGGCACCGGCACCGGCGCCGCGCCCGTGATCGCCC
>JAYOEF010000096.1:0-14398 GCA_038106605.1 Alphaproteobacteria bacterium
GCCTTGTAAATGCCCCAGACGTGATCGCGGCGAATCCATCCGCGTTTCTTGGCGATTTCCATACGGCACCAGTCGTCGGCGCATTCGAGGACCCGGCCGACGACCCGCTCCTCGACCTGGGCGACCATCGGCGCCGCTCCGTCCGGATCGCGCCGGAGCGCATGCATGCCGCCGGTGACGATGGCGGTGCGGGTGCCCGACAGCATGGTCCGGTGGACCCAGCCCTCGGTGCCCTGCCAGTCCCGGATCTTCCGCCAGTTCTCGAACTCGGCGACGATCTCGACCGGCATGTTGCGAAACACGAGCACCCAGTCGACCGGGTAGCGGACGCCGGGCCCCGTGCGCAGGTGGACCTTGGAGGAGCGCAGCGACGCGAAGCGCGGCAGCGGCAGGCCGGTCTCCGCCAGCGCCGCAACAGGCCCAGACAGCATCACAGCCGCGAGGGCCGCCAGGCAAACCGTACGAATTGCGACGCGCTTCATGCGGCGCATTATAGGGTCCGCCCTGCGTCGGTTCCATGGGGCGAACGGGGCCCGAACACGGACGGAACGGGCGCTGTGCGGGCGCCGAACCGGGCCGAACACCGCTGGACATCGGCCCGCCGCCCTGATACCCCAGACCTAAAGAAGATTCAGGGAGGCCAGCAGGGCATGGCTCGGAAGAAACCGGTCGTCGCGGTCACGCGGAGGCTGCCGCGCGACGTGGAAACGCGGATGATGGAGCTGTTCGAGGCGCGCCTCAACGCGACCGACACGCCCATGACCGCGGACCAGATCGTCGCTGCGGCGGACGGGGCGGACGCCCTCGTGCCGACGGTAACCGACCGGATCGACGCGGACCTGATCGCCCGGCTGCCGAAATCCGTGCAGATCATCGCCAACTTCGGCGTCGGCGTGAACCACATCGACCTCGAGGCCGCGGCGAAGCGCAGGGTCGTCGTCACCAACACGCCTGGCGTCCTGACCGACGACACCGCTGACCTTACCGTCGCGCTTCTCCTTGCCGCGCCGCGGCGCCTCGTCGAGGGCGACCGGCTGGTGCGCTCCGGCGGCTGGGACGGCTGGTCGCCGACCTTCATGATCGGCCACCGCATCTCGGGCAAGCGGCTCGGGATCATCGGCATGGGGCGCATCGGCCAGGCCGTGGCGCGCCGCGTCCAGGGCTTCGGCATGACCGTCCACTACCACAACCGCAAGCGGCTCCATGCCGAGCTCGAGGCCGAGCTCGAGGCGAACTTCTGGGAAAGCCTCGACCACATGCTCGAGCACATGGATTTCATCTCGATCAACTGCCCGCACACGAAGGAAACCCACCACCTCCTCGATGCGCGGCGCCTCGCGCTCCTCAAGCCGCACGCCTTCGTCGTCAACACCGCGCGCGGCGAGATCATCGACGAGGCGGCGCTGGCGAAGATGCTGGAGGAGCGGCGCATCGGCGGCGCCGGGCTCGACGTCTACGAGCGCGAGCCCAAGGTCGAGGAACGTCTTCTCAGGCTCGACAACGTCGTGCTCGCGCCGCATCTCGGCTCGGCGACGCACGAAGGCCGCATCGCCATGGGCGAGAAGGTCATCGTCAACATCAAGAGCTTCACCGACGGCCACAGCCCGCCCGACCGGGTCTACGAGGTCTAAAAACAACCGCAAGTTTTCGGGCGCCGAATACTTGGCCCGGATCGGCCCGGGCCGTGCCGTGTCGGCGGTTTTTACACCTTCCAATAATATTTGCCCCCTAAGTAATTGCAAGTCCTTGATTCGGGCCGAATTAACAATTCTGGCCCGGTTCTTGCATATGGAAATATGCATATGCACTTCGCCAACAACCTGAAAACGGGATGAATACTATGAGGGTTCGCAACGCACTTCTGGCCGCCGTCGTGGGGACGTCGGCTATCATCGGCCTCGGGGCATCCGCCTCCGCCGCGCCGTTCACGCCGGTCATCGACGAGTTCTGGATCGTCAAGAACAGCACCGAGATCTTCCGCGATTCGTTCAACGACGGGATCGTCCCCGTCAGCGGCCCCGACGGCGCCGCGACCTACGTCAACTCGCCGACGTCCGGCATCGCCGGCTTCACCAGCGAGTCCGGCGGCAAGCTGACCATGACGCCGTCGCTCGGCACGCCGACCCTGGTCACTGGCACGACCGCCGACACCTTCACCGGCGGCCTGCGGGCGTTCTCGACCAATCCGGCGGCCCCCGGCGGATTCGCGTTCACCGACGACATCGAGATCCACGGCCTGTTCGACATGTCGAACCTGCCGACGATCTCGGGCCAGCAGTTCGGCATTCGCTTCAACGACCGCACCAACCTGAACACCGGCGACGATATCCCGCAGCTGTCGGTGGCGATGAGCAGCGTGACCGGAAACATCATCGTCCGGACCGTGGACCTCGACTTCGCCGGCAACACCGCCGATCTCGCCGGCGCCGTGTCGATCCAGGGCCTGCTGCCGACCGCCAACCAGATCGAGCTCGTGCTGCACAAGGCCGCGAACAGCAACGTGGTCGACGCGTCCTACATCGTCTACGACGTGTCGATGACGGTCATCGGTTCGGGCACGGTCGACAACATCAACGACGTCACCGGCCTCCCGCTCACGGTCTACAACGGCGAGAATTTCTCGCGTGCGCAATTTTTCTCGACCGACACGGGCGTTCCGATCCCGGCGCCGGCCTCGCTCGCGATCTTCGGGCTCGGCGTCGCCGCGTTCGGCGCGCTTCGCCGCCGCAAGGCCTGAGACCGTAAATTTACGCGGGGGAAGGGGCGGTGCCTGCGGGCGCCGCCCTTTTCGTTTCGGCCGCGGCGTTTCAGACGTAGAGGAGCGCGCCCGTGCCGGACGCGTCGGCGAGGAAGCTGACGGCGCTGCCGTCAGCGATCTCGATATCGGGGTCGAGGTCCGCGCGCGCGAGCCCCGTCGCGCGGAGGCCCATCTCGCACACCATGAACCGCGCGCCGAGCTCGCGGCACGCCTCCATCAGTTCGGCGAAGGTCGCGAGGCCCTTGCGGGCGAGCTCCGTCTCCTTCGCCGTGTCGGCCCAGCCGGGGACGAGAGCGCGGGTCGCCTCCATGGAGAACAGCATCGTCACCGGCTTGCCGGTCGCGAGCGCGGCGCTCGCCAGCACCAGTGCATAGTGCACGCGGTCGAATTCGCCCGACTGCAGCACGATCGAGAGTTTATCGGGCGAAGACATTTTAGTTTCCGTTCCGGCCCGCTCCCCCTCCCGGCCACCCATTGCCAGTATCCTGTGGGTGGCCGGGAGGGGGAGCGGGCTGGGGCAGTTGCATATCGGACATCACGCCGCGTGCGCGGAAAGATCGACTATCGACGGCGCGTCGCCGCAGAGCGGACAGCCGGGATCGCGCTTGAGCTTCATCTTGCGCATGTCGGCCGAGAGCGCGTCGTAGAGCAGGAACCATCCGGCGAGGCTGTCGCCGATCCCCATGATCTCCTTGAGCACCTCGACGGCCTGCAGAGAGCCCACGGTGCCGGCGAGCGCGCCGAACACGCCGCCCTCGGCGCAGGAGGGCACCAGGCCGGGCGGCGGCGCCTCGCGATAGAGGCAGCGGTAGCAGGGCTCGCCCGCGCCGAGGCCCGAGCGGAACGTCGCGATCTGGCCCTCGAAGCGGAGGATTGCGGCCGAGACCAGCGTCTTCCCCGCGAGGTGGCAGGCATCGTTGACGAGGAAGCGCGTCTCGAAATTGTCGCTGCCGTCGGCGACGATGTCGTAGTCGCGGATCAGCGCATCGACGTTGGCGGCGGTGAGCCGCGCCTTGTGCGGCACCAGCTTCACTTCCGGATTGATGTCGCGGACCGCTTCCGCCGCGCTCTCGACCTTCGCCATGCCGATGCGGCTCGTGCCGTGGATGACCTGGCGCTGCAGGTTCGAAAGATCGACCGTGTCGTCGTCGATCACGCCCAACGTGCCGACGCCCGCCGCCGCGAGATACATCAGCAGCGGCGCGCCCAACCCGCCCGCGCCGACGACGAGGACGCGCGCCTCCATCAGCTTCGCCTGGCCGATGCCGCCGACCTCCGGCAGCACGATGTGCCGGGCGTAGCGGTGGAGCTGGTCCTCGGTGAAATCCATTCCCAATCTATCGCGCGGCTCGCGCGGGAATGCAAATCCTCCCGCCGCTATCGAACGCGGCGGGCGAGAGGGTTAGTTGACCCCGGTCGAGCCGAAGCCGCCTGCGCCGCGCGCCGTCTCGGGAAGCGCGGCAACCTCCACCATCGCTGCTTGCGTGACGGGTGCGATCACCATCTGGGCGATGCGCATGCCGCGCGTTACGGTGAACGACGCGTCGCCGAGATTGATCAGGATCACCTTCACCTCGCCGCGATAGTCGGCATCCACGGTGCCGGGCGAATTGAGGACGGTGACGCCGTTCTTCGCCGCGAGGCCCGACCGCGGGCGCACCTGCGCCTCGTATCCGGCGGGGAGCGCGATGGCGAGGCCCGTGGGCACCATCGCCCGCCTGCCCGGCTCGATCACGAGGTCGGCCTCGACCGCGGCAGGGAGGTCCATGCCGGCGGCCTGGCTCGTCTCGTAGGACGGCAGCGGAAGGTCGGCGTTGTGGGGCAGGCGCGTGATCGCGACCTGCACGGTCGTTTGTTCCATGGGTGCGGCGATCTCGATGGAAGCGGCGGTTTCGGCCATGTCTGAACCCCGGAAATCTCGGTTTCGAACTGCCGACAGGATGCCATGAACCACCCCACATGTGGGGTGCCGAATTGCCCGCGCACGCAATTTCTTGTGAATAAAACTGTGTGCAGCCTGTGGGCGGCGGAGAGGGCTGGGGACGTTACTCCGCAGCGTTGGCCAGCGCCGCGAAATGCGCCGCGATGCGTTCGGCGAGGCGCGCGGCGACGTCGGTCTTCTTCATCGAGGGCCAGTCCTCGGCGCCGCCGGCGGTGACGAGATGGACCGTGTTGCTGTCGCCGCCGAACGTGCCGGTGGCGGGCGAGACGTCGTTGGCGACGATCCAGTCGCAGCCCTTGCGTTGTCTCTTGGCCGTGGCGTTGACGACCACGTTTTCGGTCTCGGCGGCGAAGCCGACGACGAGCGCGGGGCGCCGGTTCCCCGTCTCCGACAGGTTCTTCAGGATGTCGGGGTTCTCGACGAGCTCGAGGCCGGGCGGCGGCGAGCCCGCCTCCTTCTTGATCTTGCGGCCGGGCGCGGCGGCAGGGCGCCAGTCTGCGACGGCGGCGGCGCACACCGCGACGTCGGCGGGGAGCGCCTTCAGGCACGCCTCCAGCATGTCGCGCGCGGATTCGATGCGCACGACCGTCACGCCGGGCGGATCGGGCTCGACCGTTGGGCCCGTGACCAGCGTCGTCTCCGCGCCGAGGCCCGCGAGCGCGGCGGCGATGGCATGGCCCTGTTTGCCCGACGAGCGGTTGGCGATGTAGCGGACGGGATCGATGGCCTCGTGCGTCGGCCCGCTGGTGACGACGGCGCGGCGTCCGGCGAGCGGCGAGGCGTCGGCGAAATAGCCCTCGACCGCGGCGACGATCTCGAGCGGCTCGATCATGCGCCCCTCGCCGAACTCGCCGCACGCCATCGGTCCCTCGGTCGGACCGGCGAAGCGGATGCCGCGCGATTTCAGCGTCGCGATATTGGCCTGCGTCGCCGCGTGCTCCCACATGCGGACGTTCATCGCCGGCACGGCGATGGTGTCCTTGTCAGTGGCGAGCAGCACGGTGGTGGCGAGGTCGTCGCCGATGCCGTGCGCCATCTTCGCCAGGATGTTCGCCGTCGCCGGCGCCACGACCACGAGGTCGGCGTCGCGCGACAGCTGGATGTGCCCCATCTCGTGCTCGTCGGTCAGCGAGAACAGGTCGCCGTAAACGCGGTCCTCGCTCAGCGCCGACACCGACAGCGGCGTCACGAACTGCGTCGCTGCCTCGGTCAGTACGCAGCGCACCGCGGCGCCGCGCTCGCGCAGCCGGCGGATCAGGTCGAGGCTCTTGTAGGCCGCGATCCCGCCCGAGACGATCAGAAGAATGCGTTTGCCGTGGAGCATGTCCGCTCCTCCTCGCGCCGGCGCGCTGAGAACACCTTGCCGGAACGCGCGTAAGCTAATGATTCAGCGGCGTTTTTGCAACCGGTCCGCGACGTGCCGGTTCAGTCGAAGGCGGCGATGACGACGGCGACAGCTGCCGCCGCCGCGATCCAGATCGGCCAGCTGCGACCGCGACCGCGCTGCGCCGCCGCGAAGCTCTCGAGCGAGGCGGGGTCGATCCGGAGGCCGTTGCGCGCGGTCTGGGCGAGCGAGTCCTCCATGTCGGCGATCAGCCGCGGCAGGCGCGCGAGCCCGTCGATCAGGCTCTCTGCCGCGTCGCGCATGCGGGCCTCGGGGCCCATGTTCTCTATCATCCAGCCTTCGATCAGCGGCCGCGCCAGTTCCCACATGTTGATGTTGGGGTGGAGCCGCCGTCCCACACCCTCCGCCACCAGCATCGTCTTCTGCAGGAGGAGGAGCTGCGGCTGCGCCTCCATCCTGAATTTCTCGGTGATCGAGAAGAGCTGCGCGAGGAGCCGCGCGAGCGAGATGTCGGCGAGGGGCAGGCCGAGGATCGGCTCGGCGATCGATCGCGCGGCCTGCGCGAACTCGTCGGCCGACTGGTCGGCGGGAACGTAGCCCGCGCGGATGTGGACGTCGGCGACGCGCTTGTAGTCGCCGGTCAGGAAGCCGTGCAGCATCTCCGCGAGGTACTGCCGCGTCCGCTTGTCGAGGCGTCCCATGATGCCGAAGTCGACCGCATGGATGACGCCGTCCGAATCCACGAACAGGTTTCCGGGATGCAGGTCGGCATGGAAGAAGCCGTCGCGGAAGACCTGGAGGAAGAAGACCTTCGCGAACGTCGCGACGGTCGTCTCGAGGTCGACGCCGTCGGCGCGGATGGCGTCGAGTTCATTGATCGGCGTCGCGTCGACCCACTCCGTCGTCATCACGCGCCGTCCGGTGCGCTGCCAGTCCACGGCGGGCACCGAGAAGCCGGGCTCGTCGTCGAAGTTGCGGCGGAGCTCGTCGGCGCCGGCGGCCTCGAAGCGGAGATCGATCTCCATCTCGACCGATCGCACGATGGTCTCGACCGCCGCGACCGGCTTGAGGCGGCGGAGGTCGGGGCGCGCGCGTTCGAACCGCCTCGCCGCCCAGCGCGCGAGGTCGAGGTCGCGGGCGAACGCCGCCTCGATCCCGGGCCGCAGCACCTTGACCGCGACCTCGCTGCCGTCGGGCCGCGTCGCGCGGTGGACCTGGGCGATGGAGGCCGCCGCGATGGCCTCCTCGCCGAAGACCGCGAACAGCTCCTCGACGGGGCGTCCGAACTCTTCCTCGATGGCGGCGCGTGCCTCCTCCGTCGGGAACGGCGGCAGCCGGTCCTGCAGGCCGCGCAGGTCGTCGGCGATGTCGTCGCCGACGAGGTCGGGGCGCACCGACAGCGCCTGGCCGATCTTAACGAAGGCGGGGCCGAGCTCGGTCAGCGCGGCGGCGAGGTTTTCGCCCGGGCGTCTCTTGCGTGCCTCTCGGCCGCGGCGCACGAGGAGCGCGAGCGCGGCAAGCCGAAGCGCGGCGCGCGGGGCTCCCGCCATTTCCAGCGGGAAGATCGCATCATTGCGCGCGAGCGTGCGGAAGACGCCGACGATCCGGCGAAGATGGCGGGCGCCGTCGAGCATTCTTCAGACGCGCCAGCCGGAATGGATCCAGACGATGCCGCCCGACAGCGCGGTCCGGGTGACGTTGCCGAACCCGGCCTCCTTCATCTCGGCGGCGAGCGCGTCGGGCTCCGGAAAGCGGCGGATGCTCTCCGCGAGATAGGCGTACGACTCCGCATCGCCCGCGACCCGCTGGCCGAGCCAGGGCAGCACGCGGAACGAATAGACGTCGTAGATCGCCTTGAGCTGGGGCAGGACCGCCGGGCTGAATTCGAGGCAGAGGAAGTGCCCGCCGTGGCGAAGGATGCGCCGCATCTCGCCGAGGGCCTCGACGCGTTTCGTCACGTTGCGCAGCCCGAAGGCGATGGTGCAGGCGTCGGCGGTTCCCGAGGCCACGGGCAGCATCGCCGCGTCGCCGCACACGCGCGTCGGTCCCGCGACGATGCCGCGGTCGAGCGCGCGGTCGGCACCCGCCGACATCATCTCGAAATTGATGTCGCAGATCGTCGCCGCCGCACCGCCGCGCTTCAGGAACCCTTCCGCCACGTCGCCCGTGCCGCCGGCGACGTCGAGGAGCCGCATGCCGGGCCGCGGGTTCACGCGGTCGAGCAGTGCAACCTTCCACAGCCGGTGCAGGCCGCCCGACATCAGGTCGTTCATCAGGTCGTAGCGCCGCGCGACGGAATCGAACACGCCGCGCACCAGCGTCGTGTGCTCGGCTTCGCTCACCGTGCGGAAGCCGAAGCTGATACCGTCGGAGTCGTGTCCGGAGGGGCGGCCGGAAGATGGGCCGGAAGAGGGGGCGGATTCGCGCGATTCCATGTGTTTGAGGATAGCGCGCGCCGATGCTTCCGGCTACCTTGACCGCATGCCCGAACTGCCCGAAGTCGAAACCGTCCGCCGCGGCCTCGCAGAGGTCATGGAAGGGCGGCGCATGGAGCGCATCACCGTGCGCCGGCGCGACCTCCGCATTCCGGTCCCGGACGACTTCGCCGAACGGCTCCAGGGCCGCACGCTCGAACGGCTCGGCCGCCGCGCCAAGTATCTCGTCGGGGAATTCGACGACGGAACCGTGCTGCTCGCCCATCTCGGCATGTCGGGCCGCATGGTGATCGAGAGCCCGGACGGGGCCGAGAGCCGGCCCGGCGATTTCGTGCACGAGCAGCTTTCCGTTTCTGCGTCCGATCCGGGCCGTCACCGCAGCCACGAACACATCGTCTTCGAGGTCGGCAACGGCACGGCGATCCGGTTTTCCGATCCGCGCCGCTTCGGTCTGATGACGCTGACCGACCGCGCGGGCTTCGCCGACCATCCGCTGATCCGCCATCTCGGCCCCGAGCCGACGGGCGACGACTTCACGGGCGAAGTTCTGGCCGCGCGGCTCCGCGGCAAGATGACGCCGATCAAGGCAGCGCTTCTCGACCAGCGCGTCGTCGCCGGCGTCGGCAACATCTATGCCTGCGAGGCGCTCTATCTCGCCGGGATCTCGCCGCGGCGGAAGGCCGCGACCGTCCAGGGCGGCCGTGCCGACCGTCTCGCGACGGCGGTGCGCGAGGTGCTGCGCGACGCCATTGCCGCCGGCGGCTCCTCGCTCCGGGACCATGTCGCGCCGACGGGCGAGCTCGGCTATTTCCAGCACAGCTTCCGCGTCTACGGCCGCGAGGGCGAACCCTGCCCCGGCTGCGACTGCGGCGGCGCTGTCGAGCGCATCGTCCAGTCCGGGCGCTCCACCTTCTATTGCGCGGCGCGCCAGAGATGAGGCCAGCGATGATACGCGTGCGCCGCCTCTGCCGGATCGCGGCCGTAATTTCCGGCCTGCTGACCGCGGTCGCGCTTGCCGCGGCGGCGCACGCGGCCGAGTTCTTCGCCGCGATCGAGGACCTGCCGCTGCCGGCCGGCTTCTCCGAGCTCGAGGCCGACGGCATGGTGTTCGAGAGCCCCGCGGGGCGGATCGTCTCGGCCGTGGCGCGCGGCGCAGGCACGGCGGACGGAGTCCGCGCGTTCTATCGCGGCGCGTTGCCGCCGCTCGGCTGGGAGGTGCGCTCGGGGGACCGGTTCCGCCGCGACGACGAGCAGCTTTCCTTCACCTTCGAGCCGGCGCAGGGCGGCGCGCTGATTGTCCGGGTGCGTCTCGTGCCCGGAAACGAGGAATAGGGAAACGAGGAATCTGCGCTGGAAAGAGTGCATTTGAATGGGGTGGGCGCCGTCGAAATGCTTGACGCGGCGGCCCGTCCCCCGTAAAACACGCGCCGTTTCAAAGGAAAGCCCATGGCCAACACATCATCCGCCAAGAAGCGCGTCCGGCGTGACGTTCGGAAAACCGCCGTAAACCGCGATCGCCGCAACCGCATCCGCACCTTCATCAAGAAGGTCGAGGCTGCCATCCAGACCGGCAACAAGGACGCCGCGAAGGACGCCCTCAAGTCGGCCGAGCCCGAAATCATGCGTGGGGTGACCCGCGGCGTCGTCGAGAAGAACACGGCATCGCGAAAGATTTCGCGACTGTCCCGACGCATCAAAGCGCTCTAGAAACAATTTTTTATATTTGCGGTGGAGCCCGCTCCACTTAGCTGCCCGTGTGACGCCTGTATGTCATCCGGGGGGCTGAGTGAAGCGGGCTTCGACGTTTCCGGGCCTGTGGATAAATTCCTTAATGTTCAGACACTTCGGGCCGGTCGTGGAGAACGCGTCTCCGCATCCCCCGGAGGCGACTGAAAAAATGGCAGAAACCTGCCCCTTTCGAGGGCATCCACCGTTCGTCCACAGGTTATTCACCTTTGTCGCCTGTCAACCCCAAAAATTTTTTGGATTCCCGGTTTTTTTTGCGGAATCGTCCGGGCGTCCCGTTGCGCCCTCCACCCCTCACGGTTAAAGTCCAGAGACGGATCGGACAGGGGGTCCGTACAGCTTAAGTATTCGCTGACAGTACGATTGTCTTTTTTAAATAAAGGACTCGCAGGTGTCGCTGCTCGCCGATGCGTTGAAATAATCGTCGAGTGGGTGGGGTAAGAGTTCAAATAAGCGCCGCGCGACAAGCGGCGTCGTTGCAGGGGGCAGTTTATGACTCAGACATCCGCACCCGGGTTTTCCGTCGCGGGTCAGGCAAATAGTGCCGGATACGCCGGGGATGTGGACGCCGAGACCGCCTGGAAAGCGCTGGAAAGCGATCCGAAGGCGGTTCTCGTGGACGTGCGTACGCAGGCCGAGTGGAATTTCGTCGGGGTTCCTGACCTCGCGGAGATCGGCAAGCAGGCCGTGCTCGCACAGTGGCAGGTGTTTCCGACGATGACGGTCAATCCGGGCTTCGTCGCCGACGTGAGGGCGGCATCGCCCGACCCGTCCGCGCCGATCTATTTTCTCTGCCGTTCGGGCGCGCGCTCGAAGGCGGCGGCGATGGCGCTGACCGCGGAGGGCTATACCGCCTGCTTCAACATCAGCAACGGCTTCGAGGGCCCGCACGACGGCGATCGTCACCGCGGCACCGTCGATGGATGGAAGGCGCGCGGCCTCCCTTGGATGCAGGGGTGACGCCATGACCGAACATCCGCAAAGTCCGATCAGCAAGGACATCAATTCGCGCTGGACGCGCGTCCGCGGCGTGCTGCGCGCCGAGGTCGGCGACTCCGCCTACAAGAGCTGGCTGAAGCCGCTCTCGCTCGTCGATTTCGCCGACGGAAGGGTGCGCCTCTCGGTGCCGACCCGCTTCATGCGCGACTGGGTCGACAACCATTACGGCAACCGCCTGCGCGAACTGTGGGCCGGTCCCGGGTCGCCGGTGCGCGAGGTCGAGATCTTTGTCCTCGCGGAAAGCGGCGACAGCCGTGCGGCCGGTGAGTCCGCATCCGCGACACCGACTCCTGTACAGCACGGATCGCCGGCGCCGGCGGTGCGCACGGCGGCCTCCGACGGCGACGTCGGCGCGGCGCTCGACCCGCGCTTCAAATTCGACAACTTCGTCGTCGGCAAGCCGAACGAGCTCGCCTACGCGGCCGCGCGCCGCGCCGCGGATTCTCCCACGGCGACCTACAATCCGCTGTTCCTCTACGGCGGAGTCGGCCTCGGCAAGACGCACCTGATGCACGCCATCGCCTGGCACATCCGCACGCACCAGCCGGAGCGGAAGGTCGTTTACCTGTCGGCCGAGAAGTTCATGTATCACTTCATCCGCGCGCTGCGGTTCCAGGACACGATGGCGTTCAAGGATCGGTTCCGCTCGGTCGACGTTCTGATGATCGACGACGTGCAGTTCATCAACGGCAAGGAATCGACGCAGGAAGAGTTCTTCCACACCTTCAACGACCTCGTGGACAACAACCGCCAGGTCGTCGTCTCCGCCGACAAGTCGCCGTCGGATCTGGAGGGGATGGAGGAGCGCCTGCGCTCACGCCTCGGCTGGGGCCTCGTCGCCGACATCCACGCCACGACCTACGAGCTCCGCCTCGGCATCCTGCAGGCCAAGGCCGAGGAGCTCGGCATCGGCGTGCCGGACAAGGTGATGGAGTTCCTCGCGCACAAGATCACGTCGAGCGTCCGCGAGCTCGAGGGCGCACTCAACCGCGTCGCCGCGCATGCCCAGCTTATCGGCCGCGACATCACGCTCGAGACCTGCCAGGAGGTCCTGCACGACCTGCTGCGCGCGTCCGACCGCCGGATCACCATCGAGGAAATCCAGAAGCGCGTCGCCGAGCACTTCAACATCCGTGTCGCCGACATGCATTCGGCGCGGCGCTCGCGCGCGGTCGCCCGGCCGCGCCAGGTGGCGATGTACTTGTCGAAGCAGCTGACCTCGCGGTCGCTGCCAGAGATCGGCCGCAAGTTCGGCGGCCGCGATCACACGACCGTCATGCACGCGGTCAAGAAAGTCGAGGAGCTGCGCGGGCTCGAGATGTCCTTCGCGGAAGATGTCGACCTCCTGCGGCGGATGCTCGAAGGCTGAGCTTCCGTCGGGGCACCCGTCCTTCGGGCCGGGCCCCCGCCGTCTCGTCGCTTCCCCTCCGGCACGGTCCGCCGGACCTTCCGCGCAGACGGCGCCGCGTCCCGCCCGAAGCCCCGGAATTCCGGGCGCGGGGCCCGGTTTCGGCCGGTTTGATTCGTCCGTTCCGCCTCCGTTACGAACCCCCCTTGTAAGCCCCTGATAACGCACGGTTTTTAGGCCGGTCCGCGAACCGCTGGTGTCGCGTGTTATCTTGGTATTTCAAGGACTTGTGGTATAATTTGCGCCTTTCTCAGACGATTGCGGCGCGGGCCGGCCCCGGGTTCCCCGCAGAGCGCGCCGCAAGACCGGTCTGATGGCATCAACCAGTCCGAAAGACGATCCGCCGTCATGCATTTCACAATCGAGCGAAGCGCCCTCCTCCGGTCCCTCACGCATGTCCAGGGCGTCGTCGAACGCCGGACGACGATCCCGATCCTGTCGAACGTCCTCCTCCAGGCGAACGGCGGAAAGCTCGGCCTGACCGCGACCGACATGGACCTCGCGATCATCGAGGGCGTGCAGGCCGAGGTGTCGCAGGACGGCTCGACCACGGTGCCGGCGCACACCCTCTACGACATCGTCCGCAAGCTCCCCGAGGGCTCTCAGGTCGAGGTCCGGTCGGGCGGCGAGCAGGGCCAGCTCGAGATCCGCTCGGGCCGCTCGCGCCTCAACCTGACGACGCTACCGAGCGAGGACTTCCCCGTCATGTCGGACGGAAACCTGCCGCACCGCTTCACGCTCCCGGCGGAGAACCTGCGCCGCCTGATCGACCGCACGCGCTTCGCGATGTCGACCGAGGAGACGCGCTACTACCTCAACGGCCTCTACTTCCATGCGTCCGAGTCGGACGGCGCGCCGGTGCTGCGCATCGTCGCGACCGACGGTCACCGGCTCGCCCGCGTCGAGGTGCCGCTGCCATCGGGTGCGTCCGGGATGCCGGGCGTGATCGTCCCGCGCAAGGCGATCGGCGAGATCCGGAAGCTCATCGAGGAAGTGCAGGACGATGTCGAGGTCTCGCTGTCGGACACCAAGATCCGCTTTGCCTTCGCCGATGCGGTGCTCACATCGAAGCTGATCGACGGCACCTTCCCCGACTACGACCGCGTCATCCCGTTCGGAAACGACAAGACCCTCGAGGTCAAGCGCACCGAGTTCGTGAAGGCGGTCGATCTCGTCTCGACGATCTCGACCGAGAAGTCGCGCGCGATCAAGCTGTCGCTCGAACCGGGCAGCCTCGTGCTGACCGCCACCAGCCCCGAGGCGGGCAGCGCGCGGGAAGAGCTCGACGTCGCATACACCGACGGTCCGCTCGAGATCGGCTTCAATTCGAAGTACCTGCTCGACATCACGCAGCAGATCACCGGCGACGACGCGAAGTTCCAGCTCTCGGACAGCGCGTCGCCCACGCTGGTGCAGGACATGGGCGATTCCAGCGCGCTCTACGTCCTGATGCCCATGCGCGTCTGAGGAGTTCGGCTCTGTCGTTTCACAATGCCCTGGCGGCCGCTCCTGAGCGCGCGTCCGCCGTGGAAGGAAGCGCGGAGAAGAGCGCCGTCCCGGGCGCGGACCGCAGCGCGGTCGTGCGCCTCTCGCTGACCGACTTCCGCTGCTACGACCGCCTGCGGCTCGATGCCGACGCACGCCCCGCGGTGCTGGTCGGGCCGAACGGCGCGGGCAAGACGAACCTTCTCGAGGCACTGTCGTTCTTCGTGCCGGGGCGCGGGCTGCGCCGCGCGCGCATGTCGGACGTCGCGCGCCGCGGCGC
>JAYOEF010000097.1:0-13719 GCA_038106605.1 Alphaproteobacteria bacterium
AAGGCCAAACATGAACTAACATTCCAACCGGACCACCCGGTGGGGGCCGATCACGCCGGCGGCGGCCATTCCTGCGAGGACGGCGCGGCGTGAGGCGACAGGCTTGTCTGACATGGCGATTCTCCCTGGTGATGGGGCGGCGCGGTCGGCGCCGCCGGTTCGTCTCGCGGGATTGTATGCAATCGACGTGCCAGCCTCGGATTCGGCGCCGCGTCGCGGTTTTGCCGGAAACCCGGGACATATGCGGGAGTGTTTCCGCGCGCGGACAGCGAAGGAAACTGCCTCAATAAAATTCATGAGGCTAAAAAACGGGCAAAGACGGCCGTTCGGTGTAATTTGCGGCACGCCGGAAGTTCCCGCGCACCAACGTCCGGCACGATGGCATGTTTTTTGCTAGGTAAACGACAAGGGACCTTGGCGGCCTTCGCCGCCGGTGTGACATTAGTCCGCCTACCGTCCGAGCCAGGAGTTTGAACATGTCCGGAGCCCCATCCTACGATCTCGTCCTCAAGGGCGGCCGGGTGATCGACCCGGCGCAGGGGATCGACGCCGTCATGGACATCGGGATCAAGAACGGCAAGATCGCCAAGCTCGGCAAGCGCCTCAGCAGCGCGAAGAAGACGACGAACGTCGCTGGCAAGCTCGTTCTGCCCGGCCTGATCGATACGCACGCCCACGTCTTCCGCCATGTCAGCGGCCGCTTCGGCCTCGACCCCGATCTCGCGGGCGTCCATTCCGGCGTCACCACGCTGGTCGACCAGGGCGGTCCGAGCTGCATGACCTTTCCGGCCTTCCGCACCTACATCTCCGAGCCCGCGGCGTCCCGCGTCCTTGCGTTCATTTCGATCTACGTGGTCGGCGGGCTCGAGGGGCATTACTACCCGGCGCTCTATTCGCCGGACGGGGTCGACGTGAAGGCCACGGTGCGCGCGGGCCGCGAAAACGCGGACCTCGTCCGCGGCATCAAGTCCCATGCCGAGATCGGCGGGTTCGAGCGCTGGGGCATCGACGTGATGAAGCTCGCCGCCGAGGCCGGGCGCCAGCTCGACCTGCCCGTCTACATCCATTTCGGCCAGATGTGGGCGCGTCCCAAGAAGGCGAAGCACAAGTATAACGTCGACGACATCCTGCCGGATGTGGTGGACATCCTGCGGCCGGGAGACATCCTCGCCCATCCGTTCACCCGCCATCCGGGCGGCTTCGTCGACAGCAAGGGCATCGTCCATCCGATCGTGCGCGAGGCGCTCGCCAAGGGCCTCAAGATCGACGTCGGCCACGGCTCGCATTTCAGTTTCGAGATGGCGAAGCAGGTGCTCGACGCCGGTATCCTGCCGCACACGCTTGGCGCCGACATGCACGGCTACAACACGCGGGTGCCGCCTCCTCCCGGAACGCCGAAGGAGCATCCGGACGACGAGATGCACATCTTCGCCGGCCGCGCGCAGTTCTCGCTGACCCATGCGATGACCGAGCTTCTCGCGCTTGGGGTTTCCCTGGAAGACGTCATTCCGATGGTGACCAGCAACTGCGCGGCCATGCTCGGCATGGAGAAGGAGATCGGCACCCTGAAGCCCGGCGTCGAGGCCGACGTGACGGTCCTCAACGACGAGCGCGGCGTCTGGACGCTGTCCGACAACAGCGGCGCCCAGGTGAAGGCCGAGCGCATGCTGACCCCCGCCTTCTGCCTCCGCGCGGGCAAGCGCTACACCGCGAACGCCTCGATCCTGCCGCAGCCGGAGCTGCTCGCGGCCTGAGCGGCTGATCGGCTGACGGGGCGACGGATCGGCCGGCGCGGTGTAAGATCGCGGTCCCCGGAACCGGGCGGCAAGGATCGCCGCCGCAGATGGAGGCCACGATGAACGCACCCCTGGACGCTTCCGTCCGGCCGCAGCGGATCGAGACGATCGAGGCGCTCGAAGCCTATTACGGTGCGCCGTCGGATCGCGCGATCTTCAAGGAGATCGACCACATCTCCGATCACTACCGCGCCTTCATCGAGCGTGCGCCGTTCGTCGCAGTCGCGTCTGCCGGGCCCGAAGGGCTCGACTGCTCGCCGCGCGGCGATCCGCCCGGCTTCGTCCGCGTCGTCGATCCGAAGACCATCCAGATGCCCGACCGGCGCGGCAACAACCGCGTCGATACGCTGCGCAACATCGTCCGCGATCCCCGCGTCGGGCTGCTGTTCCTGATCCCGGGCGTCGGCGAGACGCTCCGCATCAACGGCCGCGCGTCGATCCTGATCGAACCGGCGCTTCTCGATTCTTTCGCGGTCGGCGGCAAGCCGCCGCGCAGCGTGATCTCGGTCGCCGTCGATACCGTCTACTTCCAGTGCCAGAAGGCACTGGCGCGCTCCCGGCTTTGGGATCCCGCGGCGCAGGCCGCAAAGGGCGATCTCCCGACATCGGGCGAGATCCTGAAGGCGCTGTCCCCTGAGCCGTTCGACGCCGAGAGCTACGACACGGACTATTCCGAATACATGAAGCAGACGATCTACTGAGGGGCGCGGCGGTGCCTTGCCTGCCATGAGCATTTGCACGAACCTCGCGCCTGCCCCATTCATCGGGGCATCGGCCATCGGGACATCGGCCATCGGGACATCGACGGTCCCGGAGGCGGCGGCGTGAAGCTTTCCTTCCATGGCGCCGCGCAGGACGTCACCGGGTCCTGCTTCATGCTTCGCGCCGGGTCGCGGCACATTCTCGTCGATTGCGGGCTCTACCAGGGCGGCCGCGAACTCGACGAGCTCAACGCCATGCCGTTCGGCTTCGATCCCGCGCTTATCGACTACGTTCTCCTCACACACGCTCATCTCGACCATTGCGGCCGCCTGCCGCTGCTCGTGAAGGGCGGCTTCAAGGGCCGGATCATCGCGACCGATGCGACGCGGGAGCTTGCCCGGCTCGCGCTGATGGACGCGGCCTTCCTCAACGAGGAAGAGGCGAAGCGGGCTTCGTCCAGGGCGCGCCGGAGCGGACGGAATGGCGAACGCGAGCCGCTCTACCGCATCGTCGATGCGCTCCGGACCATGGATTTCTTCGGCATCCCGGCGGAGTACGGCAAGCCGATCGACCTCGGCGAAGACATCGAGGTGCGTTTCATCGACGCCGGGCACATCCTCGGTTCCGCGAGCGTCGTGATCGACGCCCCGACGGCGGCGGGCGAGCGCCGGCGCATCGTGTTCTCGGGCGATATCGGCAACTCCGGCCGGCCGATCCTGCGCGACCCGACGCCGCCGCCGGAAGCCGACTACGTCGTCATGGAATCGACCTACGGCGACCGCAGGCACCGCGACATCGCGTCCTCGAAGCGTGAGCTTTACGAGGCGATCCGCGACACCCTCGATCGCGGCGGCAACGTCCTGATCCCGACCTTCGCGATGCAGCGGGCGCAGGAGCTGATCGTCCATCTGCGCGACGGCATCCGAGAGGGCGCACTGCCGCCGCACCTGCCCGTGTTTCTCGATTCCCCGATGGCGGTGTCCGCGACCGAGATCTTCCGGCGTCATGCCGAAGCCTGCGAGGTGGAGACGGCGCAGATCCTGCTGGCGGGACGCGATCCGTTCCGGCTGCCCAATCTCCGTTTCGTGCGCGAGGCGTCCGAGTCGATGGCGCTCAACCGCGTCGAGGGCGGAGCGGTGATCATGGCCGGTTCCGGCATGTGCACCGGCGGGCGCATTCGCCATCACCTCCGCCACAATCTCTGCCGGGCGGACGCGAGCGTCGTCTTCATCGGTTTCGCTGCGCCCGGCACGCCTGCGCGCTCCATCATCGACGGCGCGAAGGAAGTGCGCATGTTCGGCGAGGAAGTTCAGGTCCGGGCGCGGATCTACACCATCAACGGCTTCTCCGCCCACGCCGACTGCGACGAGCTCATGGCCTGGCACAAGTCGACGGTAAAGCCGCGGAAGACCTTCATCGCCCACGGCGATCCCGACCGCGGCATGGGGGCGCTCGCCGAAGCGCTCCGGAAACAGGGGCACACGGTCGAGACCCCGCCGCTCGGAGGCGTCGTCACGCTCGACTGAGAGCGGTTGCTACGAGCGTGGTCCCGCTCCCTCCGATTGCCGGTGGCGGGGTGCGGACCGATGCGGCATGCTCGCGCGAAACCGGATTCGAGGAAACATGGCCGAAACGCGCCCGCCCGGCCCCGATGCCCCGCGGATGCTCTCCGACTGGGGCATTTACCGCGCCTTCTATACCGACGACGAGATCGCCGCGGTTGCCTCCGAATCCGCCTGCATCTCCGCCTGGCTCTGCTTCGAGCAGGCGGTGGCGCGGGCGCAGGCTGAGCTCGGGCTCGTCCCTGCGGCAGCGGCCGAGGCCATCTGCGCGCTCTGCCTCGAAGACATCGATTACGAAACGCTCGTCGACGAAACCCGCATCGTGGGCCGGCCGATCCTACCTCTTGCCGATGCCATGCGCCGGACGCTGCCCGCGGCGCACCGTCCCTATGTCCATAAGGGGCTGACGACCCAGGATGCCATCGATAGCGGCCACGCGATCCTGCTGCGCGATGCCGCGGCGGTCGTCGATCGGCACCTCTCCGGTCTCATAGGCCGGTTCGCCGCCATCGCGCGCGATCATGCGGAAACGCCGATGCTCGGACGGACGATCGGCCAGGCGGCGCGGCCGACGACGTTCGGCTTCCGCGTCGCAGTGTGGGTCACGGAGCTCCAGCGTCACCGCAGGAGGATCGCCGCGGCGGCGGCCGGGGCCGCGACGGTCCAGCTCGGCGGTGCGGTCGGGACGCTGGCCGGACAGGGCGGACGGGGGCGGGAGCTCCGCCGCCTCGTCGCCGACGCGCTCGGCCTCGCGGTCGAGCCCATCACGACCCAGTCCGCGCGCGACGGCACGATCGCCTTTCTCCTCACGCTCGCCGGTCTCGGTGCGTCGGTCGAGAAGATCGCGCGCGAGCTCGCCTTCCTCGCGGCGACCGGGATCGCGGAGATCCGCTTCCGCCAGCCGACCGGCACCGGCGCGAGCAGTGCCATGCCGCACAAGGCGAACCCGAGCCTCCTGGAGTTCGCGGAGGCCTGTGCCGGGCTCGCGAAGACGCGGGGCGCATCGGCCCTCGATGCGGCCGCGCACCGCGGCGACCGCGAAGGCGGCGTGTGGCTGCGCGAATGGCCGACGCTCGTCGAGACGCTGCACTATGCCGCTTCGGCGCTCCGCCATCTCGGCGATGCCGCGGCGGTGCTCGAGGTCGATGAAGCGGCGATGGAAAAGTCGCTTGAAGCGCTCCACCCCGAAGCGCGCGCCGGGGACGATTTGGCGAGTGCGGCGGCAGAGACGCGCGTGGCGCTGGCAGAGATGGACGCCGGGTGCGTCGGTTAGTCTCAGGTATGAGACTTGTATACTGATATCTTATATATCAGTATCGCATGATTAGTCATAAGTTTACGCCTCCGGCATAGGATCGACGGATGATCACCTCGGCGCAGATGCGCGCGGCCCGCGCACTCCTCGGGATCGACCAGAAGACGCTGGCCGAACTCGCGGGCGTTTCGGTGCCGACGATCCAGCGGATGGAAGCGAGCCAGGGCACCGTGCGTGGCGTCGTCGAGACGTTGACCAAGGTCGTCGCCGCGCTCGACCGGGCCGGGATCGAACTGATCGGCGAAAACGGGCAGAGCGTGGCCGGCGGCCGCGGCGTCCGCCTCAAGGAGGCGGCGGCATGAATAATCAGCGTAACGCGTAGCAAAGAACACTTAGGTCCTTCCGGGTATCACAGCACGCCTTCGAGCACCGTCTTCAGATGAGTTCCTCCACCCGACCCGTGCGCGCGCCGGACGAGCCAAGCCTCGGCGAGCTCTTCACCCCGAAGCTGGTGACGGTCCTGCGCGAGGGATACAGGCTTCCGCATTTCCGCGCGGATCTCGTATCGGGCCTCACGGTCGCGATCGTCGCGCTGCCGCTGTCGATGGCCATCGCGATCGCTTCGGGCGCAACGCCGGCGCAGGGTCTTTATACCGCCATCGTCGGCGGGTTCCTGATCTCGGTGCTCGGCGGCAGCCGCTTCCAGATCGGCGGACCGGCGGGCGCGTTCATCGTCCTCGTTGCCGCGACCGTGCAGCAGCACGGGATGGACAGCCTCATCCTCGCGACGATCCTGTCCGGCTTCATGCTGGCGGCGACGGGCCTCCTCCGCCTCGGCACCTACATCAAGTTCATCCCCTATCCCGTCACGGTGGGCTTCACCGCGGGCATCGCGGTCATCATCTTCGCGAGCCAGATCAAGGAGCTGCTGGGGCTCACGCTGCCGGGCGTCGAGCCCGGGCCCTTGCCCGAGAAACTGCCCGCGCTGTGGCACAGCCTGCCGACGCTCGATGCGAAGACCTTCGCGGTCTCGCTGGCGACCATCGCGGTCATCGTCGGCCTCAAGCGCGTCCGGCCCCATTGGCCGGGCCTCCTGATCGCGGTGTCGGCGGCGGCCGCGGCGACCGCGCTGTTCGAGCTTCCGGTCGCGACCATCGGTACGAAATTCGGCGGCATCCCGTCGAGCATTCCATTGCCGAAGATTCCCGAACTGTCTGTCGACAAAATCCTCGACGTGCTGCCGAACGCGGTCGCCTTCGCGCTCCTGGGTTCCATCGAGTCGCTGCTGTCGGCCCTCGTCGCCGACGGCATGACCGGACGCCGTCACCGGTCGAACTGCGAGCTCGTCGCGCAGGGCGTCGCGAACGTCGCCTCCGGCCTGTTCGGCGGCATCTGCGTCACCGGCACCATCGCACGCACCGCGACCAACGTGCGCTCCGGCGCACACGGGCCGATCTCCGGCATGCTGCATGCGCTGTTCCTGCTTGTCTTCATCCTCGTGGCCGCGCCGCTCGCGAGCTACATTCCGCTCGCGAGCCTCGCCGGCGTGCTCGCGCTCGTCGCCTGGAACATGGTCGAGAAGCACGCCTTCCTGATGCTGCTGCGCGCATCGCGCGGCGACGCGGCGGTACTGCTGTCGACGTTCCTGCTGACGGTGTTCCGCGATCTGACGGAGGCGATCGTCGTCGGCTTCGCGCTCGGCTCGGTCCTGTTCATCCACCGGATGTCGAAGGCGACGGCGATCGAAAGCGCCGTGCCGCTTGTCTCCGAGGACCGGGCCGACGACGAGGACGGCGGGCGGACGCCCTACGATTCCGGCGCCGCCGATCCCAACATCATGGTCTACCGCATCACCGGGGCGTTCTTTTTCGGCGCGGCCTCTTCTATCGGCTCGGTGCTCGACCGTATCGCCGACACCCACAAGGCGCTGGTGATCGATCTCTCCGCGGTGCCGCTCCTCGACGCCACGGCCGCGAACACCATTGAAGTCCTCGCAGACAAGGCCAAGCGCCGCGGCGTGCGCATCGTGCTCACCGGCACGTCGCACGAGTTAAGACGGGATCTTTTCGCGCATGGGATCAAGCCGCCAGTCGTGACCTACGAACGGACGATCGAAGAGGGGGTGGCGAAGATGCGCCGCGTCCTAGCGGAGGCGGCGTAAGGATCGAGGCCGCTCTAGCGGGTGCGCCCTGGCGATCGAGCCCTAGCGATCTCGCCCTATCGGTCCCGCACGACGCGGAGGAAGTGGTCGGAGCCGTCTCGCAGCGTCTCGGCCCGTTTCGCGATGTCCTTGGCGGATTTCGACAGCCGCTTCGCCGCTTCGCCTGACTGACGCGCTCCTTCGCTCACTGCGACGATGTTCTGTGCGACTTCGCCGGTGCCGGATGCGGCCTGATGGACGTTGCTGCTGATTTCCTGCGTCGCCGCCGACTGCTGCTCGACGGCCTCGGCGATGGCGTTGGAAATGCCGTCGATCTCGCCGATGGTGCCGTTGATCGCGGACGTCGCCTCGACGACGAGGTCCATCGCTTCCTGAACGCCCTTCACCTGCGCGGTGATTTCCTCGGTCGCCTTCGCGGTCTGGCCGGCGAGCGATTTCACCTCCGAGGCGACGACGGCGAAGCCCTTTCCGGCTTCGCCCGCGCGGGCCGCCTCGATGGTGGCGTTGAGTGCGAGGAGGTTGGTTTGCGAGGCGATGTCGTTGATGAAGATGACGACCTCGTCGATGCGCGCCGTCGATTCGTTGAGATGACGGATGCGGTCCGCGGTCTGGTCCGCCTCGTTGCGGGCGCGGTTCGTCGTCCGCGAGGACTCGCTCGCGCGTGCGCTGACGTCGCGGATCGTGCTGGCGAGTTCCTCGGATGCGGAGGCTACCGCCTGGACGTTCGCCGTCGCTTCCTCCGTCGCCGCCGCGACCGCGGTCGACCGTGCGGTCGTATCGGCGGCCATGTCGGACAGGCGTTCCGATTCCTCGCTCATATGCTCCGCCGCCTCGATCACTTCGTCGATTTCCTGGCGCAGCATGCGTTCGAAATCGCGGGCGATGTCCTCGCGGCGCGCGCGCTGGTTCGCGATCTCCTCGGCCTGGAGGTGCATGACCTCGATGCCGTCGTTGATGGTCTTGCTCGACCGGCGGAACTCGCCGCCCATGCCGCGCAGGATGATCTTCCGGTAATAGCGGCCTTCGCTCGCCGCCTGCATGCTTGCGGCCGCCTCGCGCACGAACGAGTTCGTCATGTCGAGGAGGGCGTTGATCTCCCAGGCGAGCTCGCCGAGATCGTCGTCCTCGGGGATGGCGGTGATGCGGGGTTCGAGATCGCCTATCGCCGCGGCGGTGCAGACCTCGCGCATGCGCGCGATCAGCGCCTTGCGATCGAGCGTTCCGGGCGGCGTGCCGGACCCGCCCGAACGGCTTTCGTCCGCCGGCGCGCTCTTGCGTCCGAACAGCTTCAGCGACATCTCGTCAATCCTCCCGCGACGCTCAGAGCGCGAAAACGAATTCGTCGTAGGGCTTTCCGGCGTCGCGGAGAGTTCCTTCCAGCAGGGCAAGTCCCGCCATCGCTCCGTCCTTGACGTTCGCGTGCCTGGCTTCCTCGGCGCGGAGCGCGGCGTAAAGCGGCTCGACCGCATCGATCGCGGTCCGCCCCGCCGTGCGGCGATTGGAGTGGAAGCCGGCGATGGCACCGTCGGCGCCGAGCGTCGGCGTGACGTGCGCGAAGACCCAGTAATGATCGCCCGCCTTCGTTATGTTCTTCACGTAGGCGAAGATCTCGCGGCCGGTCTGGATCGTGTCCCAGAGATAGCGGAATACGCTTCGCGGCATGTCGGGATGGCGGATGATGTTGTGCGGCTGGCCGAGAAGTTCGTTCTCGGCATAGCCGGCGATCTGCATGAAGGTCCGGTTGACGTATGTAATGCGCCCTTTGAGATCGGTCTTGCTGACGATGAGCTCTTCGTCGCCGAAACGGACTTCGTGGCCGGTGGGCAGAGCGGCAGGGGTCGACATGGCGGGCGCTTCGGAAAATGTAAGCGAGTTTGGAACAAGCATGCGCCCGCGAGCGTTAATTTCTCCTGAACGCAGGGCGGAGAAGGCAACATTCCCTCGACAACGATCGCACCGAGGCCTTAATGCTAGGCCATGCGGGACGGGGGTTTCATAGAGCGGCACGGGCTATGGTCGGAGGAGCAGGTGCGGCGCGCCGCGGAGCTTCGGCACAAGGGCGAGCTCGAGGATCTGCAGCTCGTCCGGCTCGCCTGGGCGGATCCGCACGGCGCCTCGCGGGCCAAGGCCGTCGCCCTTCCCGCCTTCCTCGACGCGCTGACGAACGGCTACAACATCAACGTCGCGACATCGACGCTGGACTCCTCTGGCGGGCGCGTCTTCTCCTCCTTCACGCGCGGCGGGGGGATGGGCCTCGACGAGATGACCGGCTCGCCCAACCTCGTCATCGTTCCCGACCCGCTGACCTTCCGCGTCCTGCCGTGGGCGCCCGGTATCGGCTGGATCCTGTGCGACGAGTATTTCCGCG
The DNA here is from genome assembly GCA_038106605.1 of Alphaproteobacteria bacterium. Classification (GTDB taxonomy): domain Bacteria; phylum Pseudomonadota; class Alphaproteobacteria; order MPNO01; family UBA830; genus JAYOEF01. Next base: position 9,845 of record JAYOEF010000097.1, read on the forward strand.
ACGGCACGCCCTTCCATTTCTCGACGCGCCATCTGTTGCGCAAGCAGATCCGGCGGCTCGAAGAACGCGGACTTACTCACATCGTCGGCCTCGAGGTCGAGTGGTATCTCGCGCGGCTCCTCCAGGACGTCCTGACGGCCGAGAACACGGGCGTTCCCGGTCGCCGCGGCATTCCGCCGCTGACCGCGCCCATGGAGCCCGGCTACTCCTACCATTCCGAAACGAACCTCGACGCCATGCAGCCGGTCCTCAGCGACCTCGCCAGCGCCTATACCGCCATCGGCCTGCCGCTGCGCTCTGTCGAGAACGAGTACGGGCCGGGCCAGGTCGAATGCACGTTCGCCGCGCGGGACGCGATGACGGCGGCGGACGACTACGTGCTGTTCCGCACGGCGACCCGTCAGGTCTGCCGCCGCGAGGGCTATTTCGCGACCTTCATGTGCCGCCCGGGCCTTCCCGGGCACTTCTCGAGCGGCTGGCACCTGCACCAGTCGCTCGCCGAGACGGCTTCGGGAACCAACGTCTTCATGCCGGGTGAGGGAAGCGAGGCGCTGTCGGCGACCGGAAAGGCGTTCCTCGCCGGGCTGATGGAGCATGCGGTCGCCGGAACGGTCTTCGCCGCGCCGACTGTCAACGGCTACCGCCGCTTCCAGCCGAATTCGCTCGCACCCGACCGGGTGAGCTGGGGCGTCGACCATCGCGGTTCGCTGATGCGGATCATCGGCGGGGCCGGCGATCCGGCGTCGCGGATCGAGAACCGCGCGGGCGAGCCCTCTGCCAATCCCTATCTCTTCGTCGCCGCGCAGATCGCCGCTGGTCTCGACGGCATCGATCGCAAGCTGGACCCGGGCCCGTCCGACGACGAGCCCTACCAGGCCGACCGGCCCAAACTTCCCGGCAATCTCGGCGATGCGCTCGCCGCGCTCGACGCGAGCGCGTTCTACCGGCAGGCCTTCGGCGACCGGTTCGTCGACTACTACCTCCGGCTCAAGAAGGCGGAACTGGATCGCTACGGCCAGTACTGTCAGGATAACGGCATCGACGCGGCCGCGGGCGAGATCACCCCGTGGGAGCAGAACGAGTACTACGACTTCTTCTGAGGAAGGGATCGCGATGGATGGACTGGGTCCCCGCAGCGGCGGCATCGCCGGCTACGATTTCGACCATCTGATCCAGGAAGACAAGGTTCACCGCCAGATCTACACGGAAGAGCCGATCTTCCGCGCCGAGATGTCGAAGATCTTCGGTGCGGTCTGGGTCTATCTCGCCCACGAGAGCCAGATCCCCGAACCCGACGATTTCGTTCGTGCCAAGCTCGGGCTTCGTCCGATCGTCGTCACCCGCGACTCGGCTGGGCGCATCCGCGCGCTCTACAACCGCTGCACCCACCGGGGCTCCACAGTCTGCCGCCAGGACAGCGGCAACGCCAAGGCCTTCCAGTGCCCCTATCACGGCTGGACGTTCCTGAACTCCGGCAAGCTCCAGGGCGTGCCGTGGCCGGACGGATACGCCGACGACTTCTCGGATTCGAAGTTCAACCTCGCCCAGGTGCCGCGCGTCGAATCCTATCGCGGCTTCATCTTCGGCACGCTCAACATGGATGCGCCGTCGCTGATCGACTATCTCGGCCCCGTCGCGAAGCCGATCGACGAATGGCTCGACCGTCACCCCGGCGGCACCCTCAAGCTCTGCAACGCCAACCGGCTCAAGCTTCACGGCAACTGGAAGCTCGTCTACGACAACTCGGCGGACGGCTATCACGTCGTCTTCTCGCACCGCTCGCTGCTCGCGATGGAGAACCGGCTCGCCGCGGTCGAGGACAAGGGCATGGCCTTCTACAAGGACTCGCCCGACAAGCGGCCGATGTACGTCTACTATTTCGGCAACGGCCACCACTACAAGGACAAGCGCGGCAACGTCGAGAAGCGCCCCGGCGCGCTGTGGGAGATCGAGGGCCCGCATCCCGGCATGGAGCCGATCGAGGCTGAGATCCGCCGCCGCCACCCCGCGCGCGCGAACGAATTCCTCGACCTCGCATCCTCCGAGCCCGTGAACATCAACGTCTTTCCCAATCTCCACATCCTCGGCAACCACATCCAGGTGGTGCAGCCGATCTCGCTCGCCGAGACCGATACGACATGGTGGGGCACCGCCGTGGTCGACGACGAGGGAACGCTCGACGGCGCGGTCGACATGATCAACGCGCTCCGCATGCGCACGCAGGAGAGCTTCCCCAATTTCGGCGAGGTCGACGACCTCGCCAATTTCGAGCAGATCCAGGTCGGCTTGGCGGCGGAAGAGGACGAATGGGTCTACACCCACCGCGGGCTCGGCATCCCGGGCCGCATCACGACCGACGAGCGCGGCGTGATCCGCGGGCCCGCCACGGATGAGGTGTTCCTCCGCGAATACATGAAGGAGTACCGCCGCCTGATGACCGCCGAGCCCAGGCTCGAGATCACGCGCGAGATCTGACGTGGCGTCGAACCCCAATCCTTCGCTCGTCTCCTATTACGTCGGCCCGGATTTCTACGATGCGCTGATGGACGACTTCACCGGCTGGCAGGCGGAGGACCGCGAGGTGGCGGACCCTGCGATCCGCGATTCCTGCCGGCGGACGATCGAGCGCGAGGCGCGATATCTGGAGCAGGACCGTCACGAGGACTGGCTCGCCCTGTTCGCGCCGGAGTGCCTCTACTGGGTGCCGGGCTCGCCCGACGGCGGCGATCCGAGGCGCGAGGTCGCGGTCGCGTTCGACGATCGGCGGAGGCTGGAGGATCGCATCTACCGGCTGCGGAACGCCCATGCCTGGTCGCAGCGTCCGGTCTCGCGCACCAGCCGGATCGTCTCGAACGTCACGCCGTTCGCGACCGCCGCGCCCGATATCCTGATGGTTCGCTCCACCTTCCTGATTACCGAGTTCCAGGACGGCGATTTCCGTACCTATGCCGGCTGGAACGGCCACCGCCTGCGGCGCGCCGGCGACGGCTGGGATATCCTCGTCAAGCAGGTGAGCCTGATCAACTGCGACCGCAACCTCCGCAATCCGAGCATCACGTTCTAGGCAGTTTTCGAAGTCCGAAGAAAAAGGGGCGGACCCGGGTCCGCCCCTTTTCGTTTCTCATCCCCGCGGCCGGTCAGCCGAGCCGTGCGAGATCCGCGAGCACCGCGTCCGGGTGCTCGGCCGGGACGACGGTGTCGTAGGCCACGGCGACGCTGCCGTCGGGACCGACGAGCACCGACTTCCGCGGCGAACGCGCCGCGCCGGGCTCGGAGACTCCGTACGCGACCGACACCTTGCCGTCGCCGTCGCTCAGGAGATCGTAGGGAAAGGAAAATTTCGTGCGGAACGCACCGTTGTCGGCAGGGCTGTCGTAGCTGACGCCGAGCACCGCGCAGTTGCGCTTTTCGAAGTCCTGGATTCGATCACGGAACCCGTTTCCTTCGATGGTTCAGCCGGGTGTGTCGGCTTTGGGGTACCACCAGAGCAGGACATAGCGGCCGGCGAAGTCGTCGAGCTTCACGGCCTTTCCGTCCTGGTTCGGGAGGCTGAATGCGGGTGCTTTCGCGCCCTTGGCGATCAGTGCCATTCAGGTTCTCCGGTTGGTTCGTTGGAACCGGAGAAGCCTAACACCGCAACGCCGCATGAGCCATACGCGCGGTGCAGACGGGTTCTGCGTCAGCCGGCGACGCTGCGGCGTCGGCAGCGCTGGCACAGGCGGTTGTGCCAGCCCTCGCTCTCGAATTTTTCGCCGCAGGACATGCAGTTTCTCTGCGACGCGATGTCGGCCGCGGGGGGGGGGGGGCCCCCCGCCCGGGGGGTGTAGGGGGGGGGGTGGGGGGGTGGGTGCCGGACGGCGGGGTGCGGTGGCGGG
>JAYOEF010000097.1:13729-14276 GCA_038106605.1 Alphaproteobacteria bacterium
CGCGGCACGCGGGGCCCCGGGGGGTTGGCCCCCCCCTCTCGCGATATTTTTCCGCCCCTGGAATTGAACTGGCGGTGGTTTGCGCGGTGGCCCGGGGGGCGTGGACGCCCCGCGGCCTGGTCTTCTTCGCGTTCGATGTCGGTCTTCGAGTCCGTCATGCCGGTTTCCGTTCGCTGGCCTTCAGGCGACCCGTAGGTTCGAGGCGGACATCTTGCCGTCTCGGCCCTTGCGCTCGAGCTGGTAGCCGACGCGGAGACCTTCCTTGGGCTCGCGGATGCCGGCCGATTCAAGTGCGCTAGCATGCACGAAGACGTCGCCGCCGCCGTTGTCGGGCACGATGAAGCCGTAGCCCTTCTCGACGTTGAACCACTTTACCTGGCCGGACTCCGTGCCGCCGCCCCGCTTGCGCGGCGCGTTTCCGTCCGACGTCTCGTTGCGCGGACGGTCCTGCTTCGCCCGCTGCGGGCGGTCGGTGCGGTCGTCGTTCGCCGGGCGGGGCGCCTTGAAGGGGCGCTTCTCGCCGCGATCCTCGCGCGGCGCGCGGGCC
>JAYOEF010000098.1:0-14158 GCA_038106605.1 Alphaproteobacteria bacterium
CCACCGCCGACTAAGGCCACCGCCGCAGTGGCCGCGGCGGGCAGCGACGGGACGGCGCCGTCGGACCACAGGCGGAACACGCCCTGGACCATGCTGGACGGTACGTAGTCGGATGACAGGATGTCGAGGACGCCGTTCTGCGCGAGCTCGATCGCCGAGACGTTGCCGGAATGCGATCCGCCGAGCACGACGTTCGGCGCGCCCATAAGGACGCCGAGACCCGCCTTGCTGGCTTTCCGTGCGGCCACGAGCGTCGTGGGGAACTCGGCGATGGCGACGCCGTCCTCGATGGCCTCGTCGACGTGGGCTTCCGTCGCGTCGTCATGGCTCGCCATGGTGATTCCGCGATCGCGGCACTGCTCGACGAGATAGCTCCGGTGCGGCGCGCTGTAGAGCTCCTGAGAACGCCGCTTCTCGACGATGAACGCTTCGAGCTCCTCGTCGGTCAGCCCGTACTTGCCCTGGTAGTACTGCTTGTACTTGTCGAGCTGCGCGAACTGACGCTGACCCGGCGTGTGATCCATCAGCGAAACGAGCCGGACGCCGGAATCGTCGACATAGCTCTCGAAGATGTTCACCACGTCGGGATGCGAGACCTCGCACCGAAGATGAATCATGTGCTCGGCGCGGAGAACGCCGCGGTTCCGCGCCTCGTCGATCGCCTCGGCCATGCGCTTGAGATGGAGGAGCCGGACGCTATCCGGATTGAGATCGCCGATCGCGAGCGCATCGAACACGGTGGTGATGCCGGACGAAGCGATCTGCGCGTCGTGGGCGACGACAGCGGAAATAGCAGGCCAGGAAACGCCGGGGCGCGGCGAGAAATGCTTTTCGAGATTGTCGGTGTGGAGCTCGACGAACCCCGGCAGGAGGTAGTCGCCGTGGAAGTCGATCGCGCCGGGTGCGTCGGATACTACCTCGGCGATCTCCTCGATCCGTCCATCGACGGCACGAACCGTGCCGTCGAGGATCGAATCGCGCGTGACCACGCGGCCGTTGGTGAAAACGGTTTCTTTTTTCATGCTGCGGCCTTGGCAACGGGTTGGAGGTCGACGAGCCGGGTTGCGACGGCATCGCGTACCTCGGCGTCGTGAAAGATGCCGACCACCGCCGTACCGGCAGCGACGGTCGACCGGATGATCTCTACCACCGTCTTCCGGTTCTCGGCGTCGAGCGACGCCGTCGGCTCGTCGAGAAGGAGGAGCGGCATCGGCACGATCAGCCCGCGTGCCACGTTGACGCGCTGCTGCTCGCCGCCCGAGAACGTGGCGGGCGGCACGTTCCACAGCCTTTCCGGAATGCGGAGACGCGTCAGCAGATCGGCGGCCCGTTCCGTCGCCTCGGCACGGCCGACCCCGGTCATCCGGAGCGGCTCGCTCACGACGTCGATGGTGGTGACGCGCGGCACGACCCGGAGGAACTGGCTGACATACCCGACCGTCGCGCGGCGGAGCGCGATGATGCGCCGCGGCTCCGCGGATGCGACATCGACGATCTCGTCGCCGTCGCGGATCAGGATCTCGCCCGAGTCGGCGCGGTAATTGCCGTAGATGCAGCGGAGCAGCGTGCTCTTTCCCGCGCCCGACGGCCCGTTGAGGACAACGCATTCGCCGGCCCGCACGTCGAGGTCGACGCCGTCGAGCACCGGCAGGTGTACGCCGTTCTGGGTGTGGAGAACGAAGGTCTTGGCGAGGTTTCGGACCTGAAGTGCCTGGGTCATGTGGGTCTCTTGCTCAGGGCTGCAGCACGGACGAGACGAGCAGCTGCGAATAGGGGTGCTGGGGATCGTCGAGCACCTGATCTGTCAGGCCGGCCTCGACCACCTCGCCGCGGCGCATCACCATCAGCCGGTCGGCGAGGAGCCGCGCGACGGCGAGGTCGTGCGTCACCAGTATCACCGAAAGACGGAGCTCGGCGACGAGTACACGCAGCAGGTCGAGGAGCCGAGCCTGCACCGAGACGTCGAGCCCGCCAGTCGGCTCGTCCATGAAGACGAGCCGGGGGCCGTTCACGAGGTTCCTCGCGATCTGGAGCCGCTGCTGCATGCCGCCCGAGAACGTCGTCGGCATGTCGTCGATGCGCCCGACGTCGAACTCGACCCGGTGCAGCCAGTCGCCGGCGGCCTCTCGGATCGCGCCGTAGTTCCGGTCGCCCACCGCCATCAGGCGCTCGCCGATGTTGCCGCCCGCACTCACGCCCATGCGGAGCCCGTCGCGCGGGTGCTGGTGGACGAAGCCCCATTCGGTCCGCATCAGGAAGCGGCGTTCGGCTTCGGACATGCGGTAGACGTCGGTCATCTTCCCGGCCCGGGATCGGAACTCGACGGTTCCCATGGTGGGCTCGAGGCGCGCCGAGATGCAGCTCAGCAGCGTCGTCTTGCCGGAGCCCGACTCGCCCACGATCCCGATCACCTCGCCCGGCCAGATGTCGAAGCTGACGTCGCGGCAGCCGACGATCGGCCCGTAGTAGCGCGTGACGCTGGAAACGCGGAGAAGCGGTCCGGTCTCTTCAGGTGTGCCCGATGCGGTCATTCGCCCTCTCCCGTTCCCGCGGCGCGACGGCTGCCGCAATAGTCGGTGTCGGAGCAGACGTACATCTTACCCCCGCGGTCGTCGGTGACGATCTCGTCGAGGAAGGTGTCGTGCGCGCCGCAGAGCGCGCAGCTCTCGTCCCATTTCTGGATCTCGAACGGATGATCCTCGAAATCGAGGCTTTTGACCTCGGTATAGGGAGGAACCGCATAGATCCGCTTCTCGCGGCCGGCGCCGAACAGCTGGAGCGCCGGGTTCCGGTCCATCTTCGGATTGTCGAACTTCGGGATCGGCGAGGGGCGCATCAGGTAGCGGCCGTTGACGATAACGGGATAATCGTAGGACGTGGCGATGTGGCCGAAGCGCGCGATGTCCTCGTAGAGGCGCACGTGCATAATTCCGTACTCCTCGAGCGCGTGCATCTTGCGCGTCTCCATCTCCCTCGGTTCGAGCCAGCGGAGAGGCTCCGGGATCGGCACCTGGTAGACGATGATCTGGCCTTCCTTCAGCGGCGTCTCCGGGATGCGGTGGCGCGCCTGGATCACGGTGGCCTCCGACGTGCGTTCCGTCGTCGTGACGCCGGTGGTCTTCGTGAAGAAGGCGCGGATACTGACCGCATTGGTCGTGTCGTCCGCGCCCTGGTCGATGACCTTGAGGATGTCGTCGGGGCCGATCACGCTCGCCGTGACCTGGATGCCTCCGGTGCCCCAGCCGAACGGCAGCGGCATCTCGCGGCTGGCGAACGGGGCCTGGTATCCGGGGATCGCGACCGCCTTCAGGATCGTGCGGCGGATCATCCGCTTCGTGTGCTCGTCGAGATAGGCGAAGTTGTAGCCGATGGGGGTCTTGCGCCGGGCGAGGGCCGTCATGTCCGCCTCCCTATTCCGCCGCGGCGGGACGTTCCGCCGCGCGGGTTTCCGCAGCCGCGGCCGTCTCCGCCGCATGGGCCTTCCGCATCTTGCGGACGAGCTCGAGCTCCGACTGGAAGTCGACATAGTGCGGCAGCTTGAGATGCTGGACGAAGCCCTGCGCCTCGACATTGTCGCTATGATAGAGAACGAACTCCTCGTCCTGCGCAGGAGCCGTCGTCTCCTCTCCGAGGTCGCGGGCGCGCAGCGCGCGGTCGACCAGCGCCATCGCCATCGCCTTCCGCTCCGATCCTCCGAAGGCGAGCCCGTAGCCCCGCGTGAACTGCGGCGGACGGTCGGCGGAGCCGGCGAACTGGTTGATCATCTCGCATTCCGTCAGTTCGATCTCGCCGATCTCGATGGCGAAACCGAGTTCCTCGGGAACGATTTCGACCGCGACTGCGCCCTGGCGAATCTCGCCCGCGAACGGGTGGTTCCGGCCGTAGCCGCGCTGGGTCGAATAGCCGAGCGCGAGGAGGAAGCCCTCGTCGCCGCGCGCGAGGTTCTGGAGCCGGAGGTCGCGGTCCGCCGGGAAAACCAGCGGCGCGCGCGTCAGATCCGCCCCATCGGGGTCGTCCTCGTCGCGGCTTTCCTGTTCGATCAGCCCCTCACGGTCGAGCACCTCGGTGACGTGCGGCCAGGCCTGATCGTCCTCTGCCGGTGCTGTCGTCACGGGCTCCGGCACGGCGCCACCCTCGGCGAGCCCGAAGTCGAGGAGACGGTGCGTGTAATCGAAGGTCGCGCCCAGGATCTGGCCGCCCGGAAGGTCCTTGTAGGTCGCCGAGATGCGTCGCGCGACGGCCATCTCCGCGGTGTCTACGGGGAGCGAGACGGCGAACCGCGGCAGCGTGTTGCGATAGGCGCGGAGCAGGAAGACCGCTTCGGTCAGGTCGCCCCGCGCCTGCTTGACCGCGAGCGCGGCGAGATCGCGGTCGTACACAGACCCTTCGGTCATCACCCGGTCGACCGCGAGCGTCATCTGCGACTTGATTTGATCGAGCGTTAGCTCGGGAACGGCGGGATCGCCCCGGCGTTCCTCGGCGAGAAGCCGGTGGGCGTTCGCGATCGCCCGTTCGCCGCCCTTGACCGCAACGTACATGGTCAGACCTCGATTTCGGTTGAACGCGGCAGCGCGACCAGGCGCTCTCCGCAGGTGAAGACGACGTCGATCCCGCGCGGGAAGATCGCCTGCTGGTCCCGGCGCGCGGCCCAGAAGTAGTCGGGCACGCCGGCGACCGAGAGATGCGCTTCACGCTCGATTCCGGGGCCGGTCAGGCGGATGCCGCGCCCGCCTTCGAGCGCGGGCACCTGGACGACGAGGGTCGCCGAACCGTCCGGGAACTCGTCGGTCCCGGCGTCGAACTGGGCGAGCGGCGGCATGCCGGCGGAGGCGAGGCAGACGGCGAAGTCGGCGGCGAGGGCCGACTTGATCAGCGGGCAGCCGCAGTGGAAGCGGAAATACTCGTAGGCGGCGAGGCCCGCGATACCGTCGCCGAGCCACACCTGCGTGTCGTGGTCGAACAGGCAAAGCGCGATCGCCGCGGTCGCGGGATCGAGCGGCGCGGGAGCCTCGGGCTCGGCCGCGACGCTTCCGATCGTGCCCGGCCGCGCCATCGCGTCGAGCAGCGTCCGGAACGTCGCCTGCGCGTCGTAGGTATAGCGCGCGAAACCCCGGCCGGGGCTTCCCGTGAATGCCACGGATGCCGTCATTCGCTATCTCCCCGGACGAGGGTGAAAAAATCGACCCGCGTCGCCGCGGTTTTCATGGCGCGCGTGCGGCGGCGTTCTGAATGGGCTGCCGCGAGCGGGGAGACGATCGCGTCCATGAGCAACGCCCGGCGCGCACCGTTCTGCAGCAGCGCGTCTAGAACGGCCGCAGCCTCCGCATGCCCGCCGTCGGTGCCGGGCACGTAGGCGTGGCCGACTGTGCCGTCGTCGAGCTCGACGCTGCAGCGCGTCACGGTCATCTCTCCGAAATTGAATTTCGCGCCGACGCCGCCCGCGCGCGCCTGGATCATGACGAGGCCGGTCTCCGGTCCGCGCAGCGGACGGTATTGTGGCTTGTCGTCCAGACCCTCCCACGCAGCGAGGACATCGTCGGCGCGGGCCTTCGCCAGCACCGACATCCAGCCCTGACGTGCGGCGGTCTCTCCGGTCCGCGGTCGCTCCATCGGCATCTCCTAGTTCGGGTCGTTCCGCTTCGTCCGGTCGACCTCGACGAATTGCATAGTCATCTAGATGTCTATATCTTTATCTGTTATAAGTATGCCGTTCGAATGGTTCGGTCCAGTGACATTTTCCTGACAATGCGATGACACAAATCGATACACAGGCCGGCGTCGCCATCTGGCGGCAGATATCGGAGACCGTCGCGGGAGAGATCGCCGCGGGGGTCTGGCCGGCGGGCGCGCGCCTGCCGACGGAGGCGGCTCTCGCCCAGCGTTTCGGCGTCAACCGCCACACGCTGCGGCGCGCGATGGCCGAGCTCGCCGAACGCGGTCTCGTGCGGGTCGAACAGGGCCGCGGAACCTTCGTCGCGGAGGATGTCGTCGAGTACGCGGTGGGCGACCGGCCGCGCTTCGCCGAGACGCTCAATTCGCAGCGGCGTGCGCCGGGCGGCCGCCTGCTGCGGGCGCTCAGGCTGCCCGCGGACGAGCGCGTCGCCGAAGGGCTGAAGATCCGGAAAGGCACCGCCGTCGTGCTGATCGAGCGCCTCGGCGACGCCGACGGACGGCCGATCTCGATCAGCAGCCATTTCTTCCCCGCCGCCCGCTTCCCCGGGCTGGTCTCCTGGTACGAGCAGGAGAAGTCGATCACACGCTCCCTCGCCCGCTGCGGCCTCGACGACTATCTCCGCCTGACGACCCGCGTCCGGGCCCGGCGCGCCACCGCCGAAGAGGCGCGCATGCTCCAGCTCCCCGCCAACACGCCGGTACTCGAGACCGAGGCGATCAATGTCGACCCGGACGGCAAGCGCATCGAGTTCGGGATAAGCCGGTTCTCCTCGAACCGGATCGAGCTGCTGTTCGAGAGCTGAGACGCTCAGATCACGAGCTTGCGGAGCCGCTGCGACAGCATGTCGAGGATCATGACGGTTACCACGATCACGATCAGGCAGGCCGCGGTTCCGGCGTAATTGAAACCCCGGATGTTCTCCCACAGGATCATGCCGATGCCGCCCGCACCGACGATGCCGAGCACCGTCGCCGAGCGGATGTTCGACTCGAAGCGGTAGAGCGAGTACGAGATCCAGAGCGGCATCACCTGCGGGATCACGCCGAAGACGATCTGCATCACGCGATCGGCGCCGGTCGCGCGGATGCCCTCGACGGGCTGCGGGTCGATCGCCTCGACCGCTTCCGAGAAGAGCTTCGCGAGCACGCCGGTCGTGTGGATCCAGAGCGCGAGGACGCCGGCGAAGGGACCGAGGCCGACGGCGACGACGAACAGCATGGCGAACACGATCTCGTTGATGGCGCGCGCCGCATCCATCAGCCGGCGCACGGGCTGGCACACCCACCACGGCACCATGTTCTCTGACGACAGGATGCCGAACGGCACGGCGCAGACGACCGAGAGCGTCGTTCCCCAGATCGCGATCTGAAGCGTGATCGTCATCTCCTGGACGATCGTCGGCCAGTCGTGGAAGTCCGGTGGGAAGAATCCTTCGGCGAAGGACGCCATGTTCGCCGCGTCTGTGATCAAAGCCAGAGGGCGCATGTCCGCTCCCTCCCACGACCACATCAGGGCGATCAGGATCACCGCCCAGAAAAGAAGGTTGAGACCGGATCGCTTCATGTCCCCTTTGGGCAGAGACAGATCGCGGGGAGCGTGTGTTGCGTTCGCCATTGGCTTCCTGGCTCGAGGTGTTCGGGTGTGGTCAGGGGAAACGGGCACAGGGCCGGCCCGCATCACGACTGCGCGGCCGGCCCTGCGGTGAAAATTCCGCTGGTGCGTTTACATCATGCTCTTTTCAAGAACATTCAGGTTGGCCAGCTTCTCCTCGATGACGCGCAGCTTCGCTTCCTTTTCCTTCGCATCCATTCGCGTATCGGACATGAGCTTCAGCTTGTCGCGGAAGAGCGCGAGCTGGCGGATCGGAATGAGCTGGGCGTTGCTCGAGTCCGTATACCCGCCACCGCCGCTTCCGAGGCCGAGCAGAACCTTCTTCTGCGCTTCCGCATCGGGGCCGAGGCGGCCATAGCTGAGGAAGAAGCCCTTGATCTTCGCCTTGAGGTCCTTGCTGAGGTCCTTGCGGTAGGCGAGCGGGTCGGCGGGGATCAGCGGCGAGGTCCAGATGATCTTGACGTTCTTCAACGCCTCGGGGGCCTTTTCCTGCGAACGGGCGACCTGCTCGCTGTTGTTTGTCGCGGCGTCGACCTGCTTGTTCGCGACCGCCATGAAGTTCGATTCATGGTTCGCGCTGCGCACGGTCTTGAAGCACTTCTTCGGATCGGCGTTGTTCTGCGCGAACACATAGTAAGACGGAACAAGGAAGCCCGAGGTCGAGTTCGGATCGCCGATCCCGAAGTTCAGGGAACCGTCGCAGGAGAGCAGATCCTTGAGCGAGTTGATCTTGTCGTTGCTCTTATGGACGAGGATGTGGGAGTAGTAACCCTGCGTCCCGTCGGCCTTGATTTCCTGGACGAAAACCTCGGCGCCGGCGCGGTCTACCGCCTCCATCGCCGACTTGTTGCCGTACCATGCGACATGCACCTTGCCGAAGCGCATGGCCTCGATCACGCCGGCATAGTCGGGCGCGAAGAACGGCTTCACCGGCATGTTGAGCGCCTTCTGCATGTCGGCGATCAGCGGCATCCAGGATTCTCGCAGATTCTGCGTGCTCTCGGTCGAGATGATGCCGAAGTTGATCTCCTTCGGGTCGGCGTCGAGCGGCTTGTAGTTGTCGGCGACCGCCGGCACGGCGGCGCATGCGACGACGGCGGCGACGGCTGCCGTCCGGATAGTGGTGCGTAGCATCGATGTCTCCTTCTGACGTCTGTTTCTGTCGTTGGTGTTTCTGTCGTCGGTCGTTCGTCGGCGGTCGCTGCCGGGACCGAAGGGAACCGGCGGCTCAGCGCCTCAGGCCGAAGCCAGCGCGAACTCCGGTTCGGGCGCATGTCCGTGACGTGGCGCCCGCTCGCGCGCCGGCGAGGGGTCGTGCGAGCCGAGCATCAGTTCGTCGCTCGCCGCGCCGTAAAGCTCATGGAGAAAGGCCGGGGTCAGCGCGGCGCTCGGCCCGTCATAGACCTTCTTGCCATCCCTGAGCGCCACGGTACGCGGACAGTAGCGCGTGGCGTATTCGACCTGGTGCAGCGAGACGACGACGGTGATGCCGTCTTCCCGGTTGATGCGCTTGAGCGCTTCCATCACGCGCTTCGAGGAGGCGGGATCGAGCGAAGCGATGGGCTCGTCCGCGAGAACGACACGAGATTTCTGGACCAGCGCGCGCGCGATCGCCGCGCGTTGCTGCTGCCCGCCGGAAAGCGTCGAGGCGCGCTGGCGCGCGGTCTCCGAGATGCCGACACGCCACAGCGCGTCGAGGGCGGCGAGCTTCTCCTCGCGCGAGAACAGGCCGAAATAGGCGCGCCAGCGCTCCATCTGGCCGAGGCGGCCGATCAGCACGTTGGTCAGCACGCTCAGCCGGTCGACGAGGTTGAACTGCTGGAAGATGACGCCGACCTGCGTGCGAACGCCGTTCGCCCCCCTGGAAATGCGACCGCCGTTCTGCATCGGCCGGCCGAGGACGTCGATGCAGCAGACGCCGTCCCCGCGATCGCCCTCGATCAGCCCGGCGATGTGGCGGATGAGCGTCGATTTTCCGGAGCCCGAGGCGCCAATCAGGGCGACCATTTCGCCCGGCTGGATGTCGAGATCGACGCCGTCGAGGGCCTTCTTGCCGCGTCGGAAGGTTTTCGAGAGATTCTTCACTCGAATGGCCGTCATGTTCGGTTCCCCCGGGTCGGTACCAGTACTGAAGCGATCATCCGGCCGGGAGGGGGACGCGGATGTGACGGCATCGTGAAATTTCCGTGACAGACGGAGCGGACGAATTGGTGATTGGTCGGTCCCCCTGCCGGGCCGGGGAGCGAAAAGCATGGCGTTGCGGCGCTTTGATCGTACGCCTCCGCCGTTCTATCTTCCTTGGCAACGAACGATCCAAACACCTCTAGGGAGATCCTGAGATGAAACGCCTCGCCTTCGTGATCGCGTTCGCCCTCGTCGCGCTGCCCGCCGCTCTGCCGCGGCCGGCCGCGGCCGAGGCGTTCGTATTCACCGCCATCCCCGACCAGGACGAGACCCAGCTGCGCAAGCGGTTCGGCAAGGTCGCCGACTATCTCGGCAAGACGCTCGGCGCCGACGTCCGTTACGTCCCGGTGAAGTCATACGCCGCTGCGGTCACCGCGTTCCGCAACAACCAGGTCCAGCTCGCCTGGTTCGGCGGGCTCTCCGGCGTGCGCGCCCGACAGCTTGTCCCCGGATCGACGGCGATCGCGCAGGGCAAGGAAGACACCGCCTTCGTCACATACTTCATCGCGCACGCGAGCACCGGCATCGCAGAAGCAAAGGAGCTTCCCGCCGCGATCAAGGGGCTGACCTTCACCTTCGGCGAGAAAGGATCGACCTCGGGCCGCCTGATGCCGGAGTTCCATATTCGCAGGGCCTTCGGGGACTCGCCGGAAAAGGTGTTCTCGCGCGTCGGCTTCAGCGGCGACCATTCGCGCACCATCGCCCTCGTCCAGTCGGGTGCGTTCCAAATCGGCGCGACGAACTACGCGGTGTGGGAACGCGAGCTTAAGGAAGGCAAGATCGACACCGGCAAGGTCCGCGTCATCTGGCGCACCCCGACCTACCCCGACTACCAGTGGACGATCCGCGGCGACGTCGATGCGAAGTACGGCAAGGGTTTTACGGAGAAGGTCGCCAAGGCGCTGCTTGGCATGAACGATGCCGAGCTCCTGAAGACGTTCCCCCGCTCCGCCTTCGTTCCTGCGACGAATGCGGACTACAAGCCCATCGAGGATACGGCGAAGTCGATCGGACTGATCGACTGATGCCCCTGATAGAGCTCCGAAACGAGACCGCGGGCTATGACGGCACCGCGGTCCTGCGAGAGCTTTCGCTGCGCATCGAGCCCGGCGAGCGCATCGCGCTCGTCGGGGAGAGCGGAGCGGGGAAATCGACCCTGCTCCGGCTCCTCTACGAGCGCTGCGGCGCGGCCGCCGCGCTGATGCCGCAGGATCTGGGACTCGTCCAGGCGCTCACGGTCTTCCACAACGTCTACATGGGTCGGCTTCACCGCCGCTCGGTGTGGCGCAACCTCCGCAACCTGCTGCTGCCCGCGGCCACCGACGTCGCCGAAGTGCGTGACGTGCTCCTGCGCCTCCGGCTGGAGGACAAGATATTCTCCCCCGTCGGACAGCTTTCCGGCGGGCAGCATCAGCGCACGGCGCTCGGCAGGGCCCTCTACCATCCGGGCGATGTTCTCGTGGCCGATGAGCCGGTTTCCGCGGTCGACGAACACCAGGCGCGCGAGCTGCTCGGCCTGATGAACGCAGAGAAGCGCACCGTCATCCTCGCAATGCACGACCGTACGCTCGCCATCGAGTTCGCCGACCGCCTGATCGGGCTCCGTGACGGACGCATCGTCCTCGACGCCCAGGCCGCAGGCATGAAGCCGTCCGACCTGGACGGGATCTACCTCACCGCGCCGGCATGAACTTCCGCCGCGACCAATCCCCGCTCGCACGGACGACGTCGGCCTTCCTTCTCGTTGCCGCGGTTTCGCTGGCCTTCGCCGACATCGCGATCTCGACCGTCGACCCATGGACCGAATTCGGGAGGCTGCTTGCGGGCATCGTCACACCGGATTTCTACGCGACGGAGAACATCTGGCTCGCGCTCGCCTACACGCTGGCGTTTGCATTGCTCGGCGTCGCGGTCGCAAACGTCGCCGGCCTCTTCCTCGCGCTCGTCTTCCACTGGCGGCTCGTGCGCGTCGGCTGCGCCGTCGTGCGCGCCGTCCACGAGCTGTTCTGGGCGCTGATCTTCCTCCAGATGTTCGGCCTGTCGCCGGTCACCGGCGTGCTCGCCATCGCCATCCCCTACTCCGGCATCATTGCCAAGGTGTATGCCGAGATTCTCGAGGAAGCGGACCGGCGACCGCTGCAAGCGGTCCCGGCGGGAACCGGCACGGCATCCGCATTCATCTTCGTGCGCCTTCCCGACGTCTGGGCGCATTTCCGCACCTACTCGATGTACCGCCTCGAATGCGGCATCCGGTCGAGCGCGGTGCTCGGCTTCATCGGCCTGCCGACGCTCGGCTTCCATCTCGAATCCGCCTTCAAGCAGGGCCACTACTCCGAGGTCTCGGCGCTCCTCATCCTGTTCTACGTCGTCATCGCGACGATGCGCCTCTGGATGAAGAGGCCCCTGCTGCCGGTCTATCTCGGCGCGGCGGCCCTGATCCTGCCGTGGAGCCTCGCCTTTTCCGCCGAGAACATCGTCCGCTTCCTGACCCACGACATCGTTCCCCACCCGCTGCGTGCCGGCGGACCCGACCAGATGACCGCCTTCGCCGGCTGGCTCGGCGACATGATCTTCGACCAGGCACTGCCCGGAACGATCGCGACGGTGCAGCTCACCATGATCGCGCTCGTCGCGACCGGCATTCTCGTATTGCTGTTCTTCCCGTTGATCTCGCCGCTACTGTTCGGGCGTGCGGGCCGGACCGGCGGACATGTGTTCCTCGTCGTCATGCGCTCGACGCCCGAGTACATCCTCGCCTTCGTGCTGCTGCAGCTGTGGGGACCCTCGATGCTGCCCGCGATCGTCGCACTCGCGCTTCACAACGGCGCGATCATCGGCCATCTCGTCGGCCGCTTCACCGAAACGATCCGCCTGCGCCCCGACGCCGCGCACGGCGCCGACCGGTACTTCTATGAGATCCTGCCGCGGGTCTACCGGCCGATGCTGGCGCTGCTGTTCTACCGCTGGGAAGTCATCATGCGCGAGACCGCGATCCTCGGCATGCTGGGAATCGCGACGCTCGGCTTCTACGTCGACAGCGCGTTCGCCGATCTCCGGTTCGACCGGGCGATGTTCCTGATCGCTCTCACCGCCCTCCTCAACATTTGCGTAGACGTGATTTCACGCAACGTGCGGGCACGACTACGTCTCCAGACAACCCTCGAACAGCGCTGATGCCATGAAAAGCTCGGATACCCCGGTCGTCAAAGACCTCGTCCTCGTCGGCGGCGGCCACAGCCATGTCGGCGTTCTCAAGCGCTTTGCCATGAAGCCGGTGCCGGGCGTACGGCTCACGCTGATCTGCCGCGACGTGCACACGCCCTACTCAGGTATGCTGCCGGGCTTCGTCGCCGGCCATTACGGCTACGACGATGTCCACATCGATCTCGGCGCGCTCTGCCGTTTTGCCGGCGCGCGCTTTTTCCACAGCAGCGTGACGCGCCTCGATCTCCACGAGAAGCGCCTCCATTGCGACAACCGCCCGTCCGTGCCCTACGACCTGCTGTCGATCAACACGGGTTCGACCCCTGATACCGCTGGCGTTCCCGGTGCCGCGGAAACAGTGGTGCCGGTCAAGCCAATCAACGCGTTTCTCGACCGCTGGGAACGGCTGCGCGACCGCGCGCTGGCACATGCGGGCCCGCTTCGAATTGCCGTCGTCGGCGCGGGCGCGGGAGGCGTCGAGATCCTGCTGGCGATCCAGCATCGCCTCGGCAGACTACGTTCCGAGGCGGGCCTGAGCAGCGACGACATCTCCTTCGACCTGTTCGGCGAATCGGAGGAAATCCTGCCGACCCACAATGGTCGGGTACGGAACACATTCGAGGCCGTGCTCGAAAAACGCGGCGTCACGCTGCATCTCGGAAGCCCCGTCGTCGAAGTCTCTCCCGGCCGGCTGCGGACCGGCGACGGTGCGGTCACGGAAGCGGACGAAATCCTCTGGGTGACCGCCGCGGGCGCGCCCGGATGGCCGCGCGAGGCCGGGCTCGAGGTGGACGAGCACGGCTTCATCCGCGTGCAGGACACGCTCGAATCCGTCTCTCACCCCGGCGTGTTCGCCGCCGGCGACGTCGCCGCAATGGTCGGCCACCCGCGCCCCAAATCGGGTGTCTTCGCGGTACGCCAGGGCAAGCCGCTCGCCCGCAACTTGCGCAACGCGCTGCTCGGCCGGCCGCTCGTCCCCTACCGTCCGCAGGAGAAGTTCCTCGGGCTGATCTCGACGGGCGACAAGTACGCGGTCGCCTCGCGCGGGGAATGGTCGGCGAAGGGCCGCCTCGTCTGGCGCTGGAAAGACTGGATCGACCGGCGCTTCATGGAGAAGTTCAACGATCTGCCCGACATGGACGAGGGCGAGGATTCGAACCTGCCCGCCGGGCTGGCGAGCGCCGACGTGGTCAAGGAGATATCGGCGATCGCGATGCGCTGCGGCGGCTGCGGCGCCAAGGTCGGTGCGACGGTGCTTAGCCGCGCGCTCAACGCGCTCGAACCCGTCGACCGCAGCGACGTCCTGATCGGGCTGCACGAGCCGGACGATGCCGCCGTCGTCGAGGTGCCGCCGGGCAAGGCGATGGTGCACACGGTCGACTATTTCCGCTCGATGCTCGACGACCCATACGTTTTCGGCAAGATCGCCGCGAACCACAGCCTCGGCGACATCTACGCGATGGGCGGCGAGCCGCAGACGGCGCT
>JAYOEF010000099.1:0-13417 GCA_038106605.1 Alphaproteobacteria bacterium
GCCAACCTCCTCGCGCTCACGCCGATCAGCGCTTTCCGGCCGCGGCGCTGCGCCTTCGGTGCGAACCATCGGGATAGCCCCCTCGACCGCCGAGACGGTCGGAACCGCGCCCGGCAAGGCGCCGGCGTCTCCCCCACCGGGCGAGGCGAGAACCGCAGTCCAGCCCCCGGACACGCGGACGGCCGCCGCTGCTACGTCACCCGGAAGCACACCGGCAGAGGCAAACGCAGCAGCCCCCGCGGCAGCACCGGCACCTGCATCGGCGTACGAGACGTTCCGGAGCGCGATCGGCGGGCGCGAGCGCACCATCTTCGAGCAGATCGTCGCCGAGGATCGGCGGCTCCGCGATGCTTTGACCCCGCGCGAGGATCACCTGGAGATGCCCGCTTCGGCCCGGGCACGGACGCTCGAACGGCTGCAGACGGCGGCGAACGACGGCTTCCCGCACGCCCAGTTCAACATGGCGGGCAAGTATCTCCGGGGAGAGGACGTCCCGCAGGACTTCCGGCAGGCGCAGAAATGGCTCACCAAGGCTGCCGAGCAAGGCTACGCCCCGGCGCAGGTGCTGGTCGGGCTGATGCGGCTCACGGGCGTCGGGCTGCCGCGCGACCTCTCGGAAACCGCGTTCTGGTGGTCGCTCGCCGCCGAGCGCGGCAACGATGCCGCGAAGAAGGCGGCCGAAGCCCTCGACCCGTTGCTCAAGCCGCGCGAAGTTGTCCGTTCGCATCAGCTGCGCGCGCAATGGGGCAGCCTGATCCGCGACCTCGCGGAATCGGCGAACCAGCGATCCAACCTCAAGTCCGTGAACCGCGACCTGCAGACCGCCGCAGAGGAAGGCGACCTCGGCGCCGTCCTCTCCATGCTCGCCCGCGGCGCCGACGCCGACAGCATCGGCGAGGACAGGCGCAACGCGGTGCTGAACGCCGCCTGGCGCGGGCGCAATCAGGTCATACGCCTCCTCCTGCAGCGCGGGGCGAGTACCGAACTCACCGACGAGGCCGAGCGCACGCCTCTCCTCTGGGCGGCGATCAACGGCCAAACGTCCGCCGCGACCGAGCTCGTGGCCGCGGGAGCGAACCCCAACCACCGCGACGCGGACGGAATGACGCCCCTGATCCGCGCCGCCTGGAACGGCCACGAAGCGGTCGTGCGCACGCTGATTCAGGCGGGCGCCAAGGTCGGCGCGCGGGACGAGACGGGGAAAACGGCGCTCTCCTATGCCGAGCGCGAGGGCCATGCGGGCATCGCGAGGCTGCTGCGCGACGCGGGGGCGCGGTAGCGCGGCACCGGTACGCGAAAGCGCAACGGGGGGCGGCTCCACGGTCTGGCGCGACGCGATCTTGGCGATATACTCCCCCGACGCATCGCCCCACCCACCCGTCACCCCAGGCCCGGCCGCATGTCAGCAAAGCGCATCGCCTTCGTCGCCGCCAGTTCGGCCTCCGCCCAGAGCGCGCGGAAGCGCCTGACGGCGCGCTACGACCATGTGCCGCCGGAGCAGGCCGACGTCATCGTCGCGCTCGGCGGCGACGGGCACATGCTGGAGACGCTGCACGCCTATCTCGACCGCGACATTCCGATCTACGGCATGAACCGCGGCACGGTCGGCTTCCTGATGAACGAATACCGCCTGCCGAACCTGCTGAAGCGCGTCGAGGCCGCCGAGACGGTCGAGCTTCGGCCGCTGGAGATGACGGTCCATACGGTCGACGGCGCGGCGCACCGGAGCCTCGCGATCAACGAGATCTCTCTCCTCCGACAGACGCGCCAGGCGGCGAAGATCCGGATCAAGATCGACGGCAAGGTCCGGCTCACGGAGCTGATCTGCGACGGCGTCCTCGTCGCCACGCCGGCGGGGAGCACGGCCTACAACCTCTCTGCGCACGGCCCGATCATCCCGCTCGGCGCCAACCTCCTCGCGCTCACGCCGATCAGCGCTTTCCGGCCGCGGCGCTGGCGGGGCGCACTGCTGCCAGCATCGGTGACGATCACGCTCGAAATCCTAGAGCCGAGGAAGCGCCCGGTCAGCGCCGTCGGCGACTACACGGAAGTGCGCGACGTGAAGCGGGTCCAGGTCCGCGCAGCGCGCGACACCTCTTTCACGCTGCTGTTCGACCCCGAGCACAATCTCGAGGACCGGATCCTCAACGAGCAGTTCATTCCCTGATCCCGCAACGCCACGAAGACGCGGAGCCCTCTCGCATGCCCAAAATCGTCGCCGAAGACGACGTCATCATCCGGACGTCGCAGGTCATCCTCGACCCCGACACGGACCCCGAACGCTACGCCGCGATAAAGGACTACTATCACGTCGATCTTCCCGGCTTCGACGAGTGGGTCGCGAAGGTGCGTGCCTCGATCCCGAACCTCTATCCGGCGAAGTACGAGATGGTGGGCGACCAGGAGGAATTCCGGGCGGCGATCGCCGACGCCGACGGCATCATCTGCGAGACCCTTCGCATCGGCCCGGAGGAGCTCTCCGCCGCGCCGAAGCTCAAGGTCGTCCAGAAGTTCGGCACGGATACCCGCAACATCGATCTCGCCGCCTGCGCCGCGCGCGGCGTCGCGGTGAAGACGCTGCGCCGGCGGGTCAACATCGCCGTCGCCGAGCATGCCTTCGCCATGATGATCTCGATGGCGAAGAAGCTGTGTCTCATAAACCACCGGATCGACGAGGAAAGCCTGCGCGAGGCGGGCTTCAAGCCCCGCATGCACGACCGGAGACACGCGGCGGCCGCGAACTGGGGCCGGGTTTACGGGCTCAAGACGCTCTACGGCTCGACGGTCGGCTGTCTCGGCCTCGGCGAAATCGGCCGCGAGGTCGCGTCGCGCGCCTCCGCTTTCGGCGCGAACGTCCTCTATTACCAGCGCACGCGGCTGCCCGGAGACATCGAACGTTCGGTCGGCGCGTCCTATTGCGGGCTCGAGGAGCTGCTGGAGCGGTCCGACTTCGTGAGCGTGCACCTGCCGATCAACGATTCGACGCGCGGGCTGATCGACGCCGCTGCGTTCGCCCGGATGAAGGACGGGGCGTTCCTCATCAACATTTCGCGCGCGCCGATCATCGACCGGCAGGCCCTCATGGACGTGCTCGAAAGCGACCGGCTCGGCGGGGTGGCGCTCGACGTCCACTACGAGGAGCCGTCGCCCCCCGACGAGCCGCTGAAGAAGTATCCGAAGGCGCTGCTCACGCCGCACTCCGCCGTGGCGGGGCGCCTGAACGGCGCCGCCGACATGGAGGAACTGATCGGCAACCTAGCGGCGGAGATCCGCTAGGCGGCTCACTTCACCACGAGCTTGTAATCGGGCGTGGTGTTGAGCGGGCAGGAGTAGACGTACTCGCCCGGCTTCAGTTCGACCTCGTAATCCTTCGTGGTTCCGAGCGTCAGCCCGCCGCCCGACACGCTGACCTTGCTCAGCTTGTGCAGCGGATTGCGCCAGTCGTAGCCCTCCGAGCGCAGCCAGAAGCCGACCTCGTAGGAAACCTCCTTGTTGGATACGCGGAAGACGTACTTGCCGGCGGACAGCTCGAGCACCTTGGAGTCGGCAAGACGCTTCGCGGCGGTCTTGTCGTTGATCGCCTCGCAGTCGGCCTTCTGCTTCGGGTGGTAGCCGCGGTTGACGCCGTTCTCGGATTCGACGAACTGACAGCCGACCTGGGTGAGCTCGACGACCTTGGCGTCGGACGCCGCGAAGGCCGGCGCGGCGGCGGCGAGACCGAGCGTCGCGAATGCGGCGATGGCGAGTGTGCGGGACATGTTCCCCTCCTGGATTCCGGTGGTGCGACGACGGGCGCCGCTCGCCCCTGATGTGCTTTGCAGGCCGAACACGTGCAACTCAACTCGACGTGAGGCGTCCGTGTGCGGATCAGGAGGTCCCGGAATAGAAAACGGCGCCTGCCGGGGGACTTGGCAGGCGCCGCTTTGTGAACGCGCGCTTCGAGGGGGACTCTATAGCGGTCGCGTTGCAATATTAAAGAGCGCGTATCCCCAGAGGCCCGCACCGGCGACGATCGCCATCATCACCACACCGTGCGTAAACGAGAACCCGTCCACACCGCGCATGAGGCGGGTTCTGGCTCTGGAACCGCGACGCTTTCTGTGCGCCATCGGAGTTCTCCGGAAATCGTTGCGTCTGCCCAAGGGAATGCAAGAACTGTGCCAATGCCTCAATTCTCTGAATTAACAGTATGTTAAGGTCTTAGAGACCGACGATCCGTCACCGATCTGTAAAATTTCCCGACGTCGCACGCCGCCGCCGCTATGCTGCGCCGCCTTCAAACGTAACCTTAACGCCGGGCCCCAATGACCGACTCCATTCTCTGTACCCGCGACGGCCATGTCGCCACCGTCACCATCAACCGGGCGGAAAAGCGCAACGCGCTCGACAGCGCGTCCTGGCGCCGGCTCGGCGACATCTTCGAGGAGCTTTCCGGCGACGAGAGCCTGCGCTGCGTCGTCGTCACCGGCGCCGGCGGAAAGGCGTTCGGATCGGGCAACGACATCACCGAGTTTTCGACCGCACGCGCCAACGCCGAACAGGTGCTCGCCTACAACGCGATCACGGGACGGGCCGTCATGGCGATCGAGCAGTGCCTTCACCCCACGGTCGCGCGCATCGAAGGGTTCTGCCTCGGCGGCGGCCTCGAGATCGCGCTTGCCTGCGATATCCGCATCGCCAACGCGGCATCGCGCTATGGCATCCCGGTGAAGAACATGGGCATCTTCCTCGACCCGCCGCTGACCGACACGCTCGTCGAAACGGTGGGCCGGGCGGTCGCCCTCGAACTGGTTCTGGAAGGCCGCTTCTACGACTCCGCGGAGGCGCTTTCGCGCGGGCTGATCACGCGGATCGTGGCGGACGACGCGCTCGATGCGGCGGTCTCCGAGACGGTCGCGAACATCCTCGCCGGCGCTCCGCTTGCCGCGCGCTACAACAAGCGCGCCGTGCGCGGCTCAGACCATGTATCGCCCGCCGACGACGCCGCGCTCCGCCGCGCCGCCTCCTACGGCGACACCGAGGACTATCACAACGCCTACAAGGCGTTCCTCGAAAAGAAGAAGGCCGAGTTCAAAGGGCGCTGAAGCCAGCCCGGATGCGCGAGACCGTTGCCGGATCGAAATAGTCCGCGATCCGCGCCCGGACCTTCGCGATATAGGCCGGGTCGTGGCTCGCCGCGGACCATTCGGCGCCGTCGCGCGATTCCACGCGCCACTTCGCGCACCATGTCGTCGTCCGGAGCCAGGTGAGCCGGCGCAGCGGCGTGCACCACGGGCGCAGCCGGTCCGCCGCGGCGGGACCGACGGCGGCGAAATAGGTTTCGTAAAAGGCGGCGACGTCGGCGTCGTCGAGCGCGGTCGCGGCCTCCGGATCCCACATGGTCGAGGTGTAGACGCTCGCATGCGCGAGATCGATGGCGGGCGAGCCGTAGAGCATCTTCTCCAGATCGACGAAGACGGCATGCCCCGGGCGCGGCACCAGGAAGTTTCCGGGGTGGGTGTCGGTGCCGACGAGCGCGACGGGCTGATCCATGCCCGCCGACCGCGCGGCGAAGGCACGCGCCCAGGCGATTTCCTCGTCGAGCTGGCGGCGCGCGTCCGGCCCGACCATGGCGCGGTCGAGATAAGCCGCCTGAGCCTCGATCACCGCGACCGTGGCGCCGACGGGATCGGCATGGAACAGGAGCGGAGGACGCCCTGCCGGGCCGGGGACGGGAAGCGAATGCAGCGCGGCGAGCGCCTCGGCGACTGCGCCCAGGTCCGCCGGAAGCCGCGGCATGTCTCCCGCGACGTCTTCGATCGCGAGAGCGCCCCAGGGAATGTCCGGCGCCGGTTCGAGCGTGGCGAAGCGTTCCGGGACGTGGCCGCTCGGAAAGGCGCGATCGAAACAGGCCGACTGGTAGGCGATGTTCTCGCGCGGCGCCATGCCGAACGAGCCCGCGCGCGGAATACGGAGCACCTTGCCGCGGCCTTCGAGACGCACGTGGGCATGCATCAGACCACGCGTCCGGATCGGAACGAGATCGTCGCTGGTGATCCCTTTGAACCCAGGAAGCGCCGCAAGCGCAGACGCCAGCGCCGCGCCGCCGAAATCCCGGCTTTTCAGATCTGTCGTGGCGTTGCCCTGCGGCATCCTCTTCCCCGAATCGAAGGTCGAAGGTGTGCCCCGCCCGGCAGCCTGTCAAGAAACGTGGGATCGCGTCGCCCTGAATCGTCTCCCAAAATATATTTGAAGGCTGCCCCTTCCGCCCCCTCCCGGAAAGGCAGGCGGATCTCCATATGAGGAGCGATCTTGTTCAGGACGGCGGGCGCCGGCCCGGTCGGACGGCCCGCCGCACCTTCAAGCTCTCGCAAACGGCACGCTTTCCTTGTTCAAGAATTTCGGCGGTTTCCGCCTTATCCCCGACGGTACGCGGATCGGCTTCATGCGTCTGCGCGTCTTCGCCCTCGCCTGCAGTCTCGCGCTCGTCCTTGCCACGCCGCTGTCGCTCGGCCTGAAGGGCCTCAACCTAGGTCTCGATTTCACCGGCGGCGTGCTCGTCGAGGCAAAGACCGCCGAGCCCGCGGATCTCGGCGCGCTCCGGCCCAAGATCGATGCCCTCGGACTCGGCAGCGCCTCGCTCCAGACGTTCGGCGATCCCCATTCGCTGCTCGTCAAGGTCCAGGCGGACCAGGGCACCCCGGAGGCGCGGCAGAAGGCCGTTGGCGCGATCCGCTCGATCCTCAGCCCGCAGGACGAGGTGCGCCGCACCGAGTTCGTCGGCCCCAAGGTCAGCGGCGAGTTGCTGCGCGACGGGCTCTATGCCGCGCTCCTTTCGGTTCTCTGCATCGGCATCTACGTCTGGTTCCGGTTCGAGTGGCAGTTCGGCGTCTCGGCCATCATCGCGACCTTCCACGACGTCATCGCCACCGTCGCGGTCTTCTCGATCTTCGGCCTCGAATTCGACCTGACGACCATCGCCGCGCTGCTGACTATCGCCGGTTACTCGATCAACGACACGGTCGTGGTGTTCGACCGGGTGCGCGAGAACCTCCGGCAGTACAAGACGATGCCGCTCACCGAACTGATCGACCTCAGCACGAACCAGACGCTCTCGCGGACGATCCTGACAAGCGGCACGACGCTGATCGCCGTCGTCGCCCTGCTGGTCTTCGGCGGCCCGGTGCTCCGCAACTTCGCGATCGCGCTCACCTGGGGCATCCTTATCGGCACCTATTCGAGCATCTTCGTCGCCAACGCGCTCCTTCTCCACATGCCTTCGGTACGCCGGGAGGGCGTGCAGGGCGAGCCTGAACGGGAGAGCGCACAGACCTGACACCCGGGCGCCGTCCGGTCGTTGTACCCCCATCGCGGCGCGCCTATGGTAGCGCCGCAACGGGGGGACGGAATTGGCATCGGAAAAGGTGGACGGGCGGCCGGCGGCGCACGCCGGGACGGGGGGAACGATTCCGTTCTGGATGGCGTTTCTCTTCCTCGTCGTCGCCGCGATCTCGTGGTCCGGCAGCGCCGTCGCGGGGCGCGCGGCTTCCGGCAGCGTGCCCCCTTTCACGCTGTCCTTCATCCGCTGGTTCTTCGTCGCGCTGTGTTTCCTCGCGCTCGCCTGGCGCGAGACCTGGCAGCAGCGGCACGCCATCCTCCGCCAATGGCCTATGCTGTCCGCGTTCGGCTTCTTCGGGGTCGTCGGCTTCACCGTGCCCTATTACGTCGGGCTCCAGTACACGGTGGCCGTCAACGCCTCGCTGATGAACGCGTCGGGAACCGTCTGGATCGTCATGACGACGTTCCTCATGACGGGCGAGACGGTCACCCGGCGCCAGACGGCGGGGATCGCGATCGGCTTCCTCGGCACGATCCTGATCGTGCTGCGTGGCGATTTCGGCCGGCTGAGCGGGTTCTCGATCAATATCGGCGATATCCTCGTCCTCGTCGCCTTCTTCTCATGGGCGGTCTACACGGTGATGCTGCGCTGGCGGCCGAAGGATATCGGCGAGATGCCGTTCCTCGTCGCGATCACGGTCTATGCGACCCTGATCATGCTGCCGCTCTGGATCTACGATCTTGCGATCGGGTTGCGGTTCGAACCGACGCCGGACAATCTGATCATCACCGGCTACGCCGTCCTGTTCCCTTCGGTGATGGCTTATATCCTCTGGAACCGGGCCGTTCCGGTGGTCGGAACGGGGGTTGCCGGAATGGCGCAGTACATGATTCCCGTGTTCGGGACGATCTTCGCGGTCCTCGTGCTCGGGGAATCCATCGAAACCTACCATCTCGCCGGAATCGCGGTCATATTCCTCGGCGTCTGGCTCGTCACCTCGGGCCGGCGCAAGACCGCGAGCGCGTAGCATCACGTGCGCATCGACACGGGCGCATAGCATCAACGGAGACCACAGCGTATGACCGACAGCGACTGCATCCTCATCGCCGGCGCCGGACCGGTGGGCATGACGACCGGCCTCGCCCTCGCGAAGGCGGGGATCCCGGTAAAGATTTTCGACGCGCTGAAGGACGTACCGACCGACCACCGCGCATCGACGCTGCATCCCTCGACGCTCGCCATGACCGAGCCGCTCGGCATGGTGCCCGAGATGCTGCGCCGCGGGATCGAGTCGCCGCTGTTCCAGTTCCGCGACCGCGTCTCGGGCGAGATCGTTGCCGAGTTCGACTACCGGCGCATCGCCGACCGCGTGCCCTACCCGTTCGCGCTCCAGCTCGAGCAGCACAAGACGATCGAGATCGCGCGCGATCTTGCGCTCGGGCTCGACAACTTCTCGCTGACCCGCGAGCGCGAGATCGTCGCGCTCAGCCAGGACGACGACGGCGTCGAGATCACCGTCCAGGCGCCCGACGGCACGAAGGAAACCCACCGCGGCAGGTTCCTGATCGGCTGCGACGGCGGCCGGTCGGTCGTGCGCAAGTCGCTCGGGATCGACTTTCCGGGCTTTACCTGGGAGGAGCGCTTCATCATCGTCTCCACCCACTACGACTTCGAGAAGGCGGACGGCTGGCGCTACCGCAACTACGTCGCCCATCCGGTTCAGTGGTGCGCCATGATCAAGGTGCCCGGCGACGAGTCGGAAGGCGTCTGGCGGGCGCTGTTCCCCGCGTTCGGCAAGGACCCGGACGAGCACGTCCTCAGCGACGAGTGGATTCAGGCACGCTTCGCCGAGTGCTATCCCTACGATCCGCCGTACGAGCTCCTCCACCGCAACCTCTACAGCGTGCACCAGCGCGTCGCGGCGTCGTTCGCCAAGGGGCGCGTCGCGCTCGCGGGCGATTCCGCGCACGTCAACAACCCGCTGGGCGGCATGGGCATGAACAGCGGCATCCATGACGGGCTCAATCTCGCGGAGAAGCTGATCGCCGCCTGGCACGGCGCGGACCATGCACCGCTGCTCGCCCGCTATGACCGCCAGCGCCGCCCCATGGCCGAGAAATACGTGCAGGCACAGTCGATCAACAACAAGCGCATCCTGCAGGAGACCGATCCGGAGGCGCGTAAGGCCCGCCTCGACGAGCTGCACCAGACCGCGGCGGACGACGAGGCGCATCGCGCCTACCTGCTGCGCGCCTCGCTGGTGCTCATGGTCGAGGAAGCGAACGCCATCGAGTAGGCGGCCTACTCGCGCTCCAGCGTCTCCGCCATCGCGCGCCGCCGGCGCACCGCCCAGGCCCACAGGACGAGGCAGACCAGCGCCCCGGCGAGGACAGGCGGCTGGAAGCCGAAATGCTCGGCCGCGCCGCCCATGGCGAGCGCGCCGATGGCCGGCGCGCCGCGGCCGATCATGCCATAGGTGCTCATCACCCGGCCTCGCATCGCGGGATCGACCGCGCTCTGCATCAGCGTCTGCTCGCCGACGCCCACCGAGATCACCGCGAAGCCGCTGACGAACAGGCAGACGAGCGCGAACCAGAAGTTCCCGGTGAGCCCGAAACCGACAAGCGAGAGGCCGACGACGAGGATGCCGAAGACGACGCGCGAGGTGAGCCCGGCGAGGCCCGGCCGCAGCGCCAGCGCGAGCCCGCCCAGCATCGCGCCCGCCCCCGTCACCGAGAGCATCAGCGAATAGCCCTTCACGCCGCGGCCGAACACCTCGTCGGCAAAGCCCGAAAGAAGTTCCATGTAGGGTCGGCCGCAGATCGAGATGACGATGAGGATGAGGAGGAGCCGCGCGATCCCGGCATGGCGGATCGCATAGCGGAATCCCTCGACGATCTCGCGCGGAATTTCGCGGGCCCGCGTCGGCGCCTTCGTGCTGCGCGGGTTCTCCAGGCGGACGAGCTGCAACGCGACGAGGAACCAGACGTAGGTGACGGCGTTGAAAGCGAACGCCCAGGCGACCCCGTAGCCGTCGATCAGGAACCCGCCGATCATCGGGCCCGTCGCGCGCGCCGAATTGAACACCATCGAGTTGATGCCGATGGCCGCCGGCAGGTTCTTCCGCTCCACGAGGTGATGGACGAGCGCGAGACGCGGCGCCTGGTTGACCGAGATGATGATGCCGTGCATCAGCACGAGCACGAAGAGAAGCTCCGGCGTCATCAGCCCGGCGAAGGTAAGTGTGGCGAGGAGCACCGCCTGGAGCGCGGCCGCGACCTGGGTGATCTTGAGCATGGTCAGGATGTTCATGCGGTCGGCGATGGCGCCCGCGAGCGGGCCGAGCACGACCACGGGGAGCAGGTCTGCGACCGACATCAGCCCGAGCCAGAAGCCCGATTCCGTGATCTCCCACGTGAACCACAGCACCGCGGCGCGCTGCGCCCACGAGCCGTTGTGGGAGACGACGTTGCCGATGGTGAAGGTCCGGTAGTTGTATTCGGACAGCGCCGCGGCGAGAGCCGACAGCCCGGAACCGGTCTGCATGGGTGACATCCAGCCGAGGGCGCCGCGGCCGAACCCCCTGTTGCGCCGCTTCGCCGTTTGTTAGCCTGAACGGAGATTATCCGATTAATCGACTCGGGGGCAGACATGCCAGATACCGGCGCGCCCGGAGGGCGCAACGTCAACTCGCTCGAACCGTTCTGGATGCCGTTCACGCCGAACCGGCAGTTCAAGGCGGCACCGCGCCTTTTCGTGGCCGCGAAGGACATGCACTACACGACCTCGGACGGGCGCAAGGTGCTCGACATGGCGGCCGGCATGTGGTGCGTCAACGCCGGACACGGGCGCGAGCGCATCGTCGAGGCGATCCGCCGTCAGGCGGGCGAGATCGACTACGCCCCGCCGTTCCAGGCGGGGTTTCCGGGCGCGTTCGAGCTCGCAGGCCGTCTCGCGGCGCTCCTTCCCAGCGACATAGACCATGTGTTCTTCGGAAGCTCCGGATCGGAAGCGGTCGATACCGCGCTCAAGATCGCCCTTGCCTACCACCAGGCACGCGGCGATGGGCGGCGGACCCGCCTGATCGGCCGCGAGCGGGGCTATCACGGCGTCGGCTTCGGCGGCATCTCGGTCGGCGGCATATCGCCGAACCGCAAGTCCTTCGGTCCGCTGCTTCCGGGCGTCGATCACCTCTCCCACACTTACGATGCCACACACCAGGCGTTCAGCCGGGGCCAGCCCGAATGGGGCGCACATCTCGCCGACGACCTCGAGCGAATCGTCGCGCTTCACGACGCATCGACCATCGCCGCGGTGATCGTCGAGCCGGTGGCGGGCTCGACAGGCGTGCTGATCCCGCCGAAGGGCTATCTGGAACGCATCCGCGCGATCTGCGACCGGCACGGCATCCTGATGATCCTCGACGAGGTGATCACCGGTTTCGGCCGCCTCGGCGACGCCTTCTCGGCGGATCTCTTCGGCATCGTCCCCGACATGATCACCATGGCGAAGGGAATGACGAACGGCGCCGTGCCGATGTCCGCCGTGGGCGTACGCAAGGGCGTTTACGACGCGTTCATGCAGGGCCCGCCCCATATCATCGAGCTGTTCCACGGCTACACCTATTCGGCGCACCCGCTAGCCTGCGCGGCCGGCCTCGCGACGCTCGACGTGTTCGCGGAAGACGACCTGTTCGCACGTGCGAAATCGCTGTCCCGGCGCTGGGAGGACACGCTCCACGCCCTGAAGGGACTGCCCAACGTCATCGACATCCGCAATCTCGGGATGATGGGGGCCGTGGAGCTGCGCCCGCGCGAGGGCGCGCCGACCGCGCGCGCCTACGAGGTCTATCTCAAGTGTTTCGAAAAGGGGCTGCTTGTCCGCCAGACCGGCGATATTATTGCCCTGTCGCCGCCGCTGATCGTGAGCGAAGAACAGATCGACGAGTTCGCGAACAAGCTGGGAGAGGCAATCCGGGAAACGGATTGAAGATCCGGGCATCTGCGCGACAGGGGCGAACGACGCGTTTAACGGAAGGACCGGAACGGCCGGGCAGCCCTCGAGCGCCGCTCCGGATCGGGTAAAAGACAAAACAGGAGTAACAAAGCGATGAACTTCAAGAAGCTCGCGATAACGGTCGCAATTGCCGCGCTGGTCGGTGCCTGCTCCGGGATGGGGCTGCACGACGCGCAGATGGCCACGCCGAAGGGCGACGCCTTCTCGAAGGCTCTCTACGCGGAATACATCAAGCTCTCCAAGGAAGAGTACACCGAAGGCGACTACGCGGACGCCGACCTCTTCGCCGAGCGCGCCATGGCCGCCGCCGCTGGATCGCCGACGGAGCCGGAGGCGGTGAACACCCGCACCCAACCCAAGGCCGCCGTAGGCGCCCTCAACACCGCCCGCAGCCGCCTCGTCGCTGCGTTCGGCAAGGGCTCGAAGGCGAGCAATCCCGGGGCCTCGGCCCGCGCCCAGGCGATGTACGAATGCTGGGCGCAGGAGCAGGAAGAGAACTTCCAGCCCGAGGACATCGACGCCTGCCGCATCGCGTTCTTCACCGCCCTCGCGCTGATCGAGCAGCCGGCCGCAGCCGCGCCCGCCCCGGCGGCGCCGATGGCGAAGTCGGCGCCCAAGACCTTCGTCGTCTACTTCGGCTACAACACCAAGACGCTCGACGCCAAGGCGAACGGCGTGCTCAAGGCAGCGGCAGTGGCTTCCAAGCAGGGCAAGCCGCTGGTCGTCTCCGTGATCGGGCACACCGACCTTTCGGGCGCGGACCGTTACAACTCGAAGCTCGCGGAAGCGCGCGCCAACGTCGTCGCGGCGGCACTGACCAAGCTCGGCGTGTCCGACAAGCTGCTGTCGATCGGCTCGCTCGGCGAGAACCAGCCGGCGATCAAGACGGCCGACGGCGCCAAGGAAGCGGGCAACCGCCGGGTCGAGATCACCATCCGCTACTGATCGCGGACCGGAACAAGAAAACGAGCTAGAGGGGGGGGCGGCGGGGGCCGCCGGCCCAGTCCGGTGCGGGGGCAGGCGGCACCAACACGGCCCGAATCGCCGCCCGGGATAAAAACAGAAAAAAACGCAAACGGCTCC
>JAYOEF010000099.1:13427-14125 GCA_038106605.1 Alphaproteobacteria bacterium
CGTAACAACAAACCGAGCTTGTGGGGGCGGGGGGGGATGCCGCGGCCCCTTTCCTTTCCGGGTCATGCCGGACCGTACTGGACCGTATGCGCGGCCGGTATTAAAACCTGACTCTTCCGCATCGGGAGCGCGCCAGCGCCCCGCCGACAACGACCCGGGCCCGCGCCGAATGGCAGACCTCCGCACCTACCTCAACGAGATCGACAACGCGATCTTCCGGCCCGACCGGCCGATGTCCGTGATGCAGGAAATCACGGCGCTTCAGCACGTGATGGCGTCGCGCAGCGCAAATCCCGCGATCTTCGTCCGCCAGCCGAAGATGCCGGACGGTTCGATTTCCGACATGCCGGTGCTAACCAACCTGTTCGCGAGCCGCGAGCTGAGCGCGAAGGCGCTCGGCATCGACGACCACCGCGACATCGCCAAGGCGCTCGCCAACCTCTCCTCGAAAGCGATCGATCCCGTGACCGTCGGCGAGAAGGACGCGCCGGTCCGCGAGGTGATCGAGGAGGGCGAGGCGGCGAACCTCCTCGCGCTGCCCGCACTGCGCCAGCACATGGGCGACGCCGGGCGCTACATCACCTGCGGCCACGTCGTCACCTACGATCCCGACACCGGCATAGACAACATGGGCATCCAGCGGCTCTGGGTGCGCGGACCGCGGCTCCTCGGCTGCTACATGCTCGAGACGTCGCACA
>JAYOEF010000005.1:0-58650 GCA_038106605.1 Alphaproteobacteria bacterium
AACCTGATCTACCGCGAGTCGACGCTGCTCGACCGCCGCGAATGGTACGACTGGATCGATCTCTATACCGAGGACGCCGTCTACTGGGT
Organism: Alphaproteobacteria bacterium; assembly: GCA_038106605.1. Classification (GTDB taxonomy): domain Bacteria; phylum Pseudomonadota; class Alphaproteobacteria; order MPNO01; family UBA830; genus JAYOEF01. Next base: position 90 of record JAYOEF010000005.1, read on the forward strand.
GCCGTCCTGGGCGAACGAGGAGGAGACGACGGACGATCCCGAGCTCCAGCTCAACCTGATCTACCTGCGTAACCGGGGCGGTCTCGAAGACCGTGTGTTCCGCATCGAATCACGGGATTCCTACGCATCGGTGCCGCTCGATCGCACCGTCCATGTCGTCGGCAACGTCCTCGTCGAGGAGGACGGGGAAGAGGTCCAGGCGACCGCGAACTGCATCGTCCATTCCTACGGCAAGAAGGGCAGCCTCACGCGCGGCAGCCTCTACGACTTCACGCTGCGCCGCGTCGACGGCGAGCTGAAGATCTGCCGGAAGAAGATCGTTTTCGTCGACGATCGGCTTGAGGGGCCGATCGACGTGTATCACCTCTGATGCTCGCGCTGTGCAAGGTCGCGGCCATGCCGGGCGGCGTCGCCGTCCGGTCGTGGGAGCCCCGGGATGCCGGTCCGGGCGAGATCCGTCTCAAGGTGGGCGCCGCGGGCATCTGCGGCACCGACATGCAGATCTACAACTGGGCGCCCCGGATGGCGCGGCGGATGTCGCTGCCGCGCGTCCTCGGCCATGAGGTGAGCGGCGTCGTCGACCAGGTCGGCGAGGGCGTCACCAACGTCGTGCTCGGCGATCATGTCAGCTTGGAGAGCCACATCTATTGCGGCGTCTGCCGTCCGTGCCGGCTGGGCCGCGCGCATCTCTGCAACGCGACGAAGTATCCCGGCATCGACATCGACGGCGCCTTCGCCGACTACGTGACGGTTCCCTCGGTCATCGCGTGGAAGAACCCGAAGGACCTGCCGCACTACACAGGCGCGATGCTGGAGCCGTTCGGCATCGCGGTGCATGCCTGCCTCGAAGGCTCGGGCGTGTCGGGGCAGACCGTGCTCGTCAACGGCTGCGGGCCGATCGGGCTGATGGCGGTCGCCGTCGCACGCGTCCTGGGCGCGTCCAAGGTGATCGCCGCGGATCTCAACCCGATCCGTCTCAAGACGGCGGAGACCATGGGCGCCGACCGCGTCCTCAATCCCCGCGAGGATAACGTTGCCGCCGCGGTGCGCGACATGACGGGCGGCGAGGGCGCTGACGTCGGCATCGAGTTCTCGGGCTCCGAGGGCGGCTTCCGGGCGGTGTTCGACGCGCTCTGCAAGGGCGGCGACTTCCGCCTCGTCGGCGCCCCCCCTCGCGAGATCGCGGTCGACTTCACCTTCTGGCTTCTCAAGTGCCCGCGGATGATCAACATCCACGGAAGGCGGATCTGGGACACGTGGCAGAAATCGACCGAGTTGGTCTATTCCGGCGCGATCGACCTCACGCCGATCCAGAGCCACGTCCTGCCCCTGTCCGAGGCGACCGAAGGGTTCGAGTTGATCCGGCGCGGCGATGCGGTTAAGCCGCTTCTCGTACCGGAAGGATAGGAGCCGATGAGCACGCACAAGGTGACGCTCGTCTTCGAGGACGGGCGGGTGGTCAAGTTCGACGCGAGCGAGACCGACACGATCTATTTCGCGGCGCTGAAGAACCGGGTCCGCATCCTGACCGATTGCCTAGAAGGCGCGTGTGCGACCTGCAAGGGCCTCTGTACGACGGGCGAGTACGCGCTCGACGACCATTCGGACGAGGCGCTTTCGGCCGACGAGGCGGCACGGCGGGAAGTTCTCACCTGCCGCATGCACGTGAAGTCCGACTGCGTCATCGAGTTTCCGTACGAGTCGAAACTCGCCCTGAAATCCGCGCCGGAAATGCGGAAGGCCAAGGTCGCCGAGGTCGGCATGATCTCGTCGACCGTCGCGCGCCTCGTCGTCGAGCCCGCGGCCGGCAGCCCGCCGATCTCGTTCATTCCCGGCCAGTACGTGCATCTCTCGGTGCCGGGCACGTCGGATCACCGGTCCTACTCGTTCGCGAACGGCGCGTTCGAGACCGGGCGATACACCTTCTACGTCAAGGTGCTGGAGCAGGGCGCGATGAGCGATTACCTGTCGCAGCGCGCCGCGCCCGGCGACGATATGAATGTGACCGGCCCGTTCGGGCGGTTCTATCTGCGTCCCGTGCAGCGCCCGGTCCTGATGGTCGCCGGCGGCACCGGCCTCGCGCCGATGCTGAGCATGCTCGATACGATCGCGGCCGACGGCGGAACCGACCGGCCCATCCATCTGCTCTACGGCGCAAACGACCCGGCCGAGCTGTTCGCGCTCGATCAGCTCCAGGGTTACGACCAGCAGGGGATCGATCTCACGACCGAGCTCTGCGTCGTCGACGGGGGCGGGGGGTGGACCGGCGCGACCGGTCACGTCACCTCGCTGCTGCGGCCCGAACTGCTCAACGGCGGCGACTGCGAGGTCTATCTGTGCGGCCCGCCGCCGATGATCGACGCGGCCGAGAAATGGCTCGCCGACAAAGGCGCTCCCGCGGCGCTCATCCATGCGGAGAAGTTCGTCCCGAGCTGAATGCGGGGAAATATCCCGGAATTAAAAAAGGCGGCCTCAGGCCGCCTTTTTCGTTTGTTTGTCCGCGTATCAGGCGTTGCGGCGCCGGCTCAGGCCGAGACCGAGGAGGCCGAGGCCGAAGACCGCGAGCATGCCGGGCTCGGGCACCTGGAACATCTGGTCGCCGGTGAGGGCCACGTTGGAGATACGGATGTCGGTGAGCGTGCCGTTGAAGAACGCGAACTGGTTCTCGACCGATCCGATCCAGAGGTCGCTGTCCGTATCGCCGTAGTAGGGCACGTTGCTGCCGATGTTGACGCTCGCGACTTCCGTCTGGTCGACGAAGATCCGCATGAAGTTGTCGGTATCGTTGATGTCGTCGAAGTCGAATACGGTCGCGATGTTCTGGCTTGCGTTCGTCGAGACCGCGCCGGCCGTCGTCGAAAGGTCGAAATTCCCGCCGGTACCGGTGTAGAGATGGAAGATCAGGCTACCGTCGGGGTTGAGGACGATGTAGTAGGGGTCCTTGCCGGGATCGGGGTCGCCCATGAAGATCGGCAGCGAGCCGCCGATGGTCGAGCCCGTGATCACGCCGACCTCGATGGTGAAGTCGCCGGTGAGCTCGAGGTCGCCGCCGCTGGTGCTGTCGACGAAAACGGTCTGATTGACGCCGTTGAAGCTCAGCCCGGTCGTTCCGAAGTTGCTGACCGCGCCGCTTACATAGACAGGGCCGTTGATCGCGACGCCGTTGTTTCCGCCGACAGAGTCGATCACCGTCGTCGCGGGCGATCCTGGAATTCCGTCTTCGAACGTCCAGTGCGCGATTGTCGCCGCGCGCGCCGTCGATAGTCCGACGAAGACCGCAAGCAGCGAGACGACGTAAAGGGCGAGAAACTTTTTCATCGTGACACCTTTGTTACGCGCTGTTTCTGTGCGGCGTCCGGCCGGGCACCCGGATCCGCCAGCCCGTCGAGTCGTTAAGGATAGTGAACAACCGTGCGAACAATAGCTGGAGGTCGTCATGCAATTTCCGTGCCAGATTTCGATTCTTGCGTAGATTCAACCGGTTGAATGGATTTCAGAGGCGTCGGCGTCTGTCCGGCGTAAAATATCTCGACAACTTTGGGGCGGCTTTTCACACGGCTGTAAAAAAATTTAACGCCCTTGCAGGTCGTCTGCGGCCCGGTCCCCGAGACGGGAAAGGGCCGAGCATATGTGTCGCAAATCGCTTTACAGGCTGTTAACGACTGCGGCCGCCGGGACATTCCGACGCAGGACGCACCATTCGGGGAAATAGCGGAGATGCGCGGTTGACACGCGGGCGCGAAAGCTTATTTTCCCTTTGTGTACCGATCTGGTGCGAATTTATGCAAGCGGCTGAAAATCAATGATTAAATTGAGCCGAATGGCGGATTACGGGGTCATCCTGATGGTCCAGCTTGCCCGGGCGTCCACCCAGAGGACGACCGCGGCGGAGCTGGCCGACTCGACCGCGCTTCCGCTGCCCACGGTCAGCAAGCTCCTGAAGCAGCTGGCCTCGGCCGGACTTCTCGTTTCGCACCGGGGCGCCGCAGGCGGCTACGGCCTGTCGCGCCAGCCCGCGGACATCTCGGTCGCACAGGTCATCGCCGCACTCGACGGGCCGATCGCGCTGACCGAGTGCATCACCGCCGAAGGCGCCGCCTGCGAGATGGAGGCGCTCTGCCCGACCCGCACCAACTGGCGCCAGATTAACGATGCGCTCGTCGGCGCCCTGGCGAAGGTGAGCGTTGCCGACATGGCGCGCCCCGTGTTCGACACGGTCCCGCCGGCGCAACCCGTCGCCGCGGCGCTCTGAGGTAACGAATATGGCCACTCCCGCCGAAACCGCTCCCGCGATGCCTGCTCCCTCGATGGAGGATGTCGCCCGCCGCGACTACAAGTACGGCTTCGTCACCGACATCGATTCCGAGTTCGCGCCCCAGGGACTGAACGAGGATATCGTCCGTTTCATCTCGGCCAAGAAGGGCGAGCCGGAATGGCTGCTCGAATGGCGCCTGACGGCCTACCGCCACTGGCTGACCATGACCGAGCCGGAGTGGGCGTTCGTCCATTATCCCAAGATCGATTTCCAGGACGCCTACTACTACGCGGCGCCGAAGAGCAGCGCCGACAAGCCGAAGAGCCTCGACGAGGTCGATCCGAAGCTCCTGGAGACCTACGAGAAGCTCGGCATTCCGCTGGCGGAACGCGCGATCCTCGCGGGTGTCGCGGTCGATGCGGTGTTCGACAGCGTCTCGGTCGCGACCACCTTCAAGGAGAAGCTGACCGAGAAGGGCGTCGTGTTCTGCCCGATTTCCGAGGCGGTCCACAGCCACCCCGAGCTGGTGAAGAAGTATCTCGGCACCGTCGTGCCCTACGCCGACAACTTCTATGCGACGCTCAATTCCGCCGTGTTCAGCGACGGCACCTTCGTCTACGTGCCGAAGGGCGTGCGCTGCCCGATGGAGCTCAGCACCTATTTCCGCATCAACGCCGCGAAGACCGGCCAGTTCGAGCGCACGCTTATCATTGCGGACGAGGGGAGCTACGTTTCCTACCTCGAAGGCTGCACCGCGCCGATGCGGGACGAGAACCAGATGCATGCCGCGGTGGTCGAGCTGGTCGCCATGGACAACGCCGAGATCAAGTACTCGACCGTCCAGAACTGGTTCCCGGGCGACGAGAACGGCAAGGGCGGCATCTACAACTTCGTCACCAAGCGCGCAGCATGCCGCGGGCGGAATTCGAAGGTCTCCTGGACCCAGGTCGAGACCGGTTCCGCCGTTACCTGGAAATATCCGAGCTGCATCCTCGAAGGCGACGGCTCGATCGGCGAGTTCTACTCGGTCGCGATCACCAACAACTACCAGCAGGCCGATACCGGCACCAAGATGATCCATATCGGGAAGAACACCCGGAGCACGATCATCTCGAAGGGCATCTCGGCCGGGAAGGGCCAGAACACCTATCGCGGCCTCGTCAAGGCGATGGCCGGTGCGGACGGTGCGCGCAACTACACCCAGTGCGACTCGCTCCTGATCGGCGACGAGTGCGGCGCGCACACGGTCCCCTACATCGAGGTCTCGAACCCGAGCGTTCAGGTCGAGCACGAGGCGACGACCTCGAAGATCAGCGAGGACCAGATGTTCTACTGCCAGCAGCGCGGGCTCGACCCCGAGGCGGCGGTGTCGCTGATCGTCAACGGCTTCTGCAAGGAGGTGCTGCAGGAGCTGCCGATGGAATTCGCCGTCGAGGCGCAAAAGCTGCTGGGCGTGACGCTCGAAGGCAGCGTGGGATGAGGAACTTACGATGAGTCTGCTTTCGGTACGCAATCTCCACGTCTCGGTCGACGGGAAGGAGATCCTGAAAGGCATCGATCTCGAGATGGGATCGGGCGAGGTGCACGCGATCATGGGGCCGAACGGCTCGGGGAAGAGCACGCTGTCCTACGTCCTGTCGGGCCGCGAAGGCTACGAGGTGACCGAGGGCGAGGTCCGCTTCAACGGCCAGGACCTCCTCGCCATGGTGGCGCATGAACGCGCCGCCGCCGGTGTCTATCTCGCGTTCCAGTACCCGGTCGAGATCCCGGGCGTCTCCAACATGACGTTCCTCAAGACCGCGGTGAACGCGGTCCGCCGCGCCCGCGGCGTCGAAGAGCTCGATGCGATCAACTTCCTCAAGTTCGCGCGCGAGAAGGGCAAGATCCTCGAGATGAAGGACGAGCTCATGAAGCGGCCGGTCAATGTCGGCTTCTCGGGCGGCGAGAAGAAGCGCAACGAGATCTTCCAGATGGCGATGCTGGAACCCACCCTTGCGATCCTCGACGAGACGGATTCCGGCCTCGACATCGATGCGCTCCGCATCGTGTCGGAAGGCGTCAACCGGCTGCGCTCGCCGGAGCGGTCGATGCTCGTGATCACGCACTACCAGCGTCTCCTCGATCACATCGTGCCCGACTACATCCATGTCCTCGCCAAGGGGAAGATCGTCGCGAGCGGCGGCAAGGAGCTCGCGCTCGAGCTCGAGCGCGAGGGCTACGCGAAGTTCGGCGTCGAAGACGCCCCGGCTGCGGCCTGAGGGCGGCGAAGCAGGCATGATGGCAGACAGCAGCGTCGAGACGTTCGTCGAGAGCTTCGAACGCGCACGCAATGCGCTTCCGGGCTCGAAGCTCTCCGAGATGCGCGGCAGCGCGATTGCCGCGTTCGCGCGGGATGGTTTCCCGACGCCTCGCCTCGAATCCTGGAAATACACCAACCTCAACCGGCTTTCGCGCGCCGCGTTCGATCCGCTCGCCGACGTCGCATCTGTCGAGGCCTCGGCTTGGGCGGATCTCCGCATCGCCGGCGCCGACGTGATCGTGATCGCGAACGGCCGCTACGACGCGGCGGCGTCGTCCGTCGGCAGCCTGCCGGCCGGGACCGTGCTTTCGCCGTTGTCCGAGGCAATCGACGGTGTTGAGGCCGAGTTCCGCGAGGCGGAAGAGGGCGCTGCAGGCTCTCTCGTCGCCCTCAATACGGCCTTCATGCGCGACGGCCTCGTCCTTCGCCTGCCTAAAGGCGCCGTGCTCGCGCGTCCCGTCCAGATTCTCCATGTCGTCGACGGCGGCGCGAAAAGCCTTTCGGTCCATCCGCGCACGCTGATCGTCACGGGCGAGAATTCCGAGGCGACCGTGATCGAGACCTTCGCAGGCGCCGGCGAGGCGGCCTACTGGACCAACGCCGTCACAGAGATCCGCGTCGGTGCGAACGCCGGCATCCGCCACTACAAGCGCCAGTCCGAGGCGGTCTCCGCTTTCCACACGGCGGTCTCCCGCGTCCGGCTCGACCGCGACGCACGCTACGAGGCGGTCGCCTTGGCGACCGGTGCCGCACTTTCGCGGAACGAGCTCCGCGTCTCCTTCGAGGGCTCAGGCGCCGATGCCGAACTCAGGGGCGGAGCGCTGCTGCGCGGACGCCAGCATGCCGACAACACGACCGAGGCCGACCACCGCGTGCCCCATACGTCGAGCCGCCAGGTCTTCCGCAACGTGCTCGACGGCCGGTCGCGCTCGGTGTTCCAGGGCGGCGTGATCGTCGAGAAGGACGCGCAGAAGACGGATTCGAGCCAGTCGAACCGCAACCTGCTGCTGTCCGCGGGCGCCCAGGCCGACACGAAGCCCGAGCTCCGCATCTTCGCCGACGACGTGAAGTGCGCTCATGGCGCGACCGTCGGCGACCTCGACCGCACGGCGCTGTTCTACCTCAACAGCCGCGGCATTCCGCCCGACGAGGCGAAGGCCCTGCTGATCGGCGCGTTCGTCGGCGAGATCGCCGAGACCATCGCCGACGAGGCGGTGAAGGCGCATTTCGACGCGGCGATCGCGGGCTGGATGACCGGCCTCGGCGGGGAAGGGGCGTAAAATGACCGGAAGCGCCGGCGCCTATCCCATCGACCGCATCCGGAGCGATTTCCCGATCCTGTCGGAGAAGATCCGCGGCAAGGCGCTCGTCTATCTCGACAACGGCGCCAGCGCGCAGAAGCCGCGTGCGGTGATCGATCGTATCTCGAAGACCTACGAGACCGAGTACGCGAACGTCCATCGCGGCGTCCACTACATGAGCCAGAAGGCAACCGACGCCATGGAGGCCGCGCGCCTCCGGGTGAAAGAGTTCCTAAACGCGGCCTCCGAAAAGGAATGCATCTTCGTCCGAGGCGCGACGGAGGGAATAAATCTGGTCGCGTCGAGCTGGGGCCGAGCCAGTCTCAAACCCGGCGACGAGATCGTCCTTTCGGTGCTGGAGCACCATTCGAACATCGTCCCGTGGCAGATGATCGCCGAACAGACCGGCGCGGTAATCCGCGTCGTCCCGGTCGACGACCGCGGCGTTTTCCTGATGGACGAATACGAGAAGCTCCTGTCGCCGAAGACCCGGATGGTCGCCGTCACGCACGTCTCGAACGCGCTCGGCACAGTGGTGCCGGTGAAGGACGTCGTCCGGATGGCGCACGGGGTCGGCGCGGTCGTGCTCCTCGACGGCTGCCAGGCAGCGCCCCACATCCGCCTCGACATGCAGGATCTGGGCGCCGATTTCTACGTCTTCTCCGGCCACAAGCTCTACGGGCCGAGCGGGATCGGCGTGCTCTACGGCCGGGAGGCGCTCCTGGACGCCATGCCGCCCTACCAGGGCGGCGGCGAGATGATCAACCGCGTCACCTTCGAGAAGACGACCTACGCCGAGCTGCCGTTCAAGTTCGAGGCGGGGACGCCCCACATCGCCGGCATCATTGCGCTGGGCTCGGCCATCGATTACGTGGAAAGCATCGGCTTCGAGGCGATTGCCGCCCACGAGCACGACCTCCTGTCCTACGCGACGGAAAAGCTCGCCGGGATCAACAGCGTCGAGATCATCGGCACCGCGCCGGAGAAGGCGGCGATCCTGTCGTTCAACATCCGCGACGTCCACCCGCATGACGTCGGCACCATCCTCGATTACGACGGAATCGCGGTGCGCACCGGGCACCATTGCGCCCAGCCGATTATGGACCGGTTCGACGTTGCGGCCACCGTGCGGGCCTCGTTCGGGCTCTACAACACGCGCGCCGAGGTGGATGCGCTCGTCGAGGGCATCAAGCGCGTGCAGGAGATGTTCGCATGAGCGACCTGCGCGAGCTCTATCAGGAGATCATCCTCGACCACAGCCGCCATCCCCGGAACGCGGGGAAGATGGAGGATGCGACCGGCGAGGCGCAGGGCAACAACCCGCTGTGCGGCGACCGGGTCACTGTTTTCGTGAAGCTCGACGGCGACCGCATCGTGGACGCGCGCTTCGATGCGCGCGGCTGCGCGATCTCGGTCGCGTCCGCCTCGATGATGACCGAGCTGATCAAGGGCAAAACCGTCGCCGAGGCCGAAGCGATCTTCCAGCGCTTCCACGAGCAGCTGACCGGAAAAGCCGCGCCCGTGACGGACGAGAACGACGAACTCGCCGCGCTCATGGGCGTCCGCGAGTTTCCGACGCGGATCAAATGCGCGACGCTGCCCTGGCACACGTTCAGGGCTGCGCTCGAAGGCGAAAAAGACAGGGTGACGACGGAATGAGCGAGCTTCCGATGGACGATGCGATCAAGGCCGCGGCAGACAGCAGGGCGGCAGGCGATATCGAGGCGGGCGAGGGCGGCTCGCCGCTCCGCGCCGCCGTGATCGCGGCGATCTGCGAGTGCTACGACCCGGAAATCCCGGTGAACATCTACGAGCTCGGCCTAATCTACGACGTCGAGGTGAACGACGCGGGCAAGGTCAACCTCGTCATGACGCTGACCTCGCCCCATTGCCCGGTGGCCGAGATCCTGCCGGCGCAGGTGAAGACGAAGGTCGAGGAGGTCGAAGGCGTGGACGAGGTCGAGCTCGAGCTCACCTGGGACCCGCCCTGGAGCCCCGACATGATGTCGGAAGCCGCCAAGCTGGAACTCGGCTTCTTCTGAGAAAGAATATTAGGAAATTCCGGTGACTATCGGAAAAACGGAGAGAAATGATGTCGAAAACGGTGATGACGCTGACGGACGCTGCAGCGAATCGGGTCAAATACCTGATGTCGACGCGCGCCGAACCGGCCGACGGACTGCGCATCGGCATCCGCACCGGCGGCTGTTCCGGCATGGCCTACGAGATGGAGTTCGCCAAGGACAAGCAGCCGCTCGACGAGGTCGTCGAGGAGAAGGGCGTGCGCCTGTTCGTCGATTCCAAGGCGCTGATGTTCCTGATCGGGACCGAGATGGACTACGTCGAGGACAAGCTCCAGTCCGGCTTCGTGTTCAACAACCCGAATGAGAAGGGCCGCTGCGGCTGCGGGGAATCCTTCCACGTCTGAGCGTTTACGTCGGAAATGGCGGTAGTGCGTGGCGGCGGGATTGCCCGCCGCTTTCTACGAGGGGTACGAGATGACGACTGTCTACGCGATCGACGGAGTGGTGCCGGTGGTTCATCCGGCCGCCTACGTCCACCCGACGGCGGTCCTTATCGGCGACGTCATCGTCGGACCCGACTGCTACATCGGCCCGTCGGCATCGCTGCGCGCGGATTTCGGCCCGATCCGCATCGGCCGCGGCAGCAATGTCCAGGACAACTGCACGTTCCACTCCTTCGCCGGTCAGGGCACGGAAGTGGGCGAACTGTGCAATGTAGGCCACGGCGCGGTGCTCCACGGCTGCAAACTTCATGACAGGGTGCTTGTCGGCATGAACGCCGTCGTCATGGACGGCGCGGAGATCGAGAGCGACTCGCTCGTCGCCGCGCTTGCCTTCGTGCCCGCTGCGATGAAGGTGCCGGCTGGCGTAATCGCAGCCGGTACGCCCGCCAGGATCCTGCGGCCGTTGAGCGATCAGGAGAAACAGTGGAAGATCGACGGCAACCGGGACTACCTGAACCTCGCCGTCCGCTGTCGCGAGACCATGGTCGCGACCGAGGCGCTGACGGAGATCGCGTCGGATGCCTCAAGGCTCGACGTGACGGGCTCGAAGCCCCTCTACCAGACCCGGAAGGACTAAAAAGCGCTTAGCTGAAGGCGTTGAAGGCGATCAGCGTGAACGTGTCGCGGACGCCGTTGAGCTTCTGGATTTCCTGCGTGACGAAATGGCCGATGTCGGTGTCGTCGGGCAGGGCGCACTTCATCATCAGGTCGTGCTGGCCGGAAATCGAATAGACCTCGGACACGTTCTCGACCGTGTCGATCGCCGCGGCGGCCACGTCGTAGGCCTTGCCGAGCTCGCATTTCACCATGATGAAGATCGTCTGCATCGGGAAGTCTTCCAGAGGGCTGATCAGCTCGCCGAACGCCGCGCCGGCTTGAGCAGGAACGCGGGCACGTGATCGCCGAGACCCACGGGCGACTCGTCGTCGTCGCGGTCCCGCCGCCGGTTGCGTCCGCGGCCCTTCTCGGACTCGCGGGCCGGCGCTTTGCCGCTGTTGCGCGGGGGATTTCCGCCGCGCGAGGCGCCGGCATGCGGGTTCTCGCTCATGTCGCGCGGAGTGCGCGTGCGCTCCCAGGGTTCCTCGGCTTTGGGCCGGGTGTCCTGTTCAGGAGCGGCGTCCATCTCGGCGGCCGGCGCCTTTTCGGGCGCAGGCGCCCGCTCGGACGACTGGCGGCGTGATGACGGCGGCTTGTCGCCGCGCTTCTGCTCGGGCTTGCCCGGCTTGGCCCCGCGGCGTCCGCGGCCACGTCCCCGGCGTCCGCCCTCCTCGAGCGAGGCGGTTTCGATCCCCTCGACCTCGACGCGCGGAATCTGGTTGCCGAGAAGCTTCTCGATCGATTCCACGAAAGCGCCGTCGGCAGGCGAAGCGAGCGTGAACGCGCTGCCCGAGCGTCCCGCGCGGCCGGTGCGGCCGATGCGGTGGATGTAATCCTCGGAATGGATCGGAACGTCGAAATTGAAGACGAAGGGCAGGTCGTCGACGTCGAGGCCGCGCGCGGCGACGTCGCTCGCGACGAGGAGGCCAATTTCGCCCCGCTTGAAGCGCTCCAGCGTCTCGTTGCGCGTCGACTGGTCCATGTCGCCGTGGAGGCGGCCGGCGTTGAAGCCGTGCTTGGCGAGCGACTTGTAGAGGATGTCGACGTCGCGTTTGCGGTTGCAGAAGATGATCGCCGACGCGACGTTCTCCTTTTTCAGGATGCGTCGTAGCGCCTCGCGCTTGTCCATCTCGTCGACGATGGCGAGGCCCTGGGTCACCGTTTCCGCGGCAGGCCGCGACTGCGGCGCGACGGTGATTTCCTTCGGGTTCGACAGGAACTTGTCGGACAGGCGCCGGATCTCGGGCGGCATGGTCGCCGAGAAGAACAGCGTCTGGCGGATCCGCGGCAGCAGCGAGACGATGCGCTCGACGTCCGGGATGAAGCCCATGTCGAGCATGCGGTCCGCTTCGTCGATGACGAGGATCTTGATGTCGTTGAGGAGGATGCGGCCGCGCTCGAAATGGTCGAGGAGGCGGCCTGGCGTCGCGATCAGCACGTCGACGCCGCGATCCAGCTTCTTCGTCTGCTCGTCCATCGATACGCCGCCGATCAGCAGCGCCATCGTCAGCTTGCAGTACTTGCCGTAGATCTCGAAGTTCTCGGAGATCTGCGCCGCGAGCTCGCGCGTCGGCGTCAGGATCAGCGAGCGCGGCATGCGCGCTTTCGCGCGCCCGCTCGACAGGATGTCGATCATCGGCAGGGTGAAGGAGGCGGTCTTGCCGGTTCCCGTCTGGGCGCAACCGAGCACGTCCCGCGTCATCAGGACGTATGGGATCGCTTCGCGCTGGATCGGCGTCGGCTCAACGTAGCCGGCGTCGGCAATGGCATTAAGGACTTCCGGGCTGAGCCCGAGATCTGAAAAACTCATACTCTCATGCAAGAAGGTGATAAAACGGGGCTGCGACGACCTGATGTGATCTAGCCGCGAACCCTTATAAGTCAATCAGATATAGCATTATCCCGGAAACAATAAAAGAAATAGGAAACAGCCCGGCGATGTTAATGAATGCGGCTAGCTCCGCCCTGATGATTGTCGACGTCCAGCACCGGCTGCTGAACGCCATGGACGCGCCGCGCCAGGTGGTCGGCGGGTGCACGCTTATGATGAAGGCGGCCGGCGTCCTCGGCGTCCCCATGGTCGTCACCGAGCAGTATCCGGAGGGCCTCGGGCCCACGATCGAGCCGCTGGCCGAACTCGCGCCCGAAGACGCGTTCTTCAGCAAGCTCCACTTCTCGAGCGCAAAAAATCCCGGAATCCGGGGAAAAATAGAGACCATCGCCCCCGAGCAGATCGTCATCGCCGGCATCGAGGCCCATGTCTGCGTGCTTCAGACCGCCATCGGCTTCAAGGAGGCGGGATACAGCTGCTTCGTCGCCGCCGACGCCACGTCGTCCCGCTCGCCCGCCAACCATGCCGCCGCCATGGCCCGGCTCCGGGAGGCCGGGATCGGCATCGTGAGCTCGGAAATGGTCGTTTTCGAATGGCTGGAGAAGGCCGGAACCCCGCAATTCAAGGAACTGAGCAGGCTGCTGAAATGACCGCCAGAACGAATCTCCTCCTGCTGCCCGGACTGCTGTGCGACCCCAGGCTTTGGGGGGCGCAGGCCGAAGGTCTGTCGGATATCGCCGACGTGACGATCGCCGACATGACGAAGGACGACTCGATCGCCGGGATGGTACGGCGCGCGCTGGACCGGGCGCCGGACCGTTTCGCGCTCGCCGGTCTCTCCATGGGGGGCTATGCGGCGCTCGAGGCGATGCGCCAGGCGCCGGAGCGGGTCGAGCGCCTCGCGCTCCTCGACACCGGCGCGCGCGCCGACACGCCGGAGCAGACGACGCGGCGGAAGGACCTGATCTCCCTTGCGAACCGGGGCGAGTTCAAGGCAGTCAGCCCGCGGCTGCTGCCCCTTTTCATCCACGAGGACCGGCTGTCGGACACGGCGCTCGTCGCCGAGATCGCCGCCATGGCGGACGCCGTCGGCAAGGAGGCGTTCCTGCGCCAGCAGACGGCGATCATGGGGCGGCCGGACAGCCGTCCGGGGCTCGGCGCGATCGAGTGCCCGACCGTCGTGGTCTGCGGCCGCGAGGACCGACTCACGCCATTGGAGCTGAGCGAGGAGATCGTCTCGCTGATCCCGCACGCGACGCTCGAGATCGTCGAGAACTGCGGCCACCTGTCGACCATGGAGCGGCCCGACGAAGTGAACGCGATCCTCCGCGCCTGGCTCGCCGCCTGATCTGTTTCGTCGCCCGGCTTACTTCGTCGCTTCCAGGGCGATCTTCGCGAAGATCCCGTCGAGCTCCTTGGCCATCTCGTCGAGCGCCGCGCTTCCATAGGGTTTGAAGACGCCGGATGGCGTGCGGTAGGTCAGTGTGGCCTTTCCCGTCCGCGCGTCCTCGGTGACGTAGAGCCGGAGCGGCGCCTCGATGCCCGAGGGCACGCTCGCCTTCAGCATGCGCACCGCGAAGTCCGGCCGGAAGACCATGATCACCATGTTGCCCGGGATGTCGACGCCGATGCTCTTGGCGCCGACGGTCGCGCTCGCGCGCGCGACGATGCCCATGCGGTTCGCCTCGACGGCCGCGTTCACGCGCTTCACCAGCTCGCCGTAGGAATGCGCCGTCGGCAGGACGCGCGTATCGGGGTAGGGCGCGGGGTTTTCCGCACGGATCGGCGCCGCGGCCGTGAGCGCGATGAGGAAGCCTGCGGCGGCGGGGCGCAGAGCGTGCGATAGTCTGACCATGTCCGTTGTCCTCTCCGGCATCGTGAATGCGGCAAGGGTAACGGGCGGCCTCCGGGGAACAACACAACTCCCCGTGAGTTTTCGTGATCAGGCGTTGGGCTCGTCGACGGGTTCAGGCGTCGATGCAGTCGCCGCGACGCTCAAGCGTCGATGTAATCGACCGTCTCGGCGTTATCCTGGATGAACTTCAGGCGTTCTTCGGGCTTCCGGCCCATCAGGCGCTCGACGAGATCCGCCGTCGTGCCGGACTTCGCCTTCTTGGTGCGGCTCGGCTTATGGGCGGATGCCGCCATCTCGTCCTCGGGCAGCACGACCTTGGCGAGGACGCGGGTCGCCGGGTTCATCGTGGTTTCCTTGAGCTGGATCGGCGGCATCTCGCCGAGGCCCTTGAAGCGGCTGATCTCGACATTGCCGCGACCGGTGAAGACGGTCTTCATCAGCACGTCCTTGTGCGCGTCGTCGCGGGCGTACTGGACGACGCCGCCCTGGGCGATGCGGTAGAGCGGCGGCATCGCGAGATAGAGGTTCCCGTCGGCGACGAGCTGCGGCATCTCGCGGAAGAAGAACGTCATCAGCAGCGAGGCGATGTGGGCGCCGTCGACGTCGGCGTCCGTCATAATGATGACCCGCTCGTAACGCAGCTTCGAGGCGTCGTAGCTCGCGCCGTAGCCGCAGCCGAGCGCCTGGATCAGGTCGGTGATTTCCTGGTTGGCGCGAAGCTTGTCCTCGCTCGCGCTCGCGACGTTGAGGATCTTGCCCCGGAGAGGCAGGATCGCCTGCGTCTTGCGGTCGCGCGCCTGCTTGGCGGAGCCGCCGGCGGAATCGCCCTCGACGAGGAAGATCTCGGTGCCGGCCGCGGACTCGGCGGCACAGTCGGCGAGCTTGCCGGGCAGCCTCACTCTACGTGTGGGCGTCTTCCGCGCGAACTCGCGGTCCTTGCGGCGCTGCAGGCGTTCCTCGGCGCGTTCGAGCACGTGTTCGAGCAGCGCGTTCGCCGCTTGCGGATTCCCTGTCAGGAAGTGATCGAAATGGTCCTTCACCGAGGTCTCGACGAGGCGCGCGACGCCGGGCGAGGAGAGCTTCTCCTTGGTCTGGCCCTGGAACTCGGGATTGGACACGAACACGGAGAGGATGGCGACGCAACCGTTCGCCACGTCGTCGCTCGTGACGATCGAGGCGCGCTTGTTGCCGGTCATCTCGGCGTAGGACTTGAGACCGCGGGCGAGGGCGGAGCGGAATCCGCTCTCGTGCGTGCCGCCTTCCGGCGTCGGCACCGTGTTGCAGTAGGAGATGACGGAGGTGTCGCCGAGATCGGTCCACGAGATCGCCCACTCGGCGCGGCCCGAGCCGCCGTTGAGGTCGGCCTCGCCGGCGAACGGGATGCCGGTGACCGTCTCCCGGCCTTCGAGCGTGGTGTCGAGATAGTCGGCGAGCCCGCCCGGGAAGTGGAGCGTCGCCTTCTCGGGGATCTCGTCCTTGCCGCGAAGGAGCGCGGGCGCGCAGGACCAGCGGATCTCGACGCCCTTGAACAGGTAGGCCTTCGCCTTCGCCATGGTGTAGAGCGTGGCGGGGCGGAATTTCGCATTGTCGCCGAAGATCTCGGGATCGGGATGGAAGGAGATCGAGGTGCCGCGGCGGTTGGCGACGCTGCCCGCGTTCTTGATCTTGCCCTTGGGCTTGCCGCGGACGTAGGTCTGCGTCCACAGCGTGCGGTCGCGCGCGACCTCGACGCGGAGCTCGGAGGAGAGCGCGTTGACGACCGAAAGGCCGACGCCGTGGAGGCCGCCCGACGTCTTGTACGCATCGCCGCCGAACTTGCCGCCGGAATGCAGCGTCGTCAGCACGACTTCGAGGGCGGACTTGTCCTTGAACTTCGGGTGCGGATCGACCGGGATGCCGCGGCCGTTGTCGGCCACCGTCACGTAGCCGTCTTCCGACAGCGAGAATTCGATCCAGTTGGCGTGGCCGGCGACGGCCTCGTCCATCGAGTTGTCGAGAATTTCGGCGGCGAGGTGGTGCAGGGCGCGCTCGTCGGTGCCGCCGATATACATGCCGGGGCGCTTGCGGACGGGTTCGAGACCCTCGAGGACCTCGATGTCCTTCGCCGAATACTGCTTCTTCTTCGATCCGGGATTTTCGAACAGGTCTGACATGACGCCCTATATAACCGCTGCACGCCCCGTCCAGAAGCTCCGGACGTCCGTTAACATGCTACCCGATGGAGTGTTGGCGGATACTATAACCGCGATATATTGTTGAAAACATGACGGAAAGCGCATCCATGGCGAATCGCCCGCCGGACATCGATCCGGCCATCCGGACCATTGCGATGCCGGCCGACGCCAACGGCAACGGCGACATCTTCGGCGGCTGGATCATGTCGCAGATGGACCTCGCGGGCGGCAACGTCGCCTCGATCCGGGCGCGCAGCCGCGTTGTGACGGTGGGCGTGAAGGAGATCGCGTTTCACGTTCCCGTCGCGGTCGGCGACGTCGTGACCTGTTTCGCGCGGGTCACGCGGGTCGGCCGGACCTCGATCACCACCGATGTCGAGGTCTGGGTGCGGCGGCGGAACGAGGCGACCGAGCTCAAGGTGACCGAGGGCGAATTCACGTACGTGGCGATCGACGAGCGCGGCCGGCCGGTCGCGGTTGCAGCGGCATGAGGGGGAAGGGGACATCGGCGTCGGTGCTGTTGCGGCGGCTCGCTGCGTCTGGCGTCGCGCTGCTGTTCCTTGCCGGCATGCACGTTCCTTCCGCGTCTGCGAACGAACCGCGTATCGTCAATGCCCGCGTCGTGAAGATCGGTAAGGAAAGCTACATCTTCGAGGTCACGGTCGCACACGCCGACGACAGCTGGGAGCACTATCTCGACAAGTGGGAGGTCGTCGGTCCCGGCGGCAAGATCCTCGGGACGCGGGTTCTCTTCCATCCCCATATCGGCGAAACCCATTTCACCCGGGCGATCCGCGGCTTCGTCGTTCCGGAGGGCGTGGAGCACGTGATCATACGGGTTCATGACAAGGTCCATGGCTACGGGCCGGAGAAGCTCGTCGCCATGCCGACGGACGCGAATCCCGACACAGGCTGGAAATGAACTTTGCGCGATAGCAGTCCGGAATGGGGATAATTTCATTAAGAGAATGCGAATGACCCGCAATTGCATTGACGTCGCGACGCAGCTTTCGTATCGTCCGGAGCAGGGGCGAACATCGCCCCGGCGGAAAACGACGCGGAGAAAACGGTGCAGGGACGGGATTTCCGTTTCGACGGACTCGAGGGCGCGGAGGGCGCATGCGGCAAGGGCCTGCGGTTCAGCGAGCGGTTCGTCATCTGGGGCGTCCGCGTCTGGGCGCAGTCGCAGGCGCAGAGCAGCGGCACCGCCCATTATCATTGCGCCACGCTCCGCCGCGCGTTCGACCTCGCCGGCATCGGCGAGGCCCATCTCGTCTTCGACCGGCTGATGACGGCAATCCAGGCGCACAGCGTTCGCGACATCGGGCTTCACGCGCCGCGGTGCCGGTCGGTCTCGCCGGACGAGCTTTCCATCCTCGGGATCGTTGCCGAGGGGCAGGCAGGTGTGGTGTCCGATGCCTTGATGTCCAAGCTGATTGTCGCCGAAGGACGGGACGAGGTCGGCCGGGCGGCGCAGCAGCTCGCGTTCCTGCTGGCGCGGCGCGGCATGTATGTGCGCGCGCTTTCGCCGGTCCAGGGAAACGCACCGGACGGGCGGATGGCGCAGGCTGAGGCGGGCGAGACGCGCCTCCTGCACTGACGCCAGGAAGCGCGCTTTCCGCGAAAGAAAAAAGGCCGCCCCGGAGGGCGGCCTTTCCCGTTGGCCCGAAAGCCGGTCGAAATCAGCAGCTGTAGTACATCTGGAATTCGATCGGGTGCGGCGCATGCTCGAAGGCATAGACCTCCTGCCACTTGAGCTCGAGGTAACCGTCGATCAGATCGTCCGGGAACACGTCGCCCTTCGTGAGGAACGCACGGTCGGCGTCGAGCGCGTTCAGCGCCTCGCGCAGGCTGTGGCAGACGGTCGGGATGTCCTTAAGCTCCTCGGGCGGCAGATCGTACAGGTTCTTGTCCATCGGATCGCCGGGGTGGATCTTGTTCTGGATGCCGTCGATGCCGGCCATCAGCATCGCCGCGAAACCGAAGTAGGGGTTGGACGTCGGGTCCGGGAAGCGGACTTCGACGCGCTTGCCCTTCGGCGAGGTGGCGTGCGGGATACGGCAGGAGGCCGAGCGGTTGCGCGCGGAGTAGGCGAGCAGGACCGGGGCTTCGAAGCCGGGGATCAGGCGCTTGTAGCTGTTGGTCGAGGCGTTGGTGAAGGCGTTGATGGCCTTGGCATGCTTGATGATGCCGCCGATGTAGTAGAGCGCCATCTCCGACAGGTCGGCGTAGCTCGACCCCGCGAAAAGCGGCTTTCCGTCCTTCCAGATCGACTGGTGGACGTGCATGCCCGAACCGTTGTCGCCGTAGATCGGCTTCGGCATGAAGGTCGCCGTCTTGCCGTAGGAGTGCGCGACGTTGTGGACGCAGTACTTGTAGATCTGCACCCAGTCGGCGACCTTGAGCATCTCCGAACCGCGGATGCCCAGCTCCTGCTGGCTCGCGGCGACTTCATGGTGATGCTTCTCGACCGAGACGCCCATGTCTTCCATGACGGTGAGCATTTCGGCGCGGAGATCGGTCATCGAGTCGACCGGCGGGACGGGGAAGTAGCCGCCCTTGATGCCCGGACGGTGACCGGTGTTGCCACCCTCGAGCTCGGCGCCCGAGTTATAGGGGCCTTCCTCTTCGTTCAGCATGAACATCGACTTGTTCATGCTGACTTCGAAGCGCACGTCGTCGAACACGAAGAACTCGAGTTCGGGGCCGAAGAACGCCATGTCGCCCAGGCCGCTCTGCGCCAGGTAGGCCTCGGCGCGCTTCGCGGTCGAGCGCGGGTCGCGGCTGTAGGGCTGTCCGGTGGAGGGCTCGATGACGTCGCAGAAGATGATCAGCTGTTCCTGGGCGGCGAACGGATCCATGACGGCCGTCGTGCAGTCCGGCATCAGCGTCATGTCAGATTCGTTGATTTCCTTCCAGCCCGCGATCGAGGAGCCGTCGAACATGAGGCCTTCGGTCAGCATGTCCTCGTCGACGGTGCAGATGTGCTGCGCCGTGTGGTGCCACTTGCCGCGGGGATCCGTGAACCGGAAGTCCACGTATTTGACGTTCTTTTCCTCAATCATCTTGAGGACATTCTTAACTGCGTCCGCCATCTCTGATTTCCTTTCTGTGACGTGCGTGTGCTGTTTTGTTCATCGGGCGTGCCGATGGTCCCGGGAGTCCAGGTTGTCGGGGCTGCCCTGAGGTGCGACGACCTCGGGAGGGGTGGCCGTTTGGGCCGGCCTCAGATCGCTTCGTTACCTTTTTCGCCAGTGCGGATTCGGAGGGCCTCCTCGATGTTCGAGACGAAGATCTTGCCGTCGCCGATGCGTCCGGTGTGGGCGGCCTGCTGTATAGCCTCGACGGCGCGGTCGACGAGGTTGTCTTCGATGACGACCTCGATCTTCACCTTGGGCAGGAAATCGACGACATATTCGGCGCCGCGGTAGAGTTCGGTGTGGCCCTTCTGACGGCCGAAACCCTTGGCTTCGGTCACGGTGAGGCCCTTTACGCCGACTTCGTGCAGCGCCTCCTTCACCTCATCGAGCTTGAACGGCTTTATGATCGCCTCGATTTTTTTCATGACGTCTCCGAATTCCCTGCCTCGTTCCACCGGCTCGGCCACGAGGGCGTGGTCGAGTGGAGCTAATGCAGGATTCGTGCCAATTGCGGACGCATTTGTAAAGGACCGGATTCCCCTGCATTTCCGGCCGGATTGACGCACCCGTACGCAAGGATGTGATGAAAAAAAAGGCGGAACGCCTAAAAATTAATCATGCTATATGTTTTCGGTAGAAATTACAGCGCAATACAGCCTAAAGTTTACCGGGGCGGCCGACATGGGACTAGGAGATGTCATCATGCAGGTATCATCCATTCTTCGTGAAAAGGGAGACACGGTCTACACGATCGTGCCCGAGGCCAAGGTCTCGACGGCGGTTGCGCGCCTTCGCGAACTCGGGATCGGCGCGCTCGTCGTCTCCCGCAACGGCGTGACGGTGGAAGGCATCGTTTCGGAACGCGACATCGTGCAGGGCCTGGCGGAGCAGGGGGGCGACCTTCTCAACTCCCCGGTCGCCTGGATCATGACCGCGCGCGTTCTGTCCTGCCGCCGCACGGACAGCGTCGCCGACATCACGGCCAACATGACGCGGCATCGCATCCGCCACGTACCGGTGATCGAGAACGACCGGCTCGCCGGCATGATCAGCATCGGCGACGTGGTGAAGAACCGTCTCGACGAGGTCAGTCACGAGGCCGCGGCGCTCCGCGACTACATCGCGCACACCTGAACGAAGCCTGTCCCGGAACGAGGCGGCGGCGTTCAGCCGCCGCCGTCGGCTTCGAGGTAGGCGTCGCGTTTCGTCCATTTGGTCTCTGTGTCGCAGGCGGCGCAGCGCACCGTTGCGCCCTGGATTTCGACCCACTCGAACATGAACCACTGTTCGACGCCGAGGCCGGTATAGACCGCCCGGTCGCAGTTCGAGCAGCGAACGAGTACGCGTGGCATGGCAAACCTCCACGGTCCGTTGGGGCATAAGTTTCGGCCGTTTCCATCCTACCGGTCAACTGCGCTTGGGCGAGTGTGAATGAACCGGCGCCTGTGCTACAGAAGCGCGCAGATACAACGCTAAGACGCTGGGAGGCGCGCGTGAAGCCGGGCAACACGGTCCTGTCGAGCTTCGGGACGACGATTTTCGAGGTCATGTCGCGTCTGGCGCAGGCCCATGGCGCGGTGAACCTGGGACAGGGCTTCCCGGATGGCAACGGTCCGGACGACGTGGTCGAGGCCGGCGTCGAGTACCTGCGGAACGGCGTCAACCAGTACCCGTCGATGTACGGCATCCCGGACCTCCGCCAGGCCGTCGCGGAGCATGCGAAGCGTTTCTACGGTCTCGACGTCGACTGGCAGACGGAGACGATGGTCACGTCGGGCGGCACCGAGGCGCTCGGCGCCGCGCTCCTCGGCCTGATCGAGCCGGGCGACGAGGTGATCCTGATCGAGCCGCTCTACGATTCCTATCTGCCGATCGTGCAGCGGGGCGGCGGCATCGCGAAGTTCGTCCGCCTGCAGCCGCCGCTCTGGGAGCTGCCGCGCGCGGAACTCGAAGCGGCGTTCTCCGACAAGACCAAGCTCATCCTCGTCAACACGCCGATGAACCCGTGCGCCAAGGTGTTCAGCCGCGACGAGCTCGAGTTCATCGCGAAGCTCTGCATCAGGCACGATGCCTATGCGGTGTGCGACGAGGTCTACGAGCATCTCGCCTACGACGGCGTGCCGCACGTGCCGATGATCACGCTGCCCGGCATGCGCGACCGCACGGTGCGTATCCAGTCGGCGGGCAAGATCTTCTCGCTCACCGGCTGGAAGATCGGGATGATCACGGCGGCGCCCGAGGTGCTGCTCCCCGTCGCCAAGGCGCACCAGTACCTGACCTTCACCACGCCCCCCAACCTGCAGGCCGCGGTGGCCTACGGGCTCCGCAAGGACGACGCCTATTTCGAGGGGCTGACCGCCGGCATGCAGGCGAGGCGCGACCATCTCGCCCGGGGCCTGAAGGAGGTCGGCTTCGAGGTCATCCCTTGCCAGGGCACGTACTTCATCACCACCGACTTCCGCCCCCTCGGCTACAACGGCGGGGACACGGAGTTCTGCAAGTACCTGACCACCGAGGCGGGCGTCGCCGCGGTGCCGGTCAGCGCCTTCTACACCGGCGGCGGGGTAAGCCATTTCGCCCGGTTTTCCTTCTGCAAGAAGGCGGAAACCATCGACGAGGCGATACGCCGTCTGAAGGCCCATTTCGGCCGCTGAACCGCGTTCGATCCGCTTGACGCCATGCGGTGCGGGGGCTACTTACTGCGCCTCCGATCCGGTGGTGGCTGTAGCTCAGTTGGTTAGAGCACCTGGTTGTGGTCCAGGGGGTCGTGGGTTCGAATCCCATCAGCCACCCCATTCGGTAAAATCCCCGCCAGACACCTGAAAGACGTCCTGACCGCCGCATGGCGGTCTTTTGATATCGCATTGGATTTCGGGTGCTTTTGCCGCCAATATGAAATCCGGGTGAGCGAACCTCGTTGCACAGGGCCGCACCGCCGCCGGAAGGGCGGCGCATGGCCGGAACAGAGATTTCGAGTATGGCGCTGACGTTCGAAGACGACCCCATCGACGATCCCGTGATGACCCGCGAATGGCTGGTCGTCGGACGCTCCGAGGACCTCAAGGACGGCGAGGTGATGCCGGCGACGCTGCTCGGCACCGATATCGTGCTGTGGCGCTCCGGCGACAGGGTGATGGCGTGGCGCGATCTCTGCGTCCATCGCGGGTCCCGGCTGTCGCTCGGCACCGTGAAGGACGGGCGGCTTCTCTGCCCGTACCACGCGTGGGAATACGACTGCACCGGCGCCTGCACCCACATTCCGGCGATGCCGAACGTCAAGCCGCCGCCCAAGGCAAAGGCACAGGTATTCAAAGCGAAGGAGGCCTACGGCTTCATCTGGGCGTGCCTCGGCGAGCCGCGCTGCGATGTGGCGCCGTTCCCGGAATGGGAGATGAACTCGTTCCGGAAGCAGATCGTCGGGCCCTACGTGTTCCACGCGAGCCCGTTCCGCACCATCGAGAACTTCACCGACATCCCGCATTTCCCGTTCGTCCACCCGATGGTAAACGGCGATCCCGACAAGCCCGACGTGATCCCGGACTACGAGGTCTACAGCGACGACGTCGACGGTATCAGCATGAGCCCCGTCGAGGTCTGGCAGCCCTATGCGGATCACCGCGGCGTACCGGCGATGGCCGAATACCGCTATTCGATCTTCCGGCCGCTCACCGCCTACTTCAAGAAGGCGACGGGCGAGGGCAACATGTTCTGCATGATGCTGTCTGCGACGCCGGTGGCGGAGGACGAGACCCTCGTCTGGCTCCTCGTCGCGATCAATTTCGGCGACCAGGTGACCGAGCAGCAGATCATCGACCGGCAGAACACCGTGTTCGCGCAGGACAAGTGGATCGTCGAGTCCCAGCGTCCCGTGGGCATCCCGCTCGACCTGCAGGACGAGCTCCATGTCCGCGTCGACAAGTTCTCGGTCGCCTACCGGCGCTGGCTCAAGGATCTCGGCCTCACTTGGGGCGTGGCGCACTGAGGCTGCGTCGCCGTGCGGGTTGAAATGAGGGCGCGGCCGGCCGATATGTGATCCGTCAGGGCGACCGAAGGCATCCGTTTCGTGGCATCCACCGCCGACACCGCGGCTTCCGACCGCCTGATCCTCCCGCTGCTTCTGATTGCCGCGGCGGCGCTGGCCGCCGGTATCCTGCTGCCCGTTGTCGAGGTGACCAACCTCGCGATCTTCGCCAGCCGTTTCTCGATCGCCGAGGCGGCGTACCAGCTTCTGAACGACGGCCAGTATCTCCTCGGCTTCGTGATCGTCGTCTTTTCGGTGGTCTTTCCGTTCGGCAAGATCGTCTCGGCCGCGTTCGTCTACCTGCGTCTCCGCCGGACCGGCGCGCGCCCCGGAAAGATACTCGGCTGGCTCGAATTCTTCGGCCGCTGGTCGAGCGCCGACGTGCTCCTCGTCGCCATCGCCATCGTCGTTGCCAAGTCGAGCGGCATCGCGAACGCGAAGATGGAGGTCGGGCTCTGGTTCTTCGCCGGGTCCATCGTGCTCACGGGCGCGGCGCTGCACCGGCTGCGGCGTGCCACCGCCGCCGCCTGACCGCCGCCTGACCGCCGATTGACCCCTCGGTAGCCGTTTCCTAAAGTCGCCCCGGAACGACCCGTGGCAAGACGGGCAGGGAGGGAACGGCATGACGCCAGATGGCACGAAGGACGGCACGCAGGGTTACTCGGGCGACGGTTCCGGCTACGGGCGCATCGGCGCGCCGGTCGAGGAGAACCGCATTC
Source organism: Alphaproteobacteria bacterium (assembly GCA_038106605.1). Lineage (GTDB taxonomy): Bacteria > Pseudomonadota > Alphaproteobacteria > MPNO01 > UBA830 > JAYOEF01. The sequence continues at coordinate 24,809 of JAYOEF010000005.1, forward strand.
TTCAGCAGACCGCGTTCGGCACGCCGATGGGCGAATTGCTGCGCCGTTACTGGCAGCCGGTGTGCCTGTCGGCCGAGCTCGGCGATCTGCCGAAGCGCATCCGCATCCTGGGCGAGGACCTCGTCGCCTTCCGCGACGGCAGCGGCCGCGCCGGGCTCCTCTACGCCCACTGCATCCACCGCGGCGCGTCGCTCGAATACGGCCAGATCGCCGACGGCGGCATCCGCTGCTGCTATCACGGCTGGTACTTCGACACGGAAGGGCGCTGTCTCGATATGCCCGCCGAGCCGCCCGGCAGCGATTATCCGTCGAAGGTGCGCCAGCCCTGGTACCCGGTGCGGGAGTATCACGGGCTCGTCTTCGCCTACATGGGCCCGCCCGACCGCATGCCGGCGTTCCCGCGCTACGACATCCTCGACGACCCGGAAGGCGAGCGCATCGCCTACCGCAACGAGACCCGCGGCGAGATCGCGGCGTGCAACTGGCTGCAGCTCCAGGAGAACGCCATCGATGCGGCGCATCTCTTCATCCTTCACACCTGGCACCACGGGATGCACGAGTTCACGGATGCCTACGGCGCCCGTCCCGAGCTCGGCTTCACGCGCACCGGCTTCACCGTCCAGTACCATCGCGAGGCCGAGCTGCCTAACGGCAACCGCTTCCTGAGAGTTGGCGAGGTGCTGGTGCCGACGGCGCGCTCCATCGCCGCGCCGACGGTGACCGGCGACGATCCCGAGAACGAGACCGAGCCCGCGCGCATGGTCGGCTGGTGGGTGCCGGTCGACGACGAGAACACCGTAGGCTTCCACATCGAGGTGCGCCCGCCGCTGCCGGATGGAAGACCTCACAAGGCCTACCAGCCCGCCGTGATCCCGGAGCGCTCCTACGAGGAACGCCAGCGCCGCCCCGACGACTGGGAGGCGCAGATCGGGCAGGGCGCGATGGCGAGCCACGCGCGCGAGCATCTCGGCACATCGGACATGGGGATCGTCCATTTCCGGCGGCTGTTGCGCGCGGGCCTCGATGCGATCGCGAAGGGAGAGGATCCGCCGGGCGCGCTGAGAACGGGCGAGACCATGCGAGTCCGCGTCGGCGCGCGGAATGAGGTGACGCCGCCCGTCGGGGCCTGAGCGTCAGATCACGCGGTGGAGCAGGGGTTCGCCGTCCCGGAGGCGGCGGCAGTTCTCGAAGGCGACGCCGAGGCTGCGCGACAGCGTCTCCGGCGTCAGCCACGCGATGTGCGGCATCAGCACGACGTTCGGGAGATCGAACAGCGGATTGCCGGCGGGCGCCGGCTCGACCGTCACGACGTCCAGTCCGGCGGCGCGGAGCTTCCCCGATTTCAGCGCGGCGACCAGCGCCGCCTCGTCGACGAGCCCGCCGCGCGCGGTGTTGACGAGGACGGCGCCCGGCTTCATCGCAGCAATGGCAGATGCGTCGATCAGCCGTTTGGTCTCGGCGATCAGCGGCAGATGGAGCGAGACGATGTCGGATTCCTTGAGGAGCTGCGGCAGCGTCCGCCACTCGGCCTCGGCATCGTCCTTCTTCGACGTCGCGGTGTAGATCACCTGCGCGCCCATCGCCTTCAGGATGGGGGCGAGGATGCGCGCGACCTCGCCATAGCCGACGAGGCCGACCGTGCGGCCCGCCACCTCGCCGAGCCCGTCGAAGGCATCAAGCTCGGCCGTCCAGCCTTCGCCCGCGCGCATCCTGGGATCGAAATAGGAGACGCGTCGGAGCGCCGCGAGCATCAGCGCGAGGGTCATCTCGGCGACCGCGCGCGAATTCGTGCCCGGCATGTTGGCGACGGCGATCTTCTTCGCCTTCGCGTGTTCGAGATCGATGGTGTTCACGCCGACGCCGATCTTCTGGATCAGGCGGAGCTTCGGCGCGCCGTCCATTGCCTCTGCCGTCACGCGTTCCAGTACGTGGAGGAGCACGTCGGCATCCTTCATCTCGCGGGCGAAAGTCTCCTTGTCCGCCTCGTCGACCACGGCGACCTCGATCCAGCCGGGTTTCGCGGCTTCGATCTGCACCCGGAACCCCGGGCTTGCGCGGTACTGGAGGACGGCTTTCACGGTGCCGCCTTCAGGTCCCGGCGAGGCGGGCGTCGTTCCCGAGGGCTTCCTCGATGCGGAGCACTTCGTTCCACTTCGCCATGCGCTCCGAGCGCGCGAACGAGCCGACCTTGAGCTGGCCCGCGTTCCAACCGACCGCAAGGTGGGCGATGGTGACGTCCTCGGTCTCGCCGGAGCGCGCCGAGACGACCGTGCCCCAGCCGGCATTCCTCGCCGCATCGAGCGCCGCCTTGGTCTCGGTGATCGTGCCCGCCTGGTTCGGCTTGATCAGAGCGGCGTTGCAGATGCCGGCGTCGGCGGCGTTCGCGATGCGCGTCGAGTTGGTGACGAGGAAGTCGTCGCCGATGATCTGCACCGTCTCGCCGTAGGCCTCGGTGAACGCCTTGAAGGCTTCGGGATCGTCCTCGCCGAGCGGATCCTCGATGAAGTAGATCGGGTAGCGGTCGATCCAGCGCCCGAGCATTTCGATCATGCCGTCGCCGTCGAGCTCGCGCTTCTCGAGCCCGAGGAGGTAGCGACCGTTCTCGCCGAACTCGGAGGCGGCGATGTCGAGCGAGATCGCGATGTCCTCGCCGGGCTCCCAACCCGCGTCCTCGATGGCGCGCACCAGCATGTCGAGCGCTTCCTCGTTGGTCGAGAAGGAGGGCCAGTAGCCGCCCTCGTCGGCGACGCCCGCGAGCTTGCCGGCCTCGCTCATCAGCCGGCGCGCGGAGATATAGACCTCGGCCACCATCTCGAGCGCGTCGTCGAAGCTCTCCGCGCCGACCGGGACCGCCATGAAGTCCTGGATGTCGACGCGGCGGCCTGCATGCGCGCCGCCGCCGAAGATCTGGATCTCCGGCATCGGGATGCGGACGGGTGCGCCGCGTGCGAGGTAGCGCCACAACGGCTGCTTGTGTGCGGACGCAACCGCCTGGAGCACGGCCATCGATACCGAGATCATGGCGTTGCCGCCGAGGCGGGATTTGGTGTCGGTGTCGTCCTTCTCGATCATGCGGAGGTCCACGTCCTCCTGGTCGATCGCGTCCATGCCGCGCAGCAGTTCGGCGATTTCGCCGTTGACGTTGTCGAGCGCGTTCTCGACGCCGTAGCCTGCGAGATCGTCGCCGCCGTCCCGGAGGTCGATCGCCTCGAAGCGGCCGCGCGAGGCGCCGGCGGGCGCGATCGCGCGTCCCGTCGCGCCGCCCGCGAGCGTGACCTCGGCCTCGACGGTAGGTCGTCCGCGCGAATCCCAGACGCGCCGTCCCATGACGGATGTGATGACGGTGTCGCTCATTCGAAAGCCTCTTCCAAGTACACGCGGCAGACGCCCGCGAGGGTTTCCGGCATTCGCAACAGCGCCGCCCGTGCCGCCCGCCGCACGCGCGCCTTGTCGCCGTCGTCCGTGATGTACTCCACGGGCGACGTCCCGTCGATACGCGCAAGCAGGAGGCCGGGAAGAAGTGCCGCCGTGCGGCGTTCGAGCAACAGCCGGTCTTCCCAGCTCGCATGTGCGAAATAGGCGTGCGAGAGAGCGGCGAAGGCGTCGAGATAGCGGTCGCGCCACTGCGGCCGCCAGACGCACTTGAGGAGGAGGTGGTTGAGGCAGAAGGCGAGGTCGAAAGCGGGATCGCCGTACCATGCGCATTCGGCGTCGAGGAACACGGGCCCCTTCGGTCCGATCAGGATGTTTTTCGGGCTCACGTCGCCGTGGACGAGCGTGCGCTTGGTCTCCGCCGTGTTTTTTGCAATTGCACGAAGCCGGTCGCCGAGGTCGGGGTGCGCTTCGGCGGTATCGAGCAGGTAGGGCGCGATGCGGATCGGATGGAAGATGTGGTCGTTCGCGAACCGCGCCGCGATGTCGGTGTCTCCCGCGGTGCCGGCATGGATACGCCCGAGCGCGTCGCCTACGGCGGCGGCGTCCTCGCTCCGGATCCGCCCGTCGCGCAGCTCGGACTTCCAGACCGGATGGTCGTCGGGGTCGAGATATTCCATCGCGAAGAGACCGTCCTCGCGGGATTCCGCGAGGAGCCGGGGCACGTTCGCGGGGACGATCGCGGCGGCGACCCGCATCCACTCGGCCTCGCAGGCATTGCGCTCGACCGGCGCCTTCCACTCGCGCGCGGTGCGGAGCTGGGCCAGCGCGCGCTTGACGCAGATCGGCCCGGCGGCGCGCTCGACCTTCCAGATGTCGGACGACACGCCGCCCGTGAGCGGCGTCAGCACCGGCGTCTCGTCCGGCCCGGCGAGCCCGCGCCGTCGCAGCGCCGCGACGATGTCTGCGTCGCTCATTCGCCCGGCGCGGGGCGCGCGCCGAGGAAGCGCCGGGCGAGATGGAACGCGGGCAGGGTCAGCGTCGTGATCATGAGAATCCGGACGACGTGGTAGGCCGTCACCAGCGGCACGCCGAGCTTGAGGACGGCGGCGGTGAGGCTCATCTCGGCGAGGCCGCCCGGCGCGGTCGCCGCGATCATCGCGGTCGCGACGATATTCGTATGGTGCGCGATGAAGACCGCGAGGCCGAAGGCGACGGCCATCATCACGACCGTCGTGATCGCCGAACCCAGGATGACCCGGGGCGCCGATGCCATCGCCGTGCGGTCGAAGCGTTCGCCGAGTGCCGTGCCGATGAACACCTGCGCGGCGCTCAGGAGGACGCGGGGCATCGCCGACAGCTCGATGTCGAACACGGTCAGCAGGCTGGTGACGATCGCGGCACCGAGCATCCAGCAATTGGGGACGCGGAGGCGGTAGAGCGTCAGCGCGCCCAATAGCGCGATGGCGAGGAGGAGGGCGAGGTACTTCGCATCGACCGTCTTCACCAGCGGAACGAACACGTCTTCGCCGGTCTGGCCGAAGAACGTGAGCGCCGGCGGGATCGACAGGATGACGATGGTGACCCGGGTGAGCTGCGACAGGGTGAGCTGCACGGGCCGCGCACCGAAGCGGTCGCCGAGCGCGAGCATCTCGGCCATGCCGCCCGGCACGTTGCCGAAGAAGGCGGTCGCGCCGTCCACCCGGGCGACGCGCATCAGGATCGCGCCGCCGACCGCGCCGAGGCCGATCGAGACCAGCGCGGCGAGGATCATCCAGGGCAGGTGAGAGGCGACGATCGCCGCGACCGTGGGCGTGAAGTAGAGGCCGATCGTCGTCCCGATGAAGATCTGACCGAGCTGTCGCGAGCCCTTCGGTCCCCTGATCCGGGGGCCCGCGAGATTGACGGCCGCGACCGCGAAAAGCGATCCGAAGAACCATGGAAGCGGGGCGTGGACGAGGAAGAGCAGCCAGCCGCCGAACGTGCCGAGCGCGAGCGTCGGCAGGCATTTTGCGATATCGAGGAGCGTCGGGCGGTGGCGTTTCACGCGCCGGTTAGACGGCAAGGCGCGGGGCTTGTCAAATTCCATTCGCGGGCGTTTCGCGGCGCCGAAACGAAGAGAGGCGGGACTATGCCCGCCTCTCCCGGTTCCCTGCGGAACTCCTGCTTACTTGCAGGGCAGCGCCGGATGCTCTTCCAGCAGCTCCCACTGCTTGTTCTTCATCGTCAGCACGTAGCCCGGAAGCTGGGCGTCGCCCGTCTTCTCGAAGCAGATGTTGCCGATGATGCCCGAGTAGGTGAGCGTGCCGAGCGTGTCGCGGATCGCGGTGCGTTCCGCCTTCACCTTGGCCGGGTCGCCGGTGACGCCCGCCTTCTCGATCGCCGCCTTGAGGATGTAGACGATGTCGTAGGCCGAGGCGTCGACATGGTGCGGGAACGGCTTCTCGATGCCCTGGGCCTTGGACGCGGCGACGAACTTGTCGCTGAAGTCCTGCGAGCGCTTGTCGCGCTTGTACCAGTACCAGGTGGCGAAGACCGAGCCGTCGCCGTCGGTGCCGAACTTGTCGACGATTTCGGGATCGGCCCAGATCTGCGCGCCGATAAGGGGCGTGTTGATGCCCTGGCGGCGCATCTCCTTGAGCACGCGGATCGCGATCGGCGTGATGCCGGCGACGCCGACATAGTCGATGTCCTTGCCCTTGAGCTCGGAGACCTGCGCCGAAACGTCGAACGCCTTGGAGGCGAAGCCGATCGGGCCGGTGATCTTGACGCCTTCCTTGTCGAAGATCGGCTTCATGATCGAGAGGCCGACCGCCTTGGAGACGACGTCGTCGGTGCCGTACATGATCGCGACCGACTTCGAGAGCGCGTTGCGCTTCTTCTGGGTGTTCACCACGCGGATGAACTGGAGGTATTCGCTCTCGGTCACCCGGAAGGCGTAGGAGAATTTGTCGGCGAGGTTGGGCGCGGACGACGCGTTCGGGATCTGGACGATGCCCTCGCGCTCGCCGGCCGCGAAGGCGACCTGCGCCTCGCTCGACGAGAACGGGCCGATGACGGCGAGCGCCTTGTCGTCCTGAGCGAACTTGCGCACCGCGACGACGGCCTGCTTGGGATCGCCCGCGGTGTCGAACTTCACCATGCGGATCTTCTTGCCGCCGATGCCGCCCGCGGCGTTGATTTCGGCGACCGCTATGTCGACGGCGACCTCGGTGGTCTTGTTGATCGTCGAATAGAGGCCGGTCCGGCCGAAGCTGAGGCCGAGTACGATCTCGTCCGCCGCCATGGCGGCCGGGCCGGCCGCGGCCACGGCCGCGAAGGCGCCGATCGCCAGCGCCGGCAGTCTAAAGGCTTTACGCATCACGTCTCTCCTGCGTCCCCGTCGGTTTATGCGGGCCGTTCCCGGGCGTCGGGGTCTTATCCGCCGAGATAGGCCTCTTCCAGTCGGCTGTCCCCGGCAAGCGTATCAGAAGCGCCTTCGAGGACAACTCTGCCGAGTTCGAGCACGTAGGCGCGGTCCGAGTGGGCGAGCGCCATGTGCGTGTTCTGTTCGACGAGCAGGATGGTGAGCCCGCCGTCGTTGAGTTCGCGGATCAGGTCGAATAGCTGGCGGACGAGGAGCGGGCTGAGCCCGAGCGACGGCTCGTCGAGCATCATCAGCCGCGGCTTCGCGAGGAGCGCGCGGCCGATCGCGAGCATCTGCTGTTCGCCGCCGGAGAGCACCGACGCCGGCATGGACCGGCGCTTCGCGAGATTGGGGAAGCGGTCGTAGATCGCCTCGATCTCGGCGGAAAATTCGTCGTTCCGGCAGTATGCGCCCATCTGCAGGTTCTCGTGGACGGTGAGGCTGACGAAGATCTGCCGCCCCTCGGGAACGAGGACGAGCCCGCCGCGCACGCGCTTCGGCGCCGACCAGCCGGAAATGTCGGTGCCGTCGAAGATCACCGATCCCGTCGATTTCTCGGTGCCCTGGATCGCCTTGAGGAGAGAGCTCTTGCCGGCGCCGTTCGCGCCGAGCACCGTCACGATCTCGCCCGCGTCGAGCCGCAGGCCCACGGACTTCACGGCATGGTTCCGCCCGTAGCGGACGTCGAGACCGTTGACCTCAAGCAGCATGGCTGTCCCCGTCGCCGCCAAGATAGGCCTCGAGAACGCCCGGATCGCGATGGACCTCCTCCGGCGTCCCCTCGAAGATCTTGCGTCCGAAATTAAGCACGACCACGTGGTCGCACAGGTTGCGGACGAAATGCATGTCGTGCTCGACCACGAGGATCGTGACCCCGGTCGCCGACACGCGCTGCAGCAGCTCCTGGAGCTGGCGGGTCTCGGTCTCGTTGAGGCCCGCCGCCGGCTCGTCGAGCAGCAGGAGCTTCGGCTGCGAGACCATTGCGCGGACGACCTCGATCCGCTTCTGCACGCCGTAGGGCAGGTTGGCGACGACCTCGCCCGGATAGGTGTCGAGACCCGCGTCGTGCAGCGCGGCCTCGGCCTGCGTCCGCCACCTGTTGCGGGCGATCAGGCCGATGGGGAACAGGAGGTCGCCGAGGCCCCGGGCCCGCGCGTGCTGGCCGAGCATCACGTTTTCGACGGTCGACAGATGCGGCATCAGCCGGATGTTCTGGAAGCTGCGCGACATGCCGTGGACGACGCGGTTCCGGGCGGGCACGTTCGTGATGTCGGCGCCGTCGAGCGTGATCCTGCCCGCGTCGATCGGATAGACGCCGGTGAGGAGGTTGAAGACCGTGGTCTTGCCCGCGCCGTTCGGGCCGATCAGCGCGGTGCGGCTGCCGCGGCGGACGTCGAAGGACACGTCGTCGATGACGAGGAGCCCGCCGAAGCTTTTCGAGAGGCCGGCGATGGTGAGGACGTTGCCGCTCATGGCGCGGCGTCCCCGGCGGGGCGCGCGCGCCCGCGCCCGGTGAGCACGCCCTTGCAGCGGTCGATGAACGTCCGCGTCACGACGCCCTCGGGGCGGAAGACCATCATCAGCACGATGAAGGCGCCGAAGAAGATGAACCGGCTATCGGCGAGCCATTTCCAGTCCATCGCGTTCGCGAGTTGACGGAAGGCCTCGGGCACGATGGTGAAGAAGGCCGCGCCGACGATCGGGCCCCACGCGGTCTGGGTGCCGCCGAGGAGGACGTAAAGGAGGATGTAGATGCTGAGGAGGACGTTGAAGGTCTGCGCCTCGATGAAGTTGTACTGGTGGCCGTAGAGGGCCCCGCCGAGCCCCATCAGCATGCCGCCGAGGGTGAAGGCGGCCACCTTGGCGGTCCGGACGTCGACGCCGAACAGGGTCGCGACGCTCTCGTCGTCGTGGATCGAGCGGAAGGCGAGGCCGAGGCGGGTCGACATCAGGTAGAAGCAGAACAGGATGACGGCGAAGGTGACCGGCACGATGACGGCGACCGAGATGTAGCCCTCGACCGGCATGCCGGCGGCGCCGCCGAGGAACTCCATGTTGATGGCGAGCCCGGAGACCACCTCGGCGAAGGCGAACGTCGCGAGCACCATGTAGACGCCGCGGGTTCTCAATATCGGGAACGAGATCAGGAACGAGATCGCCCCGGTGAAGGCCATGGAAAGGGGAATGCTGACCGCGACCGGCAGGTTGAGGCCCACCTGCGCGTTGAACCACGAGCTCGCATAGGCGCCGAGGGTGACGAACCCGGCGGCGCCGAGGTTGAGCTGGCCCGAGGCGGCGGGCAGGAAGACGCCGTAGGCGTAGACCGTGCTCAGGCAGAAGATGATGAGCTGGGATTCGAGGTAGCCGCTCATCTCAGAACTTCCCCTTGCCGATGCGGCTGTGGCCGAACAGGCCGGTCGGGCGCAGCACCAGCGTCAGCAGGAGGAGACCCCAGATCGGGACCTTCACGAAATCGGCGCCGACGATGTAGATCGACAGCACCTCCAGCACGCCGACGAGGAGGCCGCCCACGATCGCGCCCCAGACATTGCCGAGCCCGCCGAGCACCATGCCGGCGATGGCGACGGTCGCCACGGTGTCGCCCACGTAGGCGTCGATGGTGGTGTAGTTGATCGTGAACAGGATGCCGGAGACCGCGCAGAGGAGACCGGTGATCACGTAGACCACGGGAACGATGCGCAACACCTCGACGCCCATCAGGGTCGCGGTATCCGGCCTTTCTGCAATGGAGCGGAGCGCCCGGCCGAGGCGAGTCGACTTGATGATGTAGCTGAGGAGCGCGACGATCCCGAGCGAGAGCCCGAGACTGATGATCTGCGGCCAGCTGAACAGGATCTTGCCGATGGTGAAGGTCGCATTGCCGAAGGGGGACGTGATCTGCAGCGGATCGGAGCCCCATGCGCTGATCACCGTGTGCTCGAAGATGATCAGGAAGCCGAGCGAGGAGACCAGCGGCAGCGCATGCTCCGTCGCGTCGCCGTACTTCGCCTTCATGTAGCGGTAGGTGAAGCGCTCGACCACCAGCGAGATCAGCGCGGTCACGACGAGAGAGACGACGATGCCGGCGATCCAAAGATTGGCGTTTCCGAACAGGGCTTCGAGCGCTTCGTTGCCGAAGGGCAGGTTGCCCGTCATCGTCGCCCACATCAGCACCGCGGCGAACATGAACAGCGCCGGGATGGTGAAGTTGAGGAAGTTCAGCATGCCGATGATGAGCGTGAAGGCCACCGCGACCATCACGTACACACCGCCAAGCATCAGCCCGTTTATGAGCTGCTGAAGGAGGAGAAAGTCCAAACGCGTCTTCCCTGTTATGGGAACATTACAGTCCGAACTGTTTGTGCATTGCAATACGAATCGTGGGACTCCGTCCAATCATCGTCCCGCAAGCGGGAAACGGCCGCGGCCGGCCGCTTCCCCGGTACGGCTGGTTCCCTTACTTCTTCTTCCGGCGCCCGCGCTTCTGGTTCTCGGGCGTCTCGGTGCGGCCCTTCCGGCGCTTCTTCGTCGGGATGTGGCTTTCGTGGTTCTTCAGGTACCACTTCGCGATCTCCTCGCGCGTCGTCCACCAGACGTCGGGGAACTGCTTCGCGTAGTCGATGAACTCGCGCACGCAGCGCGCGCGGAACGGCTGGCCGACGACGTGGGGATGGAGGCCGAGATTCATCAGCCGTCCGCTCGTCGCGCCCTCGGCGTAGAGCGTGTCGAACTGCTCCTTGAACAACTCGAACGCCTCGGTCGTCGTGTTGCCGCGGCGCATGAAGATCATGAAGTCGTTCACTTCGTTCGTGTACGGCACCGAGACGATCGGCCCGTGATCGGTGTGGATCAGGTAGGGCTGGTCGTCGTTGAGATAGTCGGTGGTGTAGAGAAGCCCTTGCTCGGCGAGGATCTCGACCGTCGACGGATTGGCGCGGAGCGACGAGGACAGCCAGCCGGTGGCGGGTTTGCCGACCACGTCCTTGTAGACGCGGAGCGTCTCGAGCACGAGTTCGCGCTCGCCTTCCTCGTCGAAGTAGTAGTTCGTCAGCAGGTCGGACTGGACGTAGTTGTGGGCGACGAGCTCCCAGTTGCGGTCGATGCAGTACTGCACCGCCTGCGGCCGTTCGAGGCCCATCTTGGCGTTCATCGTGCAGCTCGCCGGCACGCCCGCGCGCTCCATGATGTCGAACAGGCGCCAGATGCCGACGCGCTGGCCGTACTCGCGCCAGGTGTAGTTCGGGATGTCGGCGACGTTGCCGGGCAGGGGATCCGGGAGGATCGCCGGGCCGCCCGCGTAGTAGGCCTCCTCGGTGTCCTTGGTCAGGTCCCAGTATTCGAGATTGAACGTGATGAGCATCGCGATGCGCGCGCCGTTCGGCCATTTGAGCGGCTTGCGTTCCGGCATCGGTACGAAATCGTAGTACATGGTCCCCTCTGTGGCGTTGTTGTCCCCACTTCGATCATAATGGAACGATCGCGGCGCCGGGAAACGAATCCCGGAACCGTTAGAAAGACGAGGGAAGAGGAACGATGGAGGAGGGCGCGATGAGGATCGATGCACCCGCGACGACGACGGACGGCATGCTGCCCGCCGCCGCGCGTTTCGTCGGCGAGATGAGGGCGCTGTTCGCGGAGGGCCTCGACGAGAGGGCGCTCTGGACCGAGGCCTGCGATCGTCTCCGCGATCTCCTCGCCGATCCCGAGCTCCAGCGTCATGCGCAGACCTGGCCCGACAGCCTCGCGGCCGGCGGACGTCCGTCGAACCTGCTGTTCTACGAGGATCCCGACCACGGCTTCGTCCTCAACGCTCTGATCAAGGCGCCGGACGCGAACAGTTCCGTGCATGACCACGGCCGTTCGTGGACGCTCTACGGCGTGCTGGAGGGGGCGGAACGGGTGACGCGTTACGTACGAGACGACGAGGGCGCACCGACCGGGGCGGAAGCAGATCCGGCACGGCTGAGCGAGACCGGGACGCACGACGTCGTTCCCGGATACATCGATTTCGTCCCGCCGTGGGAGATCCACCAGGAATGCAACGGGCCCGCGCGCACCGTCGGCTTCATCGTGCGCAGCCAGCGTTCGGGAACGTTCGTGCAGAACCGCTTCGACCGGGCCGCCGGGTCGGTCGTGCAATACGACGGACCCGTGCAGGTGCCCTATCGGCTGGGATGGTGAAGGCCCGCTTCAGGCCCCGCTTCAGGCAGTGCGCTTGATGAGGTGAAATCCGAAATCGGTCTCAACGACATCGCTCGTAGCGCCGACGTCGAGCCCGAAGGCGGCCGTTTCGAATTCGGGAACCATCATTCCGCGCCCGAAGGATCCGAGGTCGCCGCCCTGCGACGATGACGGGCAGTCGGAATTCTGACGGGCGACGGATCCGAAATCCGCACCTCCGTCGATCTCCGCCTTGAGCTCGGCGATCTTCTTTCTTGCTTCTTCTTCGGATCGCGTAGCCGTGGAACGGAGCGAGCCGTCGAACATCAGCAGGATGTGCGACGCCTGAATCTGGTCTGCCATTTCGATTGATCCTTTCTTTATCCCGTACGCCTCTGATTTTGGACGGTCGCGTTCCGGCAGGACCCCGATATCGGTCGCGAACGTCAGCGGCAGACTACGCCGTTTGGATTGCTGCGGCCACCGCGAATCCGCGGCGGTCACGACAAACTGAAGCGTTCCGGAGAGACACCGCGGCGCGGTTGCAACGTGGCCCGATTGTGGTCGAAGGCAGTTCCGTTTCGGTTTAGATTTCGCGGATGCACGGGAGGGAATCAAACAGGCCGGACTCGCCGAGTCGCGAGGACCTGATCGCCGAAGTGAGCGAGCTTCGCGGGCGCGTCGCAAGTCTCGAAGGCGGCGAAAATGCTGCTTCGTCGTTCGAGGTTCTGCGCCGGGCGCTCGACAACGTTCCCGCGCTGGTCTCCTTCGTCGATGCCGATCGCCGCTTTCGGATTGCGAACGGTATGTATGCGGAGTGGCTTGGCATCGCGCCCGAGGACGTGATCGGGGAGACGACGCGCGAGGTCCTCGGGCAGGACGCGAACGATCGGCTTTCCGAGCACCTCAAGCGGGTGCTCGACGGCGACGCGGTGTCCTTCAGGAATGCGCTGACCTTCAAGGACGGAACGCATCACGACATGAACGTGAAGCTCGTTCCGTATTTCGACGGAGAGGGAACCTATCGCGGGTATTTCGCCCTCGTTCTCGACATCACCGAGGAAGTCGCCGCGCAGCGGGCTCTGGAGGACAGCGAGGCGCGCTTCCGCAGCCTGCTCGAGTTCAATCCGGATGCGGTCTATGTCCACTCCGGTCTGCAGATCAGATACATGAATCCCGCCGCGTCGCGGATGTTCGGCGCGGCGTACCCGGGCGAGTTCGTCGGCCGCTCGATCCTCGATTTCGTCGAGCCGTCGGAGCATGACGCGGTCCGCCAACGCTATGAGGGTATTCTTCAAAGCGTGCCGCAACCGACACGCGAATTTCAGATGCGGAGGCTCGACGGCAGGCGTTTCGATCTGCGTGCATCGATCGAGCCCGTCGTCTGGGAAGGGCAGCGCGCGGTTCTGGCGGTCGCGCAGGACATCACCGGTCAGAAGCGGATCGAGCGGGAACTCGAAGGGGCGCACGTCTCGGCCGAAGTGGCGCGGAACCGCCTGATCGATGCCGTCGAAAACATCCCCGAAGCGTTTGCGATCTTCACCGCGGACGAGAAGATCGAGTTCTTCAATTCGAACTATGTCGAGAAGATCTGGCCGCAGGCGCGCGACCTTCTCGTTCCGGGCGCCTCGCTCGAAGACGTCGTGCGGGAAGCGGCGCGGCGTGCGCTCGATCCCGACGGAGACGGCACGTCACCCGCAGTAGAGCAGTTCGTCTCCGACGCGCTTCACCGCCATCGTTCAGCGCCCTCGACGACGGAGCTCCGCCGCTCCGACGGGCGCTGGCTGCGCATTGCGAAGCGGCGGACGCCGGACGGGCGGATCGTCGGGGTCTATGCCGACATTACGGATTCGAAACGGCGGGAGGTCGATCTCGCGGAAAGCGAAGAACGTTACCGGCGCGTCGTCGAGGATTCGCCGGATGCGATCCTCGTCAGCTGCGCAGGCGCGATCGTCTATGCGAACGAAGCGGCGGTGCGTCTGTTCGGGGCCCGCTCGAAGTCCGATCTCGTCGGCAGGGAGGCAGCGGACCTCCGCGCGCCGGGCGAGGAGGATCTGCCGGAAATCCGGACCGAACGGCTGCGCTCGCCGCGCGCGTCGAGCCGGGGATACCAGAAGCGGCGCCGTCTCGACGGGACCCTGGTCGACGTCGACGTCTCGGCCGTCCGCATCCTGTGGTACGGCCGCGAGGCGGTGCTCACGACGATGCGCGACGTCAGCGCGCGTATCCGTGCGCAGACCGCGCTCGAGGAAGCCGAGCGACGTCTTTCCGTCGCCGCGCGGAATTTCCCTGGCGCGATCTATCAGCGTCTGCTCCGCCCGGACGGGACGATCACTTTCCCCTACGTGAGCAGCGGCATCGTCGACATCCTCGGGCTCGAAGCGGACGAGATCGTCTCGAACGCGCGTCTGATCATGGATCTCGTCGAGAAGGAACGGCGCGCGCCCCTGCGCGAGGCGATCGAGGACTCGGCACGGCGCATGACGCCGTTCGCGATGGAGATCCCGATGTCGTCCCGGAAGGGCGGAACGGTTTGGCTCCGGAGCGTCGCGCGCCCGCGTGCGCTCGAGGACGGCTCGATCATCTGGGACGGCGTGTGGCTCGATATCACCGAACGCAATCTCGCGCGCCAGGCGCTTCAGGCGGCGAAGGACGAGGCGGAAGCGGCGAATGCCGCGAAATCGAGTTTCCTCGCGAATGTGAGCCACGAACTGCGTACGCCGCTCAATGCGGTCATCGGCTACGCGGAAGTGATCCGCGACCGGATACTCGGGGACGATGCGGACGATCGCTACCGGCAGTACGCCGCCGACATCCATGCGAGCGGAATGCACCTTCTGTCGCTGATCAACGACATCCTCGACCTGTCCAAGATCGAAGCCGGAAAACAGATTCTCGACGAGGCGGACGTTCCGATCGAGCGTCTCCTCGAGGAAACGCTTCGCATCGCGAGCCCCGCGGTACTGCGGAGCGACGCGCATCTCCGCGTCGAGGTGGCGCCCGACGTGCCGCTGCTCCGCGTCGACGAGCTGAAGTTCCGTCAGGTGCTGATCAATCTCCTGTCGAACGCCTACAAATTCTCGCCGCCCGGCGGCGACGTCGTCCTGTCGGTCTCGGTGCTGCCCGATCGCTCCATAAGGTTCGCGATCCGCGACCATGGGCCGGGGATCGCGGCGGCCGATATCGAGAAGGTCCTCGTGCCGTTCGGTCAGGTGCCGCACGAGCGCCGGGGCGGGCGGACCGGAACCGGCCTCGGCCTGCCGCTCAGCAAGGCGCTCGTCGAGGTCCACGGCGGGACCTTCGCGATCGAGAGCGAAGTGGGCGCGGGGACGGAAGTTGTCATCGTCCTGCCCGAGACCCGCGGCGTCTGGCAGGAATCTTTCGCCTTCGGCAACGGCTGAGACCCGCGCTAGGATGGGCGGCCGGCGCGCCGTCGGTGCATTCGTTCGAACGACAGGAGAAGAAGGGCCACATGCCGCGCGATTTCGAAGACCATTGCTGGAAGGACATCGTTCCCGCTGAGATTCTGAAGATCTACGAGCCCTACCGGCGCGAGGTCTTTGTCGGGCCGCGGCCGGCGCTTCTCGCGATCGATCTCTACAAACTCGTCTTCCGCGGCGGCGCGAAAGAGCCGCAGGACATCATCGCGGACTATCCGAGTACCTGCGGACGCTATGCCTGGGAAGCGATCGAGCCGACGAAGCGGTTGTTCGCGGCGGCCCGAGCGGCGGGGCTGCCGATCCTCTACACCACCTCGCCGACATCCTCCGCAGTGGTCGCGACCAACCGCCAGAAGGGTTTGGGCAAGAGCGACGACGATTTCGAAATCTTCGAGGCCTTCAAGCCGCAGGACGGCGACATCGTGATCGTCAAGGAGCGCGCGAGCGCATTCTACGGCACGCCGATCGTCGCCCAGCTCAACCGGCTGGGCGTCTCCAGTCTGATCGTCTGCGGCGAAAGCACGTCGGGATGCGTGAGGGCGTCGGCGGTCGACGCCTATTCGGCGGGATACCACGTGACCGTGGCCGAGGAGGCGGTGTTCGACCGCTCGATCCTGTCGCACAAGGTCAACCTGTTCGACCTGCACCACAAGTACGCGGACGTGATGGGCGTCGACGAGATCGTCGCGCATCTCGAGCGGGTGCGGGCGGCGGCCTGACGCGGCTGCGGCGAACGAACGGCCCGGCGGATGCCGGGCCTTTTCGTCAGACCATCACGAAGACGATGAGGAACGTGCTCGCCACGGCGGCCAGCGCGCTGCCGAGATTGACGTTGCGATGGATGCGTTTCGCGCGTTCCTGGTGAAGATCGAGGATCCGCGAGGCGGCGCGAGCCGTGTCGAGCGCCTTGCGGCGGTCTTCGCGTTCGCGAAGCTCGGTCTCGAGCAGGGACAAGCGGCTCCGGATCACGTCGCGGAGCTCGGTGTGGGACATGCGCCGCAGCCGGTCGAACCCGACCGTCATTTCGCGCATCAACCTGTCTTCGTCGACCTGGTTCTCCGGTTGGTCGTCCTCGTTGTTGGCGATGAGGTCGAGCGGAAGGGGGGTCAGCCCCGGCATGTTTTCGGCAAGTGCGGCCTGCATGGATCTCTCCTGCGTGAAGCGTTGGCAGAACCGCTGGAGGAATCGTGCCAGTTTGTAAGTTCAATAAAAACAATTGGTTAGAAAAGAAGGGCCGTGCGATTTCTTCCTTCCCGGCAAACATCGCGCGGCCCTCCGGCAGAATCTGCCGCGCCGGACGGTCTTTCGCGATGCCTTCAGCGCCCGCGGAACGTGGGCGTGCGCTTGTCCAGCATCGCGGTGACCGCCTCGATATGATCGTCCGTGCTGTGGCAGATCGCCTGCAGCGCGGCGCAATTGTCGAGGAAATCGTAAAGGCCGGAACTGAGCGACTGGCGGAGCAGCGACTTCAGCATCCGCGCCGTCACCGGCGGGCGCGAGGCGATCTGCGTGGCGAGCTCCATCGCGCGCGGCATCAGTGCCTCGGGCTCTAGGCATTCGAGGGCGAGGCCGATCTCGGCGGCTTCCTTGCCCTCGACGATGCGGCCCGTGAAGATCAGTTCTGCCGCTCGCTGGAGCCCGACCTTGCGCGGTACGATCCAGGCGCCGCCGTCGCCCGGGATGATCCCGATGTTGATGAAGGTCTCGCCGAACTTCGCCTTCGTCGAGGCGAGGACGATGTCGCAGTAGAGCGCGAGGTCGCAGCCGGCGCCGACAGCGGGGCCCTGGACCGCGGAGATCGACGGGATGTCGAGCGTGTAGAGCGCTTTCGGCACCTTCTGGATGCCTTCGATATAGCCGCGCCGCGTACCCGCGGGCCCGCCGCCGAAGATGCCTTTCCGGTCCTTCATGTCCTTGACGTTGCCGCCTGCGGAGAAGGCCGAGCCTTCCGCCGACAGCACGAGGACGCGGGCTTCGTCGCTGAGCTGCGCCTGGCCGATGGCATCGACGATCTCGTCGGTGAAGTCCTGTTCCGAGAAGGCGTTTCTGATATCGTCGCGGGCGAGTACGAGATGGGCGATGCCGTTCTCGATGCCGAACTTGATGTTCTTGTAGTCCATGTCCCGATGTCCCTGTGCCGGTGTGACGCCGTATGAGACCCGCCGGATAGGCGCGGGGCCCGGAAGTGTCAAGGCGGTGCGAGTCACGGCGAGGAAAAGGATCAGGGCACGACGATGACCGATGGCTCGCGCCATGAACTGTTGAGCGTCGCCGAAATGTATGCGGCCGACCGCGGCGCGATCGCCCGCGGGATTTCGGGCGTACGGCTGATGGAAGCCGCCGGGCAGGCGATCGCGAACGAGATCCTGAGGCGCTGGGCGAGCCGGCCGGTCGCGATCCTGTGCGGCCCCGGCAACAATGGCGGCGACGGCTTCGTCGTCGCGCGCCTGCTCCGCGATGCCGGCTGGCCGGTGACCGTCGCGCTGCTCGGCGAACGGGATGCGCTCGCGGGCGATGCGAAGATCAATGCCGGGCGCTGGCAGGGCGAGGTGCGTCCGCTCTCGCCGGACGTTCTCGACGGGGCGGAGCTCGCCGTCGATGCGCTGTTCGGCGCCGGGCTCGCGCGCCCGCTCGACGGGGTCGCGCTCGCGGCCGTCCGCCGCTTGGCTTCGCTCGGCATTCCCTGCGTCGCGGTCGACGTGCCTAGCGGGGTCCATGGCGACACGGGCCTCGTCCTCGGCGAGGCCGCGGATGCCGATCTCACGGTCACCTTTTTCCGGCGCAAACCCGGTCACCTGCTGCTTCCGGGCCGCGTGCGGGCGGGGCAGGTGGTCGTCGCCGACATCGGCATTCCGGAGTCCGTTCTGGAGGAGATCGCGCCGCGGACCTGGGCGAACGGCCCGGCGCTTTGGGGCGGCTTGTTTCCATGGCCGCGGCTCGCCGATCACAAGTACACGCGCGGCCACGCGCTGATCGCCGGCGGAAACGCGATGACCGGTGCCGGGCGCCTCGCCGCGCGCGCGGCACGGCGGGTGGGGGCGGGACTCCTGACCGTCGCGGCAGGCCCCGCCGCTGTCGGCGTCTATGCGGCCGATGCGCCGGGCGTTCTGACCCAGCCGTTCACCACCGCCGACGAGTTCGCGGGCATCCTCGACGACCCGCGCTTCAACGCCGCCCTCATCGGGCCCGGCAACGGCGTCAACCGCACCACCCACGATATCGCGCTTGCCGTGGCCCGGCACGGCCGCCGGCTGGTGCTCGACGCGGACGGCCTCACGGTCTTCGGCGACGCGCCCGCCGAGCTCTTCGAGGCGATCCGCGGCGTCGAATGCGTGCTGACACCGCATGAAGGCGAGTTCTCGCGCCTGTTCCGCATGACCGGCGACAAGCTCACGCGGGCGCGGAAGGCGGCGGAGATGTCTGGTGCCGTCGTGCTGCTCAAGGGCGCCGATACCGTGATCGCCCATCCCGACGGCCGCGCTGCGATCAACGAGAACGCGCCGCCGGCGCTCGCCACCGCCGGTGCAGGCGATGTCCTCGCCGGTCTCATCGCCGGGCTTCTCGCCCAGGGCATGCCGTCGTTCGAGGCGGCATGCGCCGGATGCTGGCTTCACGGCGATGCGGCATCCGCGTTCGGGCCGGGGCTGATCGCCGAGGACATCTGCGAGGGAATTCCCGACGCGCTCCGCCGTCTTGCCGACCGGCTGCCGGGTTCCGGGTAGCGGAACGGGGCGGGAGTACGGCGCGCCGGCATGTGCCGCAAACCCGCATAACCTATGAATTCCAGCGGGTTATGGACATTTCGTTAACGCTTCTTTAAGAAACGAATGGTTAATTCGAAGCTGGGCCGGAGATGGTCTGATATGTCGTCGGAGAAAACTGAAGTCATGGGCTGGCTCAAGAACAGCTCTGGACGTCCGCTCAGCAGCTTCTTCTTCAAGCGCGGGAGCCCGCTGGAGTACGTCCGGCCCGGTTCGACCTTCCGCAAGGTGCATCACGATGCGATGGTCGAGACCGCTCAGGTTCTCTCCGTCGGTACCGACGCCTACGGCATTCCCCACGTCCGCTTCCAGGTGAGCTTCCTCCGCCCCAACCTCAACCGGTTCGACGGCGGCGCGCGGATGCTGGCTCTCAAGTCCTTCGCCGACCAGTACCGCGAGCGCGTTCCCGCGATCGATGCCGCCTGATCTTTCGGTTCCCGCAAAATCGGTTTGCTGACCCGCGCCGTCGTCCGATGCGCGTGTTCTTTCATTATGTTGCACAGATAACAATCGTCCCCTAGTCTGCGGATACCAGATCGAGGGGGACAACGGTTTTGGTATCGTACCGTCGCGCCATTGTGGCTGCGGCGGCCGTCGTTGCGTGTGTACTGACGACTGCGCGTGATGTTTCGGCCGATCCGGTCTTCGCGGATACATTCGCTTCTACGCCGTTCGGAGCCATCGTCGACGGCATGGCCGGCAACAGCTGGGCCAGGCTCAACACCAACAGCTTCTCCGATGTCTGGGTCGATCCCGCGGACGAGGCCGCCGGCGGCTTCGGCAACCCGGAGCGCGTGATCCTCGCCTGGAGTTCCATGGCGTGGGACAGCAACCGGGGCGACCTGATCTTCTACGGCGGCGGCCACGCGAATTACGGCGGCAACGAGGTCTACCGCTGGAGCGCGAACACGCTCGAATGGGAACGCGGCTCGATGCCCACCGAGGTGACGCTCGTCGATCCGTCGATCTCCCGATACGACACGCTCGACGGCGCGTTCAATTCCCCGGTCGCGGCGCACACTTACGACAACAACGAGTTTCTGCCGATCGTCGACCGCTTCGTCACGCTCGGCGGCGCCGCGTTCAATACCGGCGGAAAATACCTGGTCGAGGAGCCAGGCGGGGCGCTCCGGGCGACGGGCCCCTATTTCTGGGATCCCTCCAAGGCGGATGCCGACAAGGTCGGCGGGCTCACGGGCTCGGCGGTGAACCCCGCCGTCGTGGGCGGCGAGATGTGGCAGAACCGCGACAATCTCGAAGACATCAACATGCTGCTCGTCAACGGCACGACCGCCTATGCGAGCGAGAACGGCAAGGACGTGCTCTATATCGGCGGGCGCGACCTCTGGAAATATACGGTCAACGACATCGACGACCCGTCGCAGGATACCTACGAGAAGGTTGGAACCTACTGGAACGCCTTCGACGGCGCGGGGGCAGGGGCCTTCGACCCGGTCCTCAACGCATATGTCCGCACCGCGAACGGCTCGTTTCTCTACTGGGACCTCGACACGGCGGGCGCCGGAAACAGGAACGTCCTGTTCACCCCGGAGGACCCGACGGGAGAGTTCGCGCTCTCGGCGCTCTACGGCATGGACTACGACGCGGTGCGCCACCGTTTCGTCCTGTGGGACGGGAACAACGACCTGTGGGAACTGCTGCCGCCGGAGATTCTCGGGCCGACCGGCTGGGTCGTCTCGCGCATAACGCCGACCGGTCTCGAACAGCCGGACGTCTCGGGCCTTCCGATCTTCACCGGCGTTTACGGGAAGTGGAAGTACCTGCCGGAACTCGATCTCTACGCGGGTGTCACCGACCCCGTATCGGGCGACATCTGGATCTACAAGCCCGAGGAATGGTCGCCGGGGCCGATCCCGCAGTTCGCCGTCGCGGCGCCGCCCATGGGCGCGATCCTGCTCGCCGTTCCGGCGCTTCTCCTGCTTCGCCGCCGCCGCGCAGCGGCTCGCTGCTGATCTTTCCCGTTCTGCAAAAGGAAACGGCGGCCGGGTGACCGGCCGCCGTCTTCGTATCGTTCAGAGCGGAAGAGCTATTCCGCGGCGGTCGCGTGCGCCTTCCTTGCCCGGTGGGCCCGGCGCTTCTCCATCTTCTCGCGTTCCGCGGGATCGGCGGCGACCACGTCCTTGACCGAGCCGCCCCAGCCGAGATGCGTCGCGTCGATGATGACGCCATGCGGGTCGCGGAACTTCATCTCGTAGAACGTCGTCTCGTCGCTCTTGTCGGGATCGGGGCGGCCCTGGAAGTACTTGCCGCCGGCAGCCTCGATCTTCTTCTCGGTCTCGTCGATGTCGTCGACCCAGAAACCGATGTGATGGAGCCCGACATACTTTTTCCCGCGCTCGTCCTCGCCCTTGACGTAGCCGGCCCATTCGTCGGTCTTGTAGGCGAGCAGCGCCACGGTGATGACGCCGTCGGAGACGTAGCAGCCCTTGGCGAGCGGCGAGTCCGTCTCGCCCACGCGCTCCATGTCGAAGGCGTTGCAGTAGAACTCGGCGGCCTTGTCGGGGTCCGGAACCGAAAGGGCGATGTGTCGAAGTTTAGCCATTGTATCCTCTCCTTATCGTCCCGCGTCAGGCCGCCATCTGCGATGGCTCGGGCCCCGTGAGACCAAACATTTCAAGGCAGCGGTCGAAGACGATGCGGCGCCGGATCGCGGGGTCGATCCCCTCGAAAATCCGGTCGATCACGGGGTCGACGTTCGGCCAGATGCCCTGTTCGTGCGGATAGTCTGCACCCCACATCAGGATGTCCGCAAGTCCCGATTCCGGATGCTGGAGCAGCATTCCGGCGACGTAATCCTCCTCGAAGGTGATCGTCACCTGGCGGCGGACATAGTCGCTCGGCCGCTCCTTGAGGCCGGTCTCCTTGTAGAGGCTGGGCCGTTCCTCGGCCTGGCGGTCCATCCAGTAGAGCAGCATCGGCGCCCAGCCCGCGCGGCATTCGCCGTAGGAATATCTCAGCTTCGGATGGCGCATCAGCGTGCCGGAATAGGCGAGCTGCGAGATCGGCTTGGCGGCGCTGAACGGCACGCACGAGAAATAGGCCATGCGGACGCCGTGGTCGGTCTGCGGGTAGGGCGCGCCGGCGCGGTCGCCGATATGGCTGCAGACGGTGACGTTTCCGTCCTCGCACGCCGACCAGAAGGGCTCCCAGCAGTCTTCCCAGATCTCCTTCGACATATCGGCGACCGGGAATTCGACGGCCTTGCAGCCGAGCTTCTTCATGCGCTCGAGTTCGGCGAGCGCCGCTTCGGGATCGAACACCGGCATGATCGGAAGCATGAGAAGGCGGTCCGGATGGACGCCGTTCATCTCCATCATCCAGTCGTTGTAGACCCGGTGGATCTCGTGGCGGAGCGGGAGGTCCTTCACCTCCCACTTGCGGACGGCCGCGTAGCCGACATAGGCCCAGATACCCGCCATGTCCATGTGCTTGAGGATGAGCTCGGCGTCCGCCGGCGGCAGCGCGCCGTCGGGAAGGTTCTTCGCGTGCTCGCCGTAGTATTTGTTCAGGATCTTGCGGTTGTCGGGGCTGTCCGCGGCGCCGCCGTCGCGGCCGCCGAACACCTTGCCCTCCCACACCCAGACCCAGGCGCCGTCGTCGTTCACGACCTTGGGCGCGTTCTCGCGGAATTTCGCCGCGACCCGGTCTTGCCAAAGGTTGGCGGGGATCCAGCGCTGATCGATGTGGTTGTCGGCGGAGTTGAAGCGGTAGGACGTCATTCTTCCATTTACCTCGGTTTAAACGGTCCGGCTCCCCGCAGACTGCGCGGGGAGCCGGTTCGTGACAAGACGGTCTGTTGCAGGTCTTACTTGCCGTAAACGATCTTACTCGCGGCGGCGACGACCTCGGGCTTTGCGTTGTCGAGGGCGTCGTTCACGGCCTTCTGAACCTCCTCGCCCGACGAGGCGATGATGCGGAGCTTGCGCTTCTTGGCGTCGGCCAGGAAGGCGGGGTCCGCGACCATCTTTTCCCAGGCGGCGCGCATCGCCTTGACCGCGGGCTCCGGCGTGCCCGCCGGGGCGGCGAGGCCGCGCCCGATCAGGCCGAGCGTGCCGATGAAATTGACCATCGGCTTGTACTTGGGGTCTGCGACGTCCTGCATCATCGGTACGTCGGCGAGGTCGGGATCCTTGAAGTAGCCGACCTGGAGGACGGGCACCGCGAAGGCGTCCTCCTTGGTGAACCAGCGCTCGAAGCCCGATTTCCAGAACAGCCAGTTGAAGGCGGCGCCCCGGACCTCGCCCTGGTCGACGGCGAGGCCGACCTTGGCCGAGCCCTTGTAGCCCGAGACGATCTTCATCTTGGTGCCGAGCACGCCGTTGACGAAGCTCGGGATGATGTAGGCGGTCGAGGCGAGGCCGGTGTTGCCCATGGGAACCTCGGTATTGCGGAGGTCCTCCCACTTCTTCACGCCGGTGTCGGTGCGGACGACGACGATGACGTTCGTCTGGTTGGCGGTGCCGATCCAGTGGAACTTGCGGGCGTCGTACTTCGCCTTCTCGGGCTGCATCAGCTGCACGATCGCCGTGGTGTCGGGCGGGACGAAGTAGTTGTACCCGTCGGCGACCATGGCATTGCCGACGTAATTGAGCGCGGTCAGACCGCCGGCGCCGGGGCGCGACTCGACGATGACGGTCGGTCCGCCCGGAATGTATTTCTTCATGTGATCGGCGAACATCTGGGCGTACTTGCCGTAGGTGCCGCCGACGCCGAAGCCGATGACGATCTTCACCTGCTTGTCTTTGAAATCGAAATCCGCCGCCTTGGCGGGAAGGGAGATCGCTGTCGCGAGAAGTGCGGTCCCCAGGAGACCGATTGTTTTCCGTCCGATCATGTAAGCCTCTCCTGTTTTTAATCTCGGTAAGGTTGGTTCCCTATCGTCGGATCCGCTTTTGGAGGTCCTTCGGCGCCCGTCGTTTCCGGAGCGTTAGAGGTTCGTCCATACGGATTGCTTATGGTTCTAAGTAATTGTTATCAGTCGATATGTCGATTTGCAACTTGACGCGTCGGGGCCCCGGCGGCTAATTCCGCGTCGTTCCTGACTTTCTTGTGGATTTGGATGATGCCTGACGTTCGTGTCTACCAGCCGCGCAAGAACGCGATGCAGTCCGGCCGCGCCCGTACCCGCCAGTGGCTCGTCGAGTTCGAACCGGGCGCGCAGCAGCGCAACGATCCGCTCATGGGCTGGGTCGGGCAGGGCGATACGCGGAACCAGCTCCGCATGCGCTTCGACACCCGCGAGGCGGCGGTCGCGTTCTGCGAGAAGCACGGGCTCTCCTACCAGGTCAGCGAACCCAAGGCGCGGCGGACGCAGCACAAGTCCTATTCGGACAATTTCAAGTACGACCGGGACAAGAACTGGACGCACTGAGCGTCCGCTTTCTACCGAACCTGTTTTCGCAACATATTGAAACAAAACGGCGTTTTGCGCCGTTTTCTTGCGTGGCCAAACGAATCCGCGTGACCGGACCGGGCTTCGCGGATAGCATTTTCCCGGCAGCAACGGCGGACGGATCCGAACCTGAGCCTAACCGGGCGGACCCGCGGCGCGAAAAACCGACTGGCTTGCCGATAAACCGATAGGCGAGGGAAATCCAATGGTTGCTTTTACCGTCAACGGAAAGGCGCAGAACGTCGGCGCGGACGGCGACACGCCGCTGCTTTGTGCGCTGCGCGAACATCTGAAGCTCACCGGAACCAAATTCGGTTGCGGTGCCGGTCTTTGCGGCGCCTGCACCGTCCATGTCGACGGCAAGGCCGTGTTCTCGTGCCAGACCGCGCTGTCGGCGGTCGAGGGCAAGGCAGTCACGACCATCGAGGGCCTGTCGCCGACGGGAGAGCATCCGCTGCAGAAGGCCTGGGTCGCCGAGCAGGTGCCGCAGTGCGGCTATTGCCAGTCCGGCCAGATCATGCGCGCTGCCGAGCTTCTCTCGGAGAAGAAGAACCCGAGCCGGGACGAGATCGTCACGCACATGAACCGCAACATCTGCCGTTGCGGCACGTATCCCCGCATCGTCCGCGCGATCCAGCGCGCGGCGAAGGAGGCGTGATCATGAACGGGATTTCGAAGATCCAGGCCCCCGAGCTCACCGTCAGCCGCCGCGGCTTCATGGCCGGCACGGCGGGCCTCACCTTCGCGTTCTCCGTCTCCGGCCTCGTCACCGAGGCGATGGCGGCGATGGGCAAGGACGGCGACAACCGCCTCAACGCCTACGTCACCGTCCACACGGACGACACCATCACCATCGTCGCGCCGGCGGCCGAGATGGGGCAGGGCATCATGACCTGCCTGCCGCTCATCGTCGCCGAGTACATGGACGCCGACTGGAGCAAGGTGAAGGTCGAGATGGCCGGCGCCGACCACAAGCTCTACGGCAATCCGAAATTCGGCGGGATCCAGACGACCGTGGCCTCGCTCTCGGTCATGGGCTACTGGACGCCGCTTACGACCGTCGGCGCGCAGTCGCGTCAGGTGCTGATCGAGGCGGCCGCACAGAAGTGGGGCGTGCCCGCCGCCGAGGTGACGACCGAGCCGAGCCGCGCGGTCCACAAGGCGTCCGGCCGGTCGATGAGCTACGGCGAGATCGCCGCGTTCGCGAACCCGCCCGCGGAGATGCCCAAGGTCGATCCGGCGACCGTGAAGACGCCCGCGACCTACCGGCTTCTCGGCAAGGACGTCGGGCGCGTCGACGTGCCGTCCAAGACCAACGGCACGGCGGTCTACGGTATGGACATCCAGCTGCCCGGCATGCTCTACGCCGCGATCCAGCGCTCGCCGGTCTCGAAGGCGAAACCCGTCTCGGTGAACGAGGCGGAGATCCTGAAGGTCAAGGGCGTGCGCAAGGTCGTGAAGCTGCCCTACGGAGTCGCGGTCGTCGGCGACACCGTTGAGGCGACGAAGGCGGGCCGCGCCGCGCTCGAGACCAAGTGGTCCGACGCACCGGGCGACGGCTTCACGTCGGATAAGGCCATCGAGGACTACCGCAAGTCGGGCCGCGACGCCTCGAAGGCGGGCGTCGTCTGGAAGTCGAAGGGCGATGCCGCCGCGGCCATCAAGGGCGCCGCGACGGTGAAGTCGTTCGAATACACGAGCGAGCACACCTACCACGCCCAGATGGAGCCGATGAACGCGACCGCGTTCGTCGCGCCTGACGGCAAGTCGGCGGAGGTCTGGGCCTCGACCCAGTCGCCCACGCTCGCCCAGCTCGTCGGCGCCAAGGTGCTCGGTACCGCGCCGCCCAACGTCAAGGTCCATCCGCAGCTGATCGGCGGCGGCTTCGGCCGACGCTCGCAGCCGGACTTCGTCGTCGACGCGATCCTGATCTCGAAGATCGTCGGCGGCGGTACGCCGATAAAGGTGATCTACAGCCGCGAGGACGATCTCGCCGCGGGCCGGATGCGTCCGATGACGGCGCACCGGATCGACGTCGGCCTCGACGGGGCCGGCAACGTCGTCGGCTGGAACCACCGGGTCGTCGGCGAATCCGCCATCGCCTACATGAGCCCCGAACGGCTGGAGAAGTCGGGCGGCAAGGACGTGCTCGTCATGGCGGGCTCGGAGCTGCCGCACTACGGCATCCCCAACTGGTCGGCCGAGCATGTGCGCGAGAACCGGGGCGCCCGGCTCTCGGCATGGCGCGGCATCGGCGCGGGCTATACCAAGTTCGCGATCGAGACGACCAACGACCGGCTCGCGACCGAGGCGAAGATGGACCCGGTCGAGTACCGGATGATGCTGCTGACGAGCGAGAAGGCGCGGAACGTGCTGAAGGCCGCCGCCGACATGGCGGACTGGAAGCGGAAGCGCAAGGGCACCGCCCTCGGCATCGCGTTCTCTGAACTCCACACCTCGATCGCGGCGGGCGTCGCCGAGGTCTCGGTCGACAGCGACGGGAAGATCCGCGTCCATAACTTTTGGATGGCGGTCGATCCCGGCATCGCGCTGCAGCCCGACAACATCGTGGCCCAGATGGAATCGAACATCGTCTACGGGCTCAGCCAGTCGCTGAAGGAGCAGGCGACGCTCACCGACGGCGTTGTCCAGCAGAGCAACTTCCACGACTACGAGGTGTTCCGCCAGGAAGACGTGCCGAATATCGAGGTCCGCGTGATGGCGCAGGGCGGCATCGCGGGCGGCATCGGGGAGCTCGGCCTGCCGCCGACCGCTCCGGCTGTCGCGAATGCCGTGCGCGCCCTCAACGGCGCGAAGCTCGCGCACATGCCGTTCACCCCCGAACGCGTAAAAGCCGCAATGAAAGGGTAGGCGCGTCCGGGGTACGTTTCCGGGAGGAAACGTTCGGCAGGGCCCGCGGCGGAAACGTCGCGGGCCCTGTTCGTTTTTACGCCGAGAGAGTCCCGAGACCGCGAACGGCGCGCCTGAGGATCTGGCGGCCGCGCACCCAGACTAGTTCCTTCCAGTCGTCCTCGTCGGGATAGAGCGCCTTTCGCACCTGGCGCTTGATCTCGCGGCCCAGTTCCGACCGCGGATCGCCCTTCGCGTGCAGCCAGTTGTCGGCGATTAGCGCCATCAGCACCTCGCGCACCGAATAGGTGCCGAACTCGACGGTGAGGCTGGTCACCTCGGTTTCCGTCCCGGACATGCGTCGCCGCAGCCCCGAGCCGATGGTTCCCGTGAGCGGCGCGGACGTCGCCTGTCCCTCGGACGGCGTCGACAGGCCGTTCGTGAACCAGGCGCTCACCCGGTCGCCGTGGGCGCTGCCGGGGCGCGTCATGCCGATCAGCTCGCCCGTGCCGTAGGGGCCGAGGCCGGTATGCCAGTCGAGGAAAAGGACATGCTTCGCGCCCACGACATGCGCCTCGACGATCTCCAGGAAGCGCCGGTGCGCGCCGGTCGGCTCGCGCCCGCCGAAGAAAATGCCGTCGGGATGATCGTACTGCCCGCCGGTCAGCACCGACTGGAGCCGGTAGGCCGACGTCTCGCGTGCGTAGGCTTCGAGCTTCTCCGTGGTGTCCCTGATGTCCCGCTCGGTCCAGCCGTCCGGCAGCACCGTGGAATGGAGCTTTGAATACTCCTCGTTCTTCGGGTGGCCCTGTGCGTGGTCGACGAAGTTGCGGTTGAGGTCGACGTTCTCCTCGGTCGTGCGCCGCAGCCAAGCGAAGCCGTCGCAGTTGAGCGCGTGGATGAGGACGACGCGCACGCCCTTGGGAAGGTTCGCCGCCTCGCCCGAGGCGAGCCATCCGGTGAACACGCCCGATCCGCAGAAGCCCTCGACGCCATGCGTCGCCGAGTTGCAGAGGAGGACGTGCGGTGCGTCGGCGGGGCCGAGGAGCGCGACGTCGGTATAGACCGGCTCGCCGTCCGGCCCGTCCGACCCAGCCGGGTAGGCCAGCAGCATCGCGCCGGCGCTTTCGGCCGCATCGCGGAAGGCGGCGCGGCCGCTCCGGTAATCCGGTGGGAAATATCCTGTGCTGGGAAAGGCGCTCGACATGCGGGGGAACATGGCGAATTGGGGGTATGGCTGTCCAGTTTCCATTCCGCTATGCCTGAACGCGAAACCGACCGGAGGAGGGTGCCATGCGCACCTGGATCAGGAACCCGCTCGCGATTTTCGCGGGAGGCGGAGAGGGTGCGGCGGACGGCGGCCTCGTCGTCGAGGACGGCGCGATCGCGGAGCTCGTTCCCGCCGGTGTATCGCCGTCGTCGCCTTGCGACGAGACGTTCGACGCCTCGGCGCACGTTGTCCTGCCCGGGCTCATCAACACGCACCATCATTTCTACCAGACGCTGACCCGCGCCTACGGCCCCGCGCTCGACAAGGAACTGTTCGACTGGCTGAAGACGCTCTATCCGGTCTGGGCCGGTCTCGACGCGGAGGCGCTCGACGTCGCGACGCGGCTCGCGCTTGCCGAGTTGCTGCTGTCCGGCTGCACCACGGCGGCGGATCACCACTATGTCTTTCCGGCGGGGCTGGAGGAGGCGGTCGATATCCAGGCATCTGCCGCGAAGGATCTCGGCGTCCGGGTAACGTTGACCCGCGGTTCGATGAACCTCTCGGTCGAGGACGGCGGGCTTCCTCCGAAATCCGTCGTGCAGGACGCGGACGCGATCCTCGCCGACAGCGCGCGCGTGATCGCGAAATTCCACGAGGCGGGGCCGGGCGCCATGGTCCAGGTCGCGCTCGCGCCGTGCTCGCCTTTCTCGGTGACGCGCGAGATCATGTGCGACACGGCGGACCTCGCAGACCGGGAAGGCGTTCGGCTTCACACCCATCTCGCCGAGACCGAGGACGAGAACGTCTTCTGCCGCGGAATGTTCGGCTGCCGGCCGCTCGACTACCTGGAGGAGGTCGGCTGGCTGACCGGCCGGACCTGGCTCGCGCACGGCATTCATTTCGACGATGCGGAAATCGCGCGGCTGGGGAAAGCCGGCGTCGGCATCGCCCATTGTCCGGGCTCGAACATGGTGCTCGCCTCGGGACTTTGCAGGGGCATCGAACTGGAGGAGGCGGGCGCGCCGGTCGGGATCGGCGTCGACGGCTCGGCGTCGGAAGACGCGTCGAACCTGATGCAGGAGGTGCGGCACGCGCTCCAGATCGAGCGGCTGCGCTACGGCGCCGCGCGGGTGAGCCACCGCGACGTGCTGCGCTGGGCGACGGAAGGCTCGGCGCGTTGCCTCGGGCGCGACGACATCGGCGTCATCGAAGTGGGGAAACAGGCGGACCTCGCGCTGTTCCGCCTCGACGAGCCGCGTTTCTCGGGAGCGGGTGATCCGCTCGCGGCTCTCGTGCTGTGCGGCGCGCACCGCGCCGACCGGGTGATGGTTGGCGGCAAATGGCGCGTGGTCGACGGTGCCATCGTCGGCCTCGACCTCGACGCGCTGATGGCGCGCCACCGTTCGGCGGCGCGCCGTCTCACCGGTCTTTAGGCGGCCAGCGGCACGCCCTTCAGGATCTTGCGGGCGGACTTGGCGAGCTCGTCCATCTTCGCGTCCAGCCCGCGATACTTCAGCTTCTTGTTCTGCTTCAGGATGCGGCCCGCGACCATCACCGTGTCGACGTTGCCGCCGTTGGCGTGGAATACGACCGTCTCCAGCGGGTTGTTGACCGGGAAGAGGTTGAGGTCGCGGCCGTTGATCATGATCACGTCGGCCTGCTTGCCGGGCGTCAGCGTGCCGATGCGGTCGTTGAGGCCGATCGCGCGTGCGGAATCGATTGTCGCCCATTCGAGCGCTTCCCGCGGAGAGATCGAGATGTGCACGGCGGGCGCTTTCGTCGCGGCGAGCGTCGCGCGGTTGTCGAGCATTCGCTGCGGCTGCAGCGCCATGCGCATCACCGTGAACATGTCGCCCGAGATGTTGGATTCGACATCGACGCCGAGCGAGGGGCGGGCGCCGAGCGCGCGCACGCGGCCGATCAGCGGATTGCCGTGGCCCATCTGGATCTCGACCTCGGGGGTGACGGTGACCGAGGCGCCGGAGCCGACGACGATCGCGAGCTCTTCGTCCGGGATGTAGTTGCCGTGCACCATGTTGTGCTTCGGCCCGAGCAGGCCGAGCTTGGCGAGCCTTGCGTAGCCGTCCGGATTGAGGCGCGTCGGTGCGCCCCAGACGTGGGTGCTGATCAGGAGATCGAGTTCGCGCGCGAGGCGGAAGTCGTGCTCGCACACGTCCCAGACCGAGAAATCGACGCCGAGCGCCGCCATGGCGAGGGTGACGAGGCCCGCATCGTCCGACAGCGCGCCTTTGCGCAGCCGTTCGAGCTCCGAGCGCGGGTGCGGGATGTGGGTGAAGGGCAGGGCGCCTTCCTTGGCGTCGGGCTTGGGCGAGCCGTGGCCGAACACGGCCCGGATGCCGGTCTCCTTCAGTGCGTCGATCGCCGCATCGGTATGGCGCGGCGTCGCGTTGTTGTGGCACCAGTCGAAGATGGTCGTGGCGCCGTTCGAGATCTGGTTGAGCGCGCCGACGAGGTTGCCGAGATAGGTGTCCTTCGCCGTGTAGCGGGGCGCGATCTTCGCGTGCATCTCGTGGAGATATTCGATGATCGACCAGTTGCCGGCGACGCCGCGGATGCCGGTCTGCCAGGTATGGATATGGGCGTTGACGAAGCCGGGCAGGACGATCATGCCGCTCGCGTCGACGATTTTGGCGTCGGCGGCGCGGATCGACTTCGCGACCTTCTCGATCCGGCTTCCGTTCACGAGGATGTCGCCCTTCGCGAAATCGCCGATCTTCGGATCCATCGAGAGGATCGTTCCGCCCCTGATCAGTGTCTTCTTCATCGCCGTCCGTACTCCCTTCGTTGCGCGCGAGCGCAATTCGCGCTTTGCTGCCCTTTATGATCCGATTGCCGCCGTATGTGTTTGGTGTTGGCTTTCCGGCGGCTCTCCGCGATAATAACTTTCATAGCAAAGAAGTGTGCAATCGTTTGCACATAAAAAGTAACCCGGAGGTAACGTCATGAAAAAAGTTACGAAGAGTCTCATTGCGTCCGCGGTCGCCGCCGCGGTTGCAGGTTCGTTCGGCGGCGCGGTCCAGGCCAAGGAGATCAAGCTCACGGCCTCGTCGAGCCATCCGCCGATCGTTCCCTGGGTGAAGACCATCCAGGATCTGGTCGTTCCCGAAGCCAACAAGCGGCTCGAGAAGATGGGCAGCCCGCACCGCATCAAGTGGACGGAAGCCTATGCCGGCGCGCTCTATAACTTCCAGAACACGCTGGAAGGCATCGAGCAGGGCCTCGGCGACATCGGCTGGGTCGGCACCCTGTGGGAGCCGATCAAGATGCCGCTCCATAACGTCACCTACTATGCGCCGTTCGCGGCGTTCGACGTCGTGCAGCTGCGCGATATCGCGACCGACATGGAGAAGGTTCCGGAAGTCGCGGCCGAGTGGACGAAGTACAACACCAAATTCCTCGGCACCCAGGTCGCTGACAGCTATCAGCTGATGACCAAGAAGCCGATCACGAAGGTCGAGGAAATCGAAGGCCTCAAGCTAATCACGCCCGGCGCGATCTCGGCGATGGTCCGCGGCACGGGCGCGATCCCGGTCGATGCCGGCCTTCCGGTGTTCTACAACAACATGCAGACCGGCGTTGCCGACGGCTGCATCATCATCACGACGGGCATGCTGCCGTTCAAGCTGCACGAGGTCGCCCCGTACATCACTCGGGTCAATCTCGGCGCGGTGAACTCCGGCGCCCTGGCGATGAACATGGACACGTGGAAGTCGCTGCCGAAGGACGTGCAGGAGGTCTTCACCGGTCTCGGCGTCGATTACAGCAAGACGGTCGCCGAGCGCGTCGCGGCGTTCGAGAAGGTGTCTTTCGGCAAGCTTCCGACGCTGGGCGCGAAGCTCAGCGAGATGTCGGAAGACGAGCGCAAGCGTTGGGCGGCGAAGCTCCCGAACATCGCCGGAGAATGGGCGGCGGATCTCGAGAAGAAGGGCATCCCGGGCAAGGCGATCGTCGCCAAGTTCATGGAAGCCGTTCGCGCCCGCGGCGGCAAGCCGCTCCGCGACTGGGACAAGGAATAGGGAGAACGGGACGCCCGGGATCTCCCAGGCTCTCCGAAAATGAACTCTCCTGACGTCCTGAAATCGGCCGGCCCCGGCGTAACGTCGCTTCCGCGGCGCATCGCCGGGGCCTTCGGCCACCTTACCTCCTGGATGAACAGTCTGGGCACGGTGTGCGTCTTCGCCATGATGTGCCTCGTCTGCGCGGACATCGTCGGCCGTAACATTTTCCTCGCCCCGATCGTCGGCGTACCGGAGCTGATGGCCTACCTGATGGTAGGCATCGTCTTCCTGCAGATCGCCAATACGCTCTATGTCGGGCGTTTCACCCGCGCGGAGCTGGTGATCGAATGGCTCGCCCAGTACCGGCCTGCCGCGGGCAGCCTGCTCGGCGCCGTGTTCGATATCGTCGGTGCCATCGTGTTCGCCGGCATCGCGATCGTTACCTATCCCGAATTCGCCTCGGCGTTCGCAACGAACGAGGTCGATGGAATGCCGGGCGTCTTCACGATCGTGCTCTGGCCGTTCCGCTTCATCGTGGTCGCCGGGTCGATCGCGACGGCGGTCGTCTTCGCCATCAATGCGGTCATCAACCTTCACAAGTTCGGGCCCAACGCCCGTGAGGCCATGTCGCGGCTGAACGACAGGCGGAGCGGGTGGCCTGCGGCGCTCGCCTTCGTCGCGGTCATCGTTTCGGCCTATTTCTTCGCGCAGAGCGGCCCGTCGAACGCCATGATCGGCCTTGTCTCCGTCGTCTTCATGGTCGCGCTGATCGGCTTCGGCATGCATATCGGCGTGGCGCTGATCGTCGTCGGTTTCGTCGGCATCATCCTGATCCGCGGACGCCCGGTGATCGCCGAACGCACCCTCATGCACGCGGCGAACGAGTTCCTGCGGAACCACGTCCTCGCGGTCATCCCGCTGTTCGTGATGATGGGACTCCTCGTCGGCGTCTCGGATATCGGCCGCGAGACCTTCGACGTCGCGCGCTGGATGCTGCGCCGGATCAAGGGCGGTCTCGGCATCGCGACGGTCGCGGCGAACGCAATCTTCGCGGCGATCACGGGATCCTCCATCGCATCGGCTGCGGTGTTCACGAAGATCGCGAGCCCCGAGATGCGGCGCCATGGGTACACCAAGCGCTTCTCGGTCGGCGTGGTCGCGGGAACGTCGGTGCTCGGCATGCTGATCCCGCCGAGCCTGCTGCTGATCAT
>JAYOEF010000005.1:58750-59980 GCA_038106605.1 Alphaproteobacteria bacterium
AAGCTGTGGCAGGTACTGGTCGAGACCGGCCATGTCACGGTCGCGATCCTGTTCCTGATCCTCGCCGCGAACATCTACTCGACGATGATTTCGATGTCGGGCCTGCCGCAGCAGACGAGCGACCTCATCGCCTCGGCGGGGCTCGGGTTCTACGGCTTCATGACGGTGTTCATCATCCTGCTGATCCTGCTCGGCATGGTGCTGGATTCGGTGTCGATCATGCTGATCGTGCTGCCGCTGGCGCTGCCGGTGGTGCAGGGCATGGGCGCGGACCTGATCTGGTTCGGCATCGTCTCGGTCGTCGTCGTGGAGATCGGGCTGCTGACGCCGCCGGTCGGGCTGACCTGCTACGTGGTGAAGTCCACCATTGACGATCCGGACATCACGCTCGGCGACATCTTCGTCGGCGCGTTCCCGTTCGTGATCATCATGGTCCTCGTGACGATCCTGCTCGTGCTGGTGCCCGAGCTCAGCCTCGTCTTCAGCTAACCGGAAGCCCTACCAGGGAATTGGCGCGCCGTGGCGGTCGAGGAACCGCCCGGCGTCGCCTGCGCCGAGCCGAACGGTGAGCGCGAAGATGTCGCGCGCGACCTCGTCGGCGGGCGTTCCGCGCCCCTCCGTCATTCCCGTCGCCACGATCCCCGGATGCACCGCGGCGGCCACCATTCCGTCGCGCCCGAGATCGAGGGCGAGGTTCGCGGTCAGCATGTTCTGCGCCGCCTTCGACATGCGATAGCCGTAGTCGCCGCCGCTCTCGTTGTCGCCGATCGAGCCGAGCCGGCTGGTGATCTGCACCACCTTCGCGCCCCGCGTGAGCCGTCCCCGGAAGGCGAGGACGACGTTGAGCGGGCCGAGCGCATTCACCTCGAACTGGCGGCGCACGGCGGCGATGTCGATGCCGTCGATGTCGTCCTCGACCATGACGCCCGCATTGTTGATCAGCGCATCCAACGCCGCGTCGCCCATCTCGGCGGCGGCCCGGCGCACGTGCGCGGCGTTGGAGACGTCGATGCCGTCGAACAGGAATTCGGGTGCGAGGGCCTCGATCTCCGGCGATATCTCGCGGCACAGCGCGGCGACGGACCAGCCGCCGTCGGTGAAGGCGCGGGCGAGTGCGAGGCCGAGGCCGCGCTCGGCGCCGGTGACGAGGACGCGGGGCACCGGTCAGACCGCCGTGTAGCCGCCGTCGACGATCATGTCGCTTCCGGTCATGAAGGACGCCTCGTCGCT
>JAYOEF010000100.1:0-14077 GCA_038106605.1 Alphaproteobacteria bacterium
ACCCGCAGCCGGCGGAGATCCTGAAGGCGTTCAAGCCGCAAGACCGCAGCTACATCCTCGCCGCCCGCATCACGGGAACGGCAAAGAGCGCCTTCCCTGACGGCCCGCCCAAGTCCGACAAGAAGGACGAGGCGAAGGACGAGAAGGACGCGCCAAAGCCGAAGCCGTTCCTGAAGGAATCGGAGAAGCCGATCAACGTGATCGTCGTTGCCGATACCGACTTCATTGCCGACCTGTTCTGGCTCCGGACGCAGGACCTGTTCGGCCAGCAGGTGACGGTGCCGACGGCGAACAACGGCGACTTCGTCGTCAACGCCGCCGACAACCTCGCCGGCGCCAGCGCGCTGATCGGCCTGCGCAGCCGCGGCCTGTCGACGCGCCCGTTCGAGCTCGTGCAGAAAATTACCAACGAGGCCGAGGACAAGTATCGCGCCAAGGAACGCTCGCTGGTGAAGGAGCTCGAGGACGTCGAGAAGAAGATGAAGGAACTGGAGACGACGCAGCGGGCGAAGGGAGCGAACGTGCTCTCCGCGGAACAGCAGGAAGAGATTCGCAAGTTCCGCGCCCGCGTGATCGAGATCCGGCGCGAGCTGCGCGAGGTCCAGCTGAATCTCCGCCGCGACATCGACAAGCTCGATTCCAAGCTCAAGCTGCTCAATATCGCCGCAATGCCTGCGGCCGTGGCGCTCTTCGCGATATTGGTGGCATTCGTACGCCGTAATCGCAAGCGCGCCCGCGCGACCGCCTGATCGGAGAGGATCGTCAGATGAAGACCTCAACTTTCTACGCATTTGCCGGCCTCACCGCCGCTGCCGTGGTTGCGGCCGTGGTCGCCGTCACCTCGCAGACCGGCACGACTTCGCTCACCGCCGGAACCGAGCCCGCGTTTCCGAAACTCGCGGCCGCGCCGAACGACGTCGCCAAGGTCGAGATCAAGACCGCCAAGGCGGACTTCTCGATCAGCCGCAAGGGCGACGACTGGGGGCTCGACCAGAAAGACGGCTATCTCGTCGAATTCGAAAAGATCAAGTCGGCGATCGTCGGCCTCGCCAATTTCAAGCTGATCGAGAAGAAGACGAGCGACCCGTCGCGGTACGACCGGCTCGATCTCGGGCCGGTCGACGGCCCGACGGCCAAGTCGCGCCACATCGTCCTCAAGAACGCGAACGGCGAGGTTCTCGCGGACGCCTATTTGGGCAAGGTCAATCCCAACCTGTTCGGGGCGGGCGGCGCCGGCACCTACGTCCGACGCGGCGACGACAAGGCGACGTGGCTGGCGCGCGGCCAGATCGCGATCGGCGACGACCCCAACATGTGGATGGTCCGCCAGATCGTGAACTACGGCCAGGAGACCGTCGAGAAGGTCTCGGTGAATCATCCGGACGGCGCCGAGGTCTTCATCTCGAAGGCCAAGAAGGAAGACCGGAACTTCACGCTCGCGAACATTCCCGCGGGCCGCAAGATCAAGGGCCCCGACGACGTCAATCCGCTCGGCGGTGTGATGTGGCGGATGATGTTCGACGACGTGACGCTCGCTTCGAAGCAGGACTGGCCGAAGGAGGTCTGGGTTTCGCACTATACGACGTGGGACGGGGTCACCGTTCGCATCGAGGTCGCGAAGATCGGTGCCGATTACTGGGGCCGGTTCTCCGCCGCCGTTGCCGATGGCGTGACCGATCCCGCTGCGAAGGAGACGGCGCAGAAGGTCGTGGAGGACATCACTGCACGGACCAAGGGTTGGAGCTATATGCTGACGGCAGGCGACGCGGAGAAGCTCACCGCGAAGATCGACTTCTACCTCGCCGATCCAAAGAAGGAAGGCTCCTGATCCCTCTTCTGTCGACGTTCTATTTGCATTGGGCCGCCTTCGGGCGGCCCTTTCCTCTCGGGAGCCTGGACATCCCGTATCCCGCCGCCGGCAGGCGCGCTAGAGTTCCCGGATGGTCTGCCGCCTCTGCCGTCTGTGCGGTCTCGCGGCCGCGCTCGTTCTCTTCGTCGCCGCAGGCGGGGCCGCCGCCGAGCCGGTGGACCTCGAACTCGTCCTTTCGGTGGATTCCTCCGGGAGTATCGACAACGGCGAGTTCGCGCTCCAGCGCGAAGGCTACGCGCGGGCGCTCACGCATCCCGAGGTTGTCGCGGCCATCCGGCGCGGCCCCCACAGGGCGATCGCGCTGACCTTCATCGAGTGGTCGGGCCCCGACATCCGGACCGATGTGGTCGGCTGGACCCGGATCTCAGGAGGCGCCGACGCCGAGGCGGTGGCGGCGACGCTCCGAAGCGCGCCGCGCACGATCTTCGGCGGCGGCACCAGCCTCGCCGGCGCGATCCTTGCGGGCGCCGCCGCGTTCGAGGCGAACGGCTTCGAGGGCGTGCGCCACGTGATCGACATTTCGGGCGACGGACCCAACAACCGCGGGTCTTCGGTCACCGCGGCCCGGGATGCGGCGACGGCGCGCGGCATCACGATCAACGGCCTCCCGATCCTCGAGGACGACGAAGGGCTCGCGCTCTATTACCGGGATTTCGTGATCGGCGGCCCGGGCGCCTTCGTGCAGCCCGCGCAGGGGTTCGCCGATTTCGAACGGGCCGTCCGCCGTAAGCTGCTGCAGGAGCTCAACCTGTCCGAAGGCATCGGCGCGGACGCCGCGCCGGGCGGCTAGCTCACCTGAGCGCGCGCGGCGAGTCCGGCGGCACGGTGGTCAGCGACCACTCGACGATCTTCTTGAGCGTCTTGCCGAGCGCGCTGTCGAAGGCGACGACGACGGCCTCGAGGCTCGAGTCCGTAGCTTGCTCAAGGTGCTCGAACGTCTGGAGCGCCAGGATCTCGCGCTGCGGCATCCTCACCATCCGGGCGTTGAGGCGCACGCGCACGCGCGGCGGTCCCGAGCCCAGATACTCCGCCTGGAATTCGCGGAGGTCGGTCAGCAGGCTGTAGTCGGCGCGGAGCGTCACCGACTGACGGCCGATGCTGACGATCTTCTTCGAATTCTCGAAGCTCTCGACGAGGAGGGTCTGGATCATCTGCGGCGCCGTATCGACCCAGGTCGCACGCGCATAGTACTCGAGCGAGACAGGATTTCGCCGGAGCGCAATGCGCTGCGTATTGAGCGCGGCGTCGGCATTGGGAACGCCGATGGTTAGCTGCCAGTCGACCTTCGGCAGATCGGTCTTGAACGTGCTCTTGGGGGTCAGCACGTAGAGCTTGGGCGGGTCGTTGCCGGCGCCCGGCAGGATGTTTCCGGCGCAGGAGGCGAGCAGGAGCGCGGACGAGAGTGCGGCGGCGATGGCGATCGATTTCGTCGGTCGTCGGCGTCTCATTTCGCTTCGAAGCCTTTCTGTGTGTCGCCGAAGAAGAAGCGGGCGGGATCGCGCTCGATCTGGCCCGACAGACGGGTCAGGGTGGAGACGAGAACGCGGGCCTCGGCGATGAACTGCGAGAGTTCATAGAGCCCATTGGCGGAGAAGTCGCGGAGCGGCAGACGGTTCTCCTCGACAACCTTGTTCAGCGTCTCGGCGACGCGCGCGAAGTCGCCCGCGGTCTTCCGCGCATCGGCCATCGTTCCCTGCAGGTCGGAGATCGCACCCTGGGTTCCATCCGCGATCGGCCCGATCCGCCGCTGCATGTCGTCCGCGAGCTTTGCGATGTTTTCCGACGCCGAGCGCAGCGCCGCGAAGGTTTCCCGGCTGTCGACGACGGCGCGGTCGATATCGTCGCCCTTGGAGGCGAGATTGGCCGTGAGCGAGCGGATGTTCTCGAGCGTTTCGCCGACGGCTTTCAGGTTCTTGTCGTCGACCAGCAGCGTGAGGCGCTCCGAGATCGCAACCGCACGTTCGAGAAGTTCCGGCGCCTTCTGGAGAACGGTCTCTATTCCCGATGCCTCGGAACGGATCACGGGAACCGTTCGGCGGTCAGGGGCGGCGAGCAGCTGCGCATCGCGGCTGCCGCCGGAGAGCTGGATATAGGCGACGCCGGTGACGCCCTGAAGGCCGAGCGTGGCGACGGTATCCTGCTTGATCGGCGTGCCCGCCGCGATCTCGGTGTCGACGCGAACGCGTTCCACGTTCTCGGGATCGATGCGGATGTCGGTCACGCTCCCCACCGGCACGCCGCGGTAGCGCACGGCGCTGCCGATCTGCAGCCCCGTCACGGATCCTCCGAAATAGACGCGGTAGGTGTTGGGCGCTTCCGTGAACCCGCTGCGCGCCATGAACAGCACGAAGCCGAACGCGGCCGCGAACAGGGCGAGGACGAACGTGCCGACGAGGACGTAGCTCGCGCGGGTTTCCATCATTCAGCCTTCTTGTGCCCGCCCGCGCGTGACCGGGGGCCGTGGAAGTAGTCGTGGAGCCACGGATGCTCGCTACCCTCCAGCGTTTCGATCGTGCCGATGATAGCACGTTTGTCGACGAGGACGGCGATGCGGTCGCAGATCGCATAGAGGCTGTCGAGGTCGTGGGTGACCATGACGACGGTGAGGCCCAGCGTCTTCTGCAGATCGCCGATCAGGTCGTCGAAGGCGGCGGCGCCGATCGGATCGAGGCCGGCGGTCGGTTCGTCGAGGAACAGGATGTCGGGGTCGAGCGCGAGCGCGCGTGCGATGCCGGCACGCTTGCGCATGCCGCCGGAGAGTTCTGACGGGTACTTCGCGCCCGCGTCGGCGGGAAGTCCCGCAAGCGCGATCTTGCAGGCGGCGATCTCCGCACGGAGCGTGGGCGACAGATCGGTGTGTTCCTTGAGCGGCACCATCACGTTCTGCGCGACGGTGAGAGAGGAGAACAGCGCGCCGTTCTGGAACAGCACGCCCCAGCGCCGTTCGATGGCCGCCCGCTCCGTCCGCGAAAGCCCCGCGGTTTCGAGACCGAACACGCTTACGGTTCCCCTGGCCGGCGCGAGCAGGCCGACGATAACGCGCATCAGCACCGACTTGCCGGTACCCGACGCGCCGACGATGCCCATCACTTCGCCGCGGCGGACCTCGAGGTCCAGGCCGTCATGGATCACGGAGTGCCCGAACTGCGTGCGGAGCCCGTGGACCTCGATGACGTTTTCCGGGCCGCTCATATGCGCACCGCCGAGAAGAAGATCGAAAACAGTGCATCGAGCACCATGACGAGGAAGATCGAGACGACGACCGATTTCGTCGTCTGCCGGCCGACGCTCTCGGCGCTGCCGCGGACCTTGAGGCCCTCGCGGCAGCCGACCAGCGCGATGACGAAGCCGAAGACGGGCGCCTTGATGACGCCGATCCAGAACGGCCAGACGGGATGAATCTCGCGCACACGCTCGATGAACTGAACGAAGGAAATGTCGAGCACCCAGTGCGACATCAGCATGCCGCCGGCGATACCCATCAGGTCGGCATAGACGGTGAGCAGGGGCAGCGCGACGATCAGCGCATAGGCGCGGGGCAGCACCAGCACCTCGACCGGATCGAGGCCGATGGTGCGCATCGCATCGACCTCTTCGTTGACCTGCATCGTGCCGATCTGCGCGGTGAAAGCGCTGCCGGAGCGGCCGGCGATGATGATCGCCGTCATAAGGATGCCCATTTCGCGCAGCATCGAAATCACGATCAGGTTGACGGTGTAAATCTCGGCGCCGAAGCGGCGGAGCTGGTCCGCACCCTGGTAGGCGAGCACCACGCCGATCAGGAAGGCGAGGAGGCCGACGATCGGCAGCGCGTGCAGGCCGACTGTCTCGACATGACTGACGAGCGAGACGTACCGGATGCGTCCCGGCCGCGCGAGAAGGCGGAAAGAGGTGACGGTGGCGAGCCCCAGGAAGTTCAGGAGGTCGCGGGCTTCGCCGAGCACGTCGTATGTCGCGCGGCCCGCGATCTCGGCTAGCGAGTAGAGTGCGCTCCGGCGGTCCGGCTCGGTCGGCGCCGCTCCGGCGATACCGGCAAGGCGTTCGATCAGGGATTGGTGTTCGGGCCGGACGCCTGAAAGCGGCGCGGTCTCTCCGAGCTCGCGCCGCAGCTTGATCACCAGTCACGCGCCGACGGTATCGAGGCGTCCGACGTCCGAAAGATCGATGGCCGAGGGACGGGCATCCCCGCCGAGTGCTCCGGCCACGGCACGCTCGAGCGCT
This sequence comes from Alphaproteobacteria bacterium, assembly GCA_038106605.1. Classification (GTDB taxonomy): domain Bacteria; phylum Pseudomonadota; class Alphaproteobacteria; order MPNO01; family UBA830; genus JAYOEF01. Next base: position 6,092 of record JAYOEF010000100.1, read on the forward strand.
TTGCCGTTCGCGATCGACCAGTCGCCCGAAAGCGCCAACGTCGCGCCCCCATCGCGCACCGAGATCCAGTCCGTTCGCGCCGTCATGCCGTGAAGGTCCCCGCGTCGCCTGATGGCGGAATAGCACTTTTGTGCGGTGCAGGAAATCGCCGGGCGCAGGTCTGCTCTGCAGAGGCCTTTCCGTTGGCCCGGTCCGCGGCGTTGACGGGTCGGGGCGCAAAAGCCATTTTGCGCAAAACGTGGGGAAGGGGGCCAACGCATGGTGCTGATCGTGAAGCCGCACGAGCTGCAGGGGCTCGTCGGCATGAAGGATGCGATCGATGCGATCGAGCTCGCCTACAAGGAATCGACAGAGTTCCCGGTGATCAACGCGCCGCGCCGGAGGGTCCATTCGCCGCCGGGCGTCCGCGTCTCGAACTTTCCGGGCGGCGTGCACGCGCTCGGCGTCATCGGCGGCCAGGTGCGGACCGAGCTTGTGGTCCAGGAGGGCACCAACCAGCGTTACGCCTATCGCGCGCCGCCGGTCCATGTGATCCACGATTCCTCGACGGGCCGGCTGCTTGCCGTGCTGTTCGGCGAAATCGACGAAAAGACGATCGGCCCGTCGAGCCTGATGGCGTTCCGGACGGCGGCGGCGAGCGGCGTCGGCTTCCGCCATCTGGTGAGGCGGGACGCCAGGGTCGTCGGGCTGTTCGGCTCGGGCGGCCAGGCGGCGAACCAGCTCTGGGCCCTCAAAACCGAGCGCCCGTCGGTCGAGACGGTGCGCGTCTATTCGCGCGATCCGGCGAACCGGAAGGCGTTCGCGGAAAAATACGCGCCGAAATTCGGCCTCGAAATCGTGCCGGTTGACAGTCCCGATCCGTTGCTCGACGGGACGGATGCCGTCGTCTGCGCGACCAATACCAATGTCGAGCTGTTCGACGGGCGCCGCATCGTTGCCGGCCAGCACGTCACCGGTATCATCGGCGGTAACAAACAGCTGGTGCAGGGTGGTTTCCTCCCCAAACCGAGGCGCGAGATCGACGACAACGTCGCCATGAAGGCCGACGTGATCGTCACGAATCTGAAGGAATCGATGGTCTCGGAGGAGCAGGGCGATCTCTACGGTCCGATCCAGCGCGGCCTGATCCGCATGGAGGACGTTTACGAACTCGGCGACCTCGCCACCGGTCGTCATCCGGGCCGCACGTCGGACGGGCAGATCACCTATCACAAGAACAACAACGGCACGGGCTCGTCGGAGCTCGCCCTCGGCATGGTCGCCTACCGGCGGGCTCTCGAGGAGGGCCGGGGAACGGAGATGGATCTCGAATGATCCCCTTCGAAATGACCCTCGGCGAGACGGCGGCCGTCGCCGCGACGGCCTTCGTCGCGGGCGTGATGCGCGGCTTCTCTGGGTTCGGCGCCGCGCTGATCGTCTCGCCCGTGCTCGCGCTCATCGTCGGTCCGCGGACGGCGATCCCGGCGATCCTGATCGTGATGACGATCACGAGTCTTCAACTGGTTCCGGGTGCGTGGAAGGACGCGAACTGGCCCGCCGTGCTGCCCCTGTCGGCCGGGGCGACGCTCGGGCTTCCCGTCGGCATCTGGATTCTCTTCGCCGTCGATCCCCACATCATGCGCCGGGCGATCTCGGCCATCGTCGTTGTCTTCGCCGTGCTCATGCTCGTCGGCTGGCGCTTCAGGGGAAAGGTCGGCCCTCTGATCAGCGGCGCCGTCGGCGTGGTGAGCGGTCTGATCTCCGGCGCAGCCGCGGCAGGCGGGCCACCGGTCGTCATGTTCCTGCTCGCCGGGCCCGAGAGCGCGGCGCGCAATCGCGCGGCGATTATCCTCTTCTTCTTCCTGACGCAGATCGCCGGAATCTTCATCTTCTGGGCGAACGGCCTGCTCACGGCGCGCGCGCTCTGGGTTGCGGTTCCGATGATCCCGACGGTGTTGATCGGCACCTGGATCGGCGAGCGACTGTTCGGCAAGGCCTCCGATATCCTCTATCGCCGCATCGCGCTCGGCATCCTGCTGGCGATCGGCCTGTCGACTTTGTTCGCGTGAGAAGATGACCGGAATCTGGCCCGCGGCGACGCCGCTCGAAATCGCGCTCGTCGCCGCGGTCGCCCTGATCGCCGGCGTCGTCCGCGGCTTCTCCGGGTTCGGGTCCGCCTTGATGATCGTTCCGGTCATGGCGGCGGTGATGGACCCCAAGATTGCGGTACCTGCCGCCACGGTCGTTCACATCATCACGAGCATCCAGCTGTTGCCCGAGGCGATCCGCGACGCCGAATGGGAGCGCACGGTGCCGCTCTCGGTTGCAGGTGTCGTAGCGATGCCCGCAGGCGCATGGTTCCTCGCGACGCAGGACGCTGGCCTGCTGCGCCAGGTGATCGGCGTGCTCATCGTCGTCTTCGCGATCGTGATGCTGCGCGGCTGGCGCTACACAGGGCGCACGCGCGGCTGGGCGACGGCGATCGCGGGTGCGGTCGGCGGGCTGATCGTGGGCGCGGCACTGATCGGGGGGCCGCCGGTGATCATGTTTCTGATGGCGGGGCCCTACAAGGCCTCGGAGAACCGCGCCGCGATCATCCTCTTCTTCCTCCTCGTGCAGATCTTCGCGCTCCTGACCTATTGGTATCAGGGGCTCATGGTTCCCGCCGTGATCGGTGCGGGTCTCTATATCCTGCCGTCGCTGGCGATCGGGACGCTGATCGGCCAGCGCCTGTTCCGGAGCGCGTCGGAGGAGGGTTTACGACGCTTTGCGCTTCTCTTCCTCCTCGTCATCGGCGTCGCGACGCTGCTGGTGTAGGCTCGTGCGATGATCCTGGAATCCCTCACGGTCTGGCAGATCCTCGCGATGACGGGCGCGTTCGTCGCGTCGGGACTGGTGCGCGGCTTCAACGGCGGCGCGGGTGCGAACTTCATCACTGCGCCCGTGCTCGCCCTTATCCTCGGCGCGCGCGAGGGCGTGCCGCTCATCATTCTCCTCAACCTGATCAGCAACATCCAGGTTATGCCGTCCGCGCTTCCCCATGCGAACTGGCGGCGCATGATCCCAGTCGGCCTCGCGGCGGTGGCGACCGCGCCGCTCGGCGCATGGATCCTCGTCGTCGTCGCCGAGGACACGATGCGCCGCATCGTAGCCTGCACGGCGATCGCCCTGTCGCTGCTGCTGCTGACAGGGTGGCGCTACAGCGGGCCGCGTGGACTTCCGGTTCGCATCGGCGTCGGCGGGCTCGGAGGTCTCGTCACCGGCTCGGTCTCGATGGGCGGGCCGCCGGTCTTCCTGTACCTCCTGTCCGGACCGGGAACGGCGGCGCAGCATCGCGCCGATTTCCTCTCGTTCGGCGCGATGGTTCAGTCCGGCGCGATCCTGGCATTCGCAGTCTCTGGTCTGATCACCCTGCAGACGCTCGTTCTGGCCGCTGCGATGTACGTTCCCTTCACGCTCGCCTGCTGGGCCGGTATGCGGCTGTTCGCACGCTCCAGCGACGCCCAGTTCCGGAACCTGACCCTCTGGGGCATCGCGATCCTTTCCCTTGCCATAGCGGTGATCTGACGCGGCCGGCCGGCGGCCCGGTCCTATTGCGTCGCCGCGGACGAGGGGCCAAAATCCGCGTCAACGGTCAGGCGCGGGCCGCTGCGCCCTATATTTCGGAGACACCGCATGGCGATCAAGGAACTCAACCACATCAACATCCGCACGAACCTCATGGAGGAGACCAAGGACTTCTACTGCGACGTCATCGGTCTCGAGATCGGGTTCCGTCCGGATTTTCCGACGCACGGTTACTGGCTCTACTGCGGCAAGACGCCGATCGTGCACCTGTCGCTGAGCGATCCCAAGGGCGACCGGCGGACGGTCGCTGAGGGCATGGGCGACGGGTTCGACCATATCGGCCTCTCGGCCAAGGATATGAAAGGCTTCGAGAAGACGCTGAAGAAGCACGGCGTGCCCTATGCCAAGCGTCTCGCCGCTGGCAACCGGCTGGTCCAGGTCTTCTGCCACGACCCGAACGGAGTCGTGGTCGAGGTCGCCTTCGATTCGGCCGCCGAAGGCGTGAACGCGGCGCGGTTCAAGCAGATCGACTCGCCCGGTCTCGTTATTTAAAACCCCATCACGAACCGACCGAAGGAAGACCGATGAGCAAGCCTCAGGGCGGCATACTCGCCCCCGTACCGTCCCTGTCCCGCTATCTCGAGTTTTCGCTCACACCCGATTCCGATCCGGGCGACGCGCTGAGCGGTCTCGGTGCGCTCTATATCGATGGCGAGACGGTCTTCGGCTTCGGGCCGGGACTGGTGCGAGGGCTCGGCGCGACCGTGCCGCCGCTTCACACGTTTCCGGCGATCAGCGGCCCCGGTTGCGAGATTCCGTCAACGCAGGCCGACATTCTCTGCTGGATTCGTGGCGACGACCGGGGCGTCATCACCCACATGGGGCGGACGGTCGCGCAGACGCTGGCGCCGGCCTTCCACTGCACGCGTCTCGTCGACGGATTCTGCTACGGCAACAGCCAGGATCTGACCGGGTACGAGGACGGCACCGAGAACCCGACCGGCGACGATGCGGTCGCCGCCGCCGTGGCGACCGGTCTTGGGCCGGGTCTCGACGGATCGAGCTTCGTCGCCATCCAGCAGTGGGTGCACGATCTCGACCATTTCGAAAGCCTGTCCGAGGAGGAACGCGACAACGTGTTCGGGCGGCACATCGCCGACAACGAGGAGTTCGACGAGGCGCCCGAGTCCGCGCACGTCAAACGCACCGCGCAGGAGCGTTTCGAGCCGGAGGCCTTCATGGTCCGCCGGTCCATGCCGTGGGCGGACGCCGACGGCGAAGGTCTCGTGTTCGTCTCCTTTGGCCGGTCGTTCGATGCCTTCGAGGCGGTGCTCAACCGGATGGCGGGAATGGAAGACGGGATCGTCGATGCGCTCTTCCGCTTCAGCCGTCCCGTGTCGGGGAGCTATTTCTGGTGCCCGCCGCTCGCCGGCAAGCGGCTCGACCTGTCGGCGCTCGGTTTCTGACGCTTTACGCCTAGTGGAAGTCGCGCGACGGAAACAGCCGTCGCGCGGCGATCTGCCGTGCCTCGGGGATCGGGTTCCGCACCTCGTCGGCGCGTGCGAGGCCGTTCTCGTAGGCTGCATTGGCACCGTTGCGCCGTCCTTCAACCTCGAAGTCCGGTCCGGCCAGCGCGCGCAGCCGGTCGGTCAGGTCTTCCATCCGGTCGGCGACGACGTGGATGACGATGCCCTCGCGCTGCAGCCGCCCGGTGACGCGCATCAGCCGCGCGCTCATGACGACCCGGCGGAAGCGCTCGAACGTCTTCGGCCAGACCACGAGGTTGGCGACGCCGGTCTCGTCCTCCAGCGTCACGAAGATCACGCCGCTCGCCGTTCCCGGCCGCTGGCGCACCAGCACGAGGCCGGAGACGGTGACGCGCGCGCCGTCCTTCGTCCCCATCAGGTTTTTCGCCGGCACCGCGCCCGCCGCCTCCATCTCGCTTCGCAGCAGGGCCAGCGGATGGGCGCGGAGCGATAGCCGGAGCGTCGCGTAGTCGTGGGTGATCGCCTCGCCGATCGCCATCTGCGGCAGCTCGACCTCGGGGTCGGCGCGGTTCTCGCCCGCCTCGAACAGCGGCAGCGGCGCAGGCGGCAGCGCACGCACCGCCCACAGCGCCTCGCGCCGGCCGAGCCCGATGGAGCCGAACGCGTCTGCTTCTGCAAGCCGTCCGAGCGCCGTCGGCGAGAGACGGGCGCGGCGGTGGATCTCGGCAGCGTCGGAGAAGGGCCTTCCGAGGGCGGCGCGCGCCCCGACGAGGGCCCCGGCGTCGTCTTCCGCGAAGCCCTTGATCTGGCGGAAGCCGAGGCGGAGCGCGTGGCGCGCGTCCGTGCCGCCGGTCTTCTCCAGCGTGTTGTCCCAGCCGCTCGCGTTGACGTCGACCGGGCGGACCTCGACGCCGTGGTCGCGCGCGTCGCGGACGAGCTGCGCGGGCGCGTAGAAGCCCATCGGCTGCGCGTTCAGGATGGCGGCGGCGAACACGTCGGGGTGATGGCACTTGAGCCAGGCCGAGACGTATACGAGGAGCGCGAAGCTCGCCGCGTGGCTCTCCGGGAAGCCGTATTCGCCGAAGCCTTCGATCTGGCGGAAGCAGCGCTCGGCGAAGTCGCGGTCGTAGCCGTTGGCGACCATGCCGTCGATCAGCTTCGCCTGGAAGGTATGGATGGTGCCGACGCGGCGGAACGTCGCCATGGCGCGGCGCAGCCGGTCCGCCTCGGACGGGCTGAACCCGCCGGCGACGATGGCGATCTTCATCGCCTGCTCCTGGAACAGCGGCACGCCGAGGGTCTTGCCGAGCACGCGGCGCAATTCGTCGGACGGATAGCCGACCTCTTCCTCGCCGTTGCGCCGCCGCAGGTAGGGATGGACCATGTCGCCCTGGATCGGGCCGGGGCGGACGATCGCCACCTCGATCACGAGGTCGTAGAAGTTGCGGGGCTTCAGGCGCGGCAGCATGGTCATCTGCGCGCGGCTCTCGACCTGGAAGACGCCGACGGAATCCGCCCGGCACAGCATGTCGTAGACCGCCGGGTCCTCGGACGGCACCGTGGCGAGGTTGAGCTTCAGCCCGTAATGGCGGTCGAGCAGCTCGAAGCCCTTCCGGATGCAGCTCAGCATTCCGAGCGCGAGCACGTCGATCTTGAGGATGCCCAGCGCGTCGAGGTCGTCCTTGTCCCATTCGATGGTGGTGCGGTCCGCCATCGCCGCGTTGGCGATGGGGACGAGTTCGTGCAGTGGGCCGCGGGTGATGACGAAGCCGCCGACATGCTGCGACAGGTGGCGCGGGAAGCCGGTGAGCTCGCGCGCGAGGCGGAGCGCGAGGCCGAGGCGCCGGTCGTCGGGGTCGAGCCCGGCCTCGCGGATGTGGTCGCTCTCGATGCCGTCGGACCGCCAGCCCCAGATCGTGGACGCGAGGGTCGAGATCGCATCCTCGCTGAGCCCGAGCGCGCGCCCGACCTCGCGCACCGCCATGCGCGAGCGGTAGTGAATGACGGTGGCGGCAAGCCCGGCGCGCTCGCGGCCGTATTTCCTGTAGATGTACTGGATCACCTCCTCGCGGCGCTCGTGCTCGAAATCGACGTCGATGTCGGGCGGCTCGTTGCGCTCGGCGGAGATGAAGCGCTCGAACAGCAGGTCCATGCGGGCGGGATCGACCGAGGTGATGCCGAGGCAGTAGCAGACGGTCGAGTTGGCGGCCGAGCCGCGGCCCTGGCACAGGATGCCCTCGGAGCGCGCGAAGCGCACGATGTCGTGCACGGTGAGGAAGTAGGCGGCGTAGCCGAGCTGGCCGATCAGCCCGAGCTCGTAGTCGATCTGTGCGTTGACGCTGTCGGGGGTGCCGTCCGGATAGCGCCAGGCCGCGCCCTCCCGCGCGAGGCGTATGAGCTCCTCCTGCGGCGTCGTGCCGGGCGGCGCCTCGTCGTCGGGATACTCGTAGCGCAGCTCGTCGAGCGAGAAACGGCACTGCTCCGCGATCTCCATGGTGCGCATCACTGCCTCGGGATGGCGGCGGAACAGGCGCGCCATCTCGTCCGGCGGCTTGAGGTGGCGCTCGGCGTTCGCCATCAGCCGGAAGCCCGCCTCGTCGACGGTGCAGTGCTCGCGGATGCAGGTCAGCACGTCGAGCAGCGGCTTGCGGTCGGGTACGTGCATGCGCGCGTCGTTGGTCGCGACCAGCGGCACCCGCGTCTCGACCGACAGCTGGGCGAGCGCCCACAGCCGCGCCGCGTCGTCGCCGCGGTAACGGTAGCGTCCGGCGAGCCAGAGGTCGCGCCCGAGGAGCGCGCGGAGGTCGCGGAGATGGGCGGCGTAGGCGGCGTCGGCCACCGGCGGCGGCCGCGCGACGACGCGCTGGCCGCCCGCATGCGCGACCCCGTCCGTCAGGAACAGCGCGCCGTCGCCCGGGGGCGCGCGCCGGCGGCCGGGGGGGATCAGCGTCGA
>JAYOEF010000101.1:0-2044 GCA_038106605.1 Alphaproteobacteria bacterium
GCGTTGATCGCCTCGACGTCGTCGGAGCCCATCTCGTAGAGCATCTTGTTGGCCTTCGCGACGATGTCGTTCTCGCGCGTGCCGGGCTTCAGCTCCTCGCCGATCATGTGATAGACGCCGTCGACCATCGCGGCGGCCTGATTCAGCAGCACGATCTCGTCGATGCTCTTGATCTCGCGCGCGTCCAGCATGACCTGCTGGCCGTCGCGGATCTCGAGGCCCTCGGCCTGGAGCGCCAGCATCATCGGCGGCTCGCAGATGTCGACGCCGAGCGGCTGGTTCGCGACGCCGGCCTCGACCAGCATCGCCTTGATCTGCGCCGCGGCGCGCTTCATCAGGCCGGCGTCCGGCGGCACCGTGCCGCGGAGGCCGAGCATGCCGGCGTGGCAGTGGTCCTGCGGCAGCCACGGCGCGTAGAGACGGTGATGGACCGCCGCCGAGCCGAAGTCCCACAGGTGCGGCTCCTGGTCGCCGATCAGCATCGAGTAGCGGCAGACCTTGTCGCGCGACCACTCGCCGATGACCGTCGAGGTCATGTAGCGGATGTTGTTGTTGTCGAAGCACAGCAGCGCGCCGAGGCCCGAGTTCTTCAGGGCATCCCGGGTGCGCGCGAGGCGGTAGCGGTGAAGCCGGTCGAAATCGACGCGCTTCTCGAAATCGACGCCCGAATGGCCCGGCGCCGGAATGGCGCGGTTCCACGCGTAATGGGGGTTGAGGTCGTCGGCGCCCTTGAGCGCGGCGTCGGACAGGTCCTGCGGCATGGTGCGGTCTCCCTAATCTCGTCTCGTCCGGCCGGAGAGCGCTGCCGCGTCCCACCCGTCCGCATCCCGTTTCCCGCCGCCCGTGCGGCCGGTTTCCGGGCTTTTCCCCATTCTGCGGCGCGCGCGCCCCGAGGGCAAGAAAACCCGCCCACGGGCCCGCGATCCGGTTTGTGCAAACGATTGCACAGCGAGCGGGAGATTAGCGGGAGGGCGGAGGGAGTGTCAATGTGGGACGGGATTCGCGACGATCATCAAAACTGCCCTTCCACATCCCGCCTGCGATGCAGGAGACGCACGACGGCGATTCCGCCCGCAGTTTCGACGTAGAACGCCACGTGGCTCTCGAACGGAAAACTGCGGAGCCCTTCGGCGAGTTCGGGCCTGAGGCGCCCTGCGCCAGGCGTCTCGGCGAGCGCTGAAAGCCGGGTTTCGAGCGCATCGAGGTATAGCCGTGCCTGCTCCGGTCCCCATTGCTCGCCGGTGTATCGGGCGATGTCGCGGAGATCGGCCGCCGCGCTCTCGGAAAGGACGAAGCGCGCCATTTCAGGCGCTCAGCGCTCCCGGAATTTCGAAATGTCCTCGCGCACATCAGCAAATGCGGATCGACCGTCGACCGTGCGACCGCCAGCCACGTCTTGCAGTCCCACCGCGATCTCGGCACGGAGCTGGGCGAGGCGGAGCGCCTCGTATTCGCGGAAGCGTTCGGCCGACATGACGACAGCAACCGGCCTGCCATGCTTCTCGATCGTCACCGGCTCGCGCTGGGCATTGTCGAGAAGCTCACCGAAGCGGTTCTTGGCCTCCAGGGCAGCGACGTGGCGCATGTCGGTCTCCAATAAGCTTATACGGACATAATAGCTATTTTATCCGTTTTTGCAAGCCGTCAGCTCAGCCCCTCGCCATCCTTCCCGTCCGGGTAAAGCTTCGCCCGCTTGAGATCGAGGAGCGGCGTGCCGTCGAGGCAGTCGAGGCCGGTGACGACCAGCGCGTCGTCGCGCACCTCCAGGATTTCCACCACGGCGGCGGCAATGGGGTTGGGGCGGATGGGCGTCCGGAGCGAGAAGACGCCGATGGGCTCGTCGCGTACCCCTTCCCTCACGGCAACTGCGCCATGTCGCGGCGCGCGAGGTGGAGCCAGTAGAGGACGAGCGCCCGGTCGCCCGCCTCCAGGCCCTTAAGGCCGGGCGCGTAATCCGGCGCGAGACGTATGGTGCAGGGCTCGTACGATTTCTTGTTGTGGCGGTTGGGGCAGTCCTCGAGGCGCTTGTAGGGCGTCTCGATGG
>JAYOEF010000101.1:2144-5522 GCA_038106605.1 Alphaproteobacteria bacterium
AGCTGGATCAGCTCCTTCACGACGGGGTTCTTCGCGCCCGCGACCGAGATGGTGACCGACAGCCACTTCGCCGCCGCCACCTTGTCCTTCGGCACGATCTCGCCGCCGAAATAGATGGTGGCGAGCTTGCCGGCGGCGAGCGCCCAGCCCCAGTCGGCGGCGCGGTGGTACCATTCGAGGCCGGCGAGCCGGTCCTCGCGCACGCCGCGCCCGGCGGTCAGCATGTCGCCATACATGAAAGCGGCAAGCGGAACCTGCTTCTCGGCAGCCTTCCGCATCAGCTGCGCGGCGGCGGCCTCGTCCTTCGGCATGCCCTCGCCGCGGAACAGCATCATGGCGAGGCGAAGCTGGGCGACGGGCTCGTCCTTCTCGACCGCCTGGCGGTAGAGCGCTGCCGCCTTCGCGGGATCCTTCTTCACCACCTTGCCGTGCTGGTAGAAGCCGCCGAGCGCGACCTGGCCGGGCGGGAAGCCCTGGTCGGACGCGAGCTTCGCCCAGTGATAGGCTTTCGGCAGGTCGGGCGGCACGCCGCGCGCGCGGTTGAAGGCGAGATAGAGGAAATGCTGGGCCGCCGCATCGCCCCCGCGCGCCTTGTCGAGCACTGGCTTCGCGACGAGTTTCAGGATCTCCTCGTCGCTGCCGCCCGGAACCTGCACGACGGGAGCGGGCGCGCCGGGCGGCTTCGCCTGGGCTTGGGCCTGGGCATCCGGGGCGCCCGCGAGCGACACGGACCATGCCGCCGCGCCGAGCAGCATGGACCCGAGAACCATCCGATAGCCTGAAAGCTTCATGCGCCTACGCTCCTTCACCGATACATGGCGCACAGCATAGGCGAGCTTCGCCGCCGGGGCACGCATTGCGGCCCCGGCTCGATTCGAGAGGCGCGGTTTGGGCGCGGATGATCGCTCAGCAGCGGCCCTTGTCGACCTTGGTCAGGACGCTGAGCATGCCTGAATCCAGGGTCTCGACGAGCACGCAGTCGCCCGGACCGACGACGGCATGGCTGAAGAACGTCTGGAGGTTCGGACCGATCCTCACGTCATATTTCCAGACCATCGTCCGGTTCAGGTTGTCCTCGGTATTGGTGGCGGCGGCGAGGCCGATCAATCCGCCCGCCAGCAGCCCGATGACCGCCCGGTCGCTGCCGCTTTCACCCGACCGGGAGTCGAACTGTCGGGCGGACTGAACGGTTCCGATACCGGCCTTGGACATTGCCGGCGGCGCTTCCTTCTGCACGGGCGCGCAGGCGGCAAGCACCGCGAGCGCCGCACCGGCAGCAAGCGCCCGGTCAGGCCTTCGGCAGCGCATTCGAGATCGCCTTGAACAGCGACTCCGAGAATTCGCTCTGCCCGGTGCCGGAAATCTGAAGCTGGTTGCGCTTCTCCCACAGGACATACACCGACGTCGGCGCCGCGGCCGACTTCTGGACATAGATGCGTCCGACCTCACCCCAGCTGAAAGCGCTGATCTGCTTGTTGACGAGGATGACGAGCCCTTCGGGTTTCTGCTCGGACTTTGTCACGTCCACGTTCAGGGTCGTCAGCGCTTTCACCGTGGCGCCGGAGACCGCATCGAACGACGCGGCGAAGGACTTCGTTTCACCGCTCGCGAGCGGCGCTTCGGAAACGGTTTCCATCGACGCACAGCCGGCGACGGCGGCAAGGATGACGCTTACGAATGCAAATCTCTTCACGGATTTTCTCCCAGGAAACGGACCGGCAGGACGGCCGGACGCGACCCGGGATTGTTCGCTGAATTCGCGAAAGCCGTCAAAAGATTTTACCGGTGATTGCAGCCGCCCCGGGCGGGACCGAGGGGAGGGCGCCGGAGGCAACGCACCCGCCCCTCGCCGCCCCTACGGCGCGCAGGCAGGCGCGCGGCGGTGGTTGGTCGCCTGTTCGTAGGCATGGGCGAGCCTGAGCATGAGGCCGTCGGTATAGGGCCGCCCGAGGAAGGTGAGGCCGCCGGGCAGTCCCGATGCGGTGAAGCCCGCGGGGACGACGATCGACGGCACGAAGGTGAGGAAGGTATTGATCACGGGCGCGCCCTTCTGGGTCGTCCACGGCGGCGCGATGCCGTCCTTGATCAGCGTCGGCTCGTGCTCGACGCCCTTGTGGACGATGGCATCGAGTTTGTGCTCGGCCATCAGCCCGAGGACGGTCGTCATCAGCGCCTCGCGCGCCTTGAGATATTCGTAGTGCTTCTCGTCGCTGTGCTTCGCCTCCCAGCGGACCTTCACGCCGCGGGTCGTCTGCTGGTAGAGCGGCGAGGCCATCGCCTCGGCCCGCGATTTCCACGGCTTCGACGCGCTCTTTTCCAGGTAATGCAGCAGTGAAAGCTCCTCGACGCCGGGCTCGTTGGCGCGCTTGGCCAGCGTCTCGCGGAGGTTCGGAATGACGATGGGATCGACCAGCGTCGCGCCGGCCGCCTTCAGCTCGCCCAGCGTACCCTCGAACAGCGCATCGATGCGCGCGAAGTCGGGCAGATCGGGCTCGGTCTCGTAGCCCATGTGCTCGCGGATGACGCCGAGCCGCATGCCCTTCAGCCCGTCCTTCGCATCGGCCTTGAGGAGCGGCGCGCTGTAGCTCGCCTCCGCCTTGCCGACGCCGAAGCCGGTAACCGGGTCGTCGGGGTCGTAGCCGGTCATGCAGTCGAGGAGCTTCGCTGCGTCGAGCACGGTCCGCGCCATCGGGCCGAGCGAGCCGAACACCGACGGCCAGCCGTCGTAGACGCCGCCGCGGCTGCAGAGCCCCGCTGTCGGGCGCATGCCGATGACGCCGTTCCAGATCGACGGGCGGCGGATCGAGGCAAGGCCCTCCTGCCCGATGGCGGCGGCGGCGAGGTTTGCGGACGCGGCCGCTCCCGAGCCGCCGGACGAGCCGCCCGCGGTGCGCTCCAAATCGTAGACGCACCTGGTCGAGCCGAAGAGCGAGCCGTGCGTGTCGCCTGCGCCGCATTCGCCGAGCGTCGTCTTGCCGACGAAGATCGCGCCTGCCGCTTTAAGTTTTGCCGCCACGAAGCAGTCGCGGTCGGGCCAGTGGTCCTTGAACAGCACCGAGCCCATGGTGGTCGGCATGTCCTTGACGTCCGCCTGGTCCTTCATGACAAGCGGAATGCCGTGCAACGGGCCGACGAATTCGCCCGTCTTCGCATAATGGGCATCCAGCCGGTCGGCCTCCTCCAGCGCCTTCGCATTGGTCGAGACGATCGAGTTTATGTTCGGCCCGCCGCGGTCGTAGGCCTCGATGCGGTCGAGATAGATCTCGACGAGGCGGCGCGCGGTCAGCGCCCCCGCTCTGTAGGCGGCGTGAATATCGGCGAACGTCGCGTCGACGACGTCGAAATCGGTGATCGTGCTGGCGCCCATGGCGATGCCCC
>JAYOEF010000101.1:5622-13997 GCA_038106605.1 Alphaproteobacteria bacterium
ACCGCGACGTTGTCGATGATGATGCCGAACTTGTCCTGCCGGTCCTGCGAATGGGCGATCACGATACGCGCCCCGCCGGGCCCGACCGTGAGGGGCCGGACCACGGTCACGAAGGGATCCATGCCTTCCCGCACGAAGGTTTCGGTGAGATCGCCGAACGTCACGGTGATCGCGTCGGTCCCGGGGATTCGCTGGTTACCCGAGATGTCGAGGCGGATGCGGTAGGCGCCCGCAGGGAACACGCGTTTCGAGATGATGGTGGCGGCACGGTTCGTCGTGCCGTCGATGTCGAGGCACTTGCCGCGCACGCAGTCGATGTGGTGCGCCCCGCTCGAGATCAGATCGACGGCGCCCGATGCGACGACCCAGTGTTTGAGGTTACGGTAGTTGAGCTGGGTGACGCCGGGGGCATCCTCGTCGTCGAAGGTGTCGAGGAAAATGGTGCCGGCCCGCGCGGGAACGGCACAGAGAACGAGCGCCGCGAGGAACGCGGTAACGCGTCGGAGGAAGGATCTGTTTCGCCTGTGCACGACATCAGGCTACCACGGTGTGGCGGCGCGATTAAGCACGGGCGCCCCTAGTGCAGCGCGCGGACGACCATCATGACACCGAGCGCGACGAGGGCGATCAGCACCCAACGGCGGAAGACCTCGAGCGAAAGGCGGTTGCGGATCGCCGCGCCCACGCTCATGCCGGCGAACGCCGCCGCCGTCCCGGCCGCGCCCGGCACCGCGATGCCGGGCGTGAGCGTTCCCTTGAGGCCGAGGCCGATGGCGAGGCCGACGGTTGCTACAAGCGCCGTCAGCCCGAGCGACTGGATCAGCGCATCCTTCGCCATGCGGTCGTCCTTCGCGCGGAACGGGTCCGACGGGTCGTCCTCGCGCCCCGGCCTGCCTTTCCGGAAATCGAGGGACTGCAGATAAGGCACAGACGGGATGACGAAGATCGCCGTGGCCCCCGTGATCAGCCCAGTGGCGAGCCCGACGAGCGGGCCCAGGATCCGCTCGGAGCGGACGGGCACGTTGAAGCGGAGACCCGACAGACCGAGTACCGCGTAGACGATCAGCATGCCGCCGAGGAGAAGAGAGGCCAGTTCGGTGTCCGCCTTCGCGATCAGCACCGCGGCGGCAAGCGTGCCGGCGACGAGCCACAGCATCAGCGACCACAGGCGCACCACCATGAGCCGGAACGCCGTGCCGAAGAAGCTCTGCCACACGTTGGTGAGGATGACGGGAAGAATGATGATCCCGGCCGCCGTCTCGACCGGCAGCCACGATGCCATCAGCGCGACGCTGATCGTCGGAAGCCCGAGACCGATGCCGCCCTTGACGGTGCCCGCGGCGAAAAAGATTGCCGTCACCGCGGCGATTTCCCACAGCTCGAACCCGAACATCGCACTCCCTTTTCCTCGCCCGGATTATGCCAGCTCGGACGAGTCGCCGCGCCGTCCCTTGACCGAAGTCAATGCATGCCCACGTCGAAACGATAGATTTACCCTACGATTCTATCGATCGGAGGATCAGATGACGAAGGACCTCAAGCGCGCGGTCGGCACCGCGAAAAAAGCGGCCAAGGCGAAGACGCGCAAGATGACCGAGTTCAAGGCCGATACGGGGACGAAAAAGAAAAAGGACGATTCCCTCGTCAAGGCAGCGACCGCTGCCCAGAAGAAGGCCACCGCCAAGACCCGCAAGATGGCCGAGTTCAAGGCCGAGACCGGAACGAAGAAGATAGACGATTCCCTCGTCAAGGCCGCGACCGAAGCGCAGAAGAAGGCCACCGCCAGGACCCGCAAGATGGCGGAGTTCAAGGCGGATACCGGAACTAGAAAGAAGAAGGACGATTCCCTCGTGAAGGCCGCCGCCTCGGCGCAGAAGAAGGCGAAGGCCAAAGCGCAGAAAATGGCCGAGTTCCGCCACGAAGAAACCGAGGTGGCGGACGGCACGCTCGCCCGCGGCGTCGCCAGGGCGAAGCGCGACCTCAAGGCAGAGAAGGCCGTGCAGACCGCCTTCCGCAGGAAATAGCGGCAACGCTTGCCTGCATCCCGAGGGACGCGATAATCGCCCGATGCCACGCCCTTCGCGTGCAGCGGGAGAGGTCGCGATGTCCGCCTTCGTCTATATCCTCGGCACCGAGACGCCGTCCGGCCTGTGGCGCACGTATGTCGGCTGGACGTACGATCTCGACCGTCGGCTCGCGGCGCACAACCGCGGCACCGGCGCGCGCTCGACCCGGGGGCGCAAATGGATCCTCCTCTATGTCGAGCGTTACGACGACAAGCGCCAGGCGATGAGCCGGGAATGGCGCGTCAAACGGGACCGCCGCCTGCGGCGGGCCGTCTCTCCCGGCCGCTTCTGACCTCCCTCTCACGACAAGGACTTCTCCACAGGCTCCCGATCGCCTTGCTGCAAAACGTCATATTGAGAATGCGAATGACTATCATTTTCATTGACAGGTTCCGCCGAGCCGCTATTGTCCTCCCTACCGACGGACACGGATTTCCCCCTCGCGGGTGGGGCGCTGAAGACAGGACCCGGTCTTCTTGCCGCTGCGAGGTCCCGCCGTCGGAACAGTCCGGTGCCGAGCCAGCCATCGAAGCCCCGGACAGGCGCGAGAGAGCGTGAGCGACAGGCGCCCTGCTCCCTCGCGCCGCCCTTTTTTTCCCTCCCGAACGCAAGCCATCGATTTCCATGGCGTGTAAATTCGCGCAGGAGTAATTTCCGCGCCGCCGACGACAACGCCGTCCGCGCGTGCCGTCCCCTGCCGGTCTCCGTCCCGACCCGGCAGCAGCTGCTGACCCGCCATGCGCGGCGGTCTCCACGCAGCCGCGCAAAACGGAGGGGCCATTTTCGAAACCTCCGGAGCGCGGTGTCCCCGCCCTCCTTGCGGCCGTGTGAACGCGATGCTGCTGATGACCGATCCCGTCGTGCGCCCCGGTGCGCTGACCGCGGAGGAGTGCGCGCGCCTGATCGAAATCTTCGAGGCCGCACCGGGCATCCCGCCGGCACGGCTCGCGGGCGGCGTCGAAAGCGGCATCCGCGTCTGCCGGGCGCTCTGGATCGACGACTTGCCCGAAACCGCCTGGGCCTTCGCGCGCATCGCCCGGCTCGTCGCCGACGTCAACCGCGACGTCTACCGCTTCGACCTGGAGGATTTCCGCGAGGGCATGCAGATCCTGCGCTACGACGAGCCGATCCGCGGCCATGCCGCGGGGCAGTACGACATCCATGTCGACATCGGCGGCTCGGGCCACAGCGCAACACGAAAGCTATCGGTTTCGGTACAGCTCAGCCCGCCCGAGGCCTATGCCGGCGGCGCGCTCGAGATAGAGAGCGACGGTATGCTGCGCCCAGCGCCCCGCGACACAGGGGCGGCCGTGCTGTTCCCGAGCTTCGTGCGGCACCGGGTGGCGCCGCTCGAATCGGGAACGCGCTACGCCCTCGTCGCCTGGGTGCACGGGCCGGCCTTCCGCTAGCGCGCCGTCTCCGCCGCCAGCCCCTCGCGGAACGCCGCCTCGGCGAAACGCGCAGCGGCGAGGAGTTCTCCGTCACGTCCCGGTGCCCCGACGAGCTGGATGCCGACCGGCATATCGTTGGGGCCCGAGAACCCGGGAAGCGTGATCGCCGGGAGCCTCAGCATCGTCCAGAGCCTTTGGAACAGCAGATCGCTCTGCGTCCGCACGCCGAGGAGCGCCTCGCCTGCCGCCGCCGGCGTCACCAGCACGTCGAACCGGTCGAACGCGGGCGCGATCGCTTCGCGGCAGCGTTCGCCCACGGCGAACGCCGCGCGGTAATCTGCGAGCGGGATCGTCATGCCGCGGTCAAGCAGCCCGACGAGGCCCTCGCTCAACGCCTCGCGACGGCTGGTGCGCTCGAACGACAGGATGCGCGCGAACTCGAACGAGAGCATGGTCCACTGCGCGTCGAGCGCGTCGTTCATCCCGTCCGCCGCGTCGCAGTCCGCGACCTCGGCGCCGGCCCCGCGCAGCATCGCGATCGCGCGGTCCATGATCCCGATCGTATAGGGCTCTATGTTCGGCCAGTGGGGCGAGCGCGCGAAGCCGATCCGGAGCGGACGGTCGAGCTGCGGCACCGTATCGGCGAAGCCGGTCAGCAGGACGTCGCCGAGCAGCACGATGTCGTCGACGGCGCGCGCCATCAGCCCGAGCGTGTCGAGCGATTCCGCCTGGCCCTTCACGCCGGCAAGGCTGAAGGTCTGGTAGGTCGGCTTGAACCCGACCGCGCCGCAGTAGGATGCGGGGCGCACCGTGGACCCCACCGTCTGGGTGCCGAGCGCGAGCGGCGCCATGAAGTCGGCGACCGCCGCCGCGGAACCGGAAGACGATCCGCCCGGAGAATGCTCCGGGCTGTGCGGGTTGCGGGTCTTGCCAGGCGTGAGCGCCGCGAACTCGGTCGTCACCGTCTTGCCGAGCGGCACCATGCCCGCCTCCTTCAGGAGCGCGACGCAGGCCGCGTCGGCCGCCGGGCGGTGGCCCGGATAGGCCGCGGAGCCGTATTCGGTCGGCATGTCGGCGGTGTCGATGATGTCCTTGATCGCGACGGGAATGCCGTGGAGCGGCCCGCGCCTCGGCGCCCGGTCGGCTCCTCTTGCCCGCTCGAGCGCCGCGCCCGGCTCGATCCAGGCCCAGGCGCCGACCGCCTCCTCGCGCGCGGCGATGCGCCCCAGGCACGCGCTCACGAGCGCCTCCGAGGTCGTCTCCCCCGCCGCCATGCGCCGCGACATCTCCGTCGCCGTCAGTCCCTCGATTCCGACATGGCCAGCCGCCAAATCCGCCTCCGTTCCGAATATCCGCTTGACCCTCGGTGCCGCCCCTTCATCCTAGGAGGGCATCCTAGAAGGGCATCCCGGAAGGGCTGTCTTCCCTCTGAATATTCCATTTCGCCGTTTCAGGGAACGGCGCGGGGCCAGCAAGAGTTTGAACGCAGCGGAACAGAGACCACGCAGCAGCGTCGGACGGGCCTACGAGTGCCTCCACCGCCTTCTCGGCGCGCTCGTCGCGGTCGCCATCGTCTTCGTGACCGCGGGCATCAGCCTCGACGTCATCGCACGCAGCTTCGGGTCGAGCCCGGTGCCCTGGATGCTGGAAGCGACCGAATACTGCCTGTTCCTCGCGACCTTCCTCGGCGCGCCCTGGGTGCTCCATCTCGGCGAGCACGTGCGCATCGACATGCTGGTCGACAAGCTCCCGCCCGCCGCGGCGCGCGGCGTGGAGATCGCGATGAACGTCCTCGGTCTCGCGGTCTCGGCGGTGCTGCTGCGCTATTCGGCCGCGGTGGCGCTCAACGCCCGCGCCGACGGCGCGCAGGTGATCAAGGAGCTGATCTTTCCCGAGTGGTGGATCTTCGCGGTGGTCGTCTTCTCGTCCCTGCTCCTCTGCATCGAGTTCGCCGTCCGCATCCTCAACGCGACGCGGGTCCCCGCGCACGCCGGTCCCGCGGCGGGAGGCTTCTGAGCGATGGAGTGGTACGTCGCGCTGACGCTCCTCCTCGGTTCGCTGGTCGCGTTGCTGCTGCTCGGCCTTCCGGTCGTATTCTCGTTCTTCGTCGTCAACGTCATCGGCGCCTTCTACTTCCTCGGCGGCGAGGCGGGCCTCGGGCAGGCGATCCGGAACGCGGTCGAATCCGTCACCAAGTTCTCGCTCGCGCCGATTCCGCTGTTCCTGCTGATGGGCGAGGTGATGTTCCGCACCGGTATCGCCCAGAACGCCATCGACGCGGTCGACCGCCTGATCTCGCGCGTGCCAGGCCGCCTGTCGCTCGTCGCCATCGTCGGCGGCACGGTGTTCTCGACTCTGTCGGGATCGACGCTCGCCAATACCGCCATCCTCGGCTCGACGCTGATGCCGGAAATGCGGGCCCGCGGATATCACCCGTCGATCGCGATGGGGCCGATCCTCGGGACCGGCGGCATCGCCATGCTGATTCCGCCGTCGGCGCTCGCCGTCATCCTCGCGAGCCTCGGCCAGATCTCGGTCGCAGACCTGCTGATCGCGGGCATCGTCCCCGGGCTCACGATGGCCGCGCTGTTCTTCGGCTACGTCGTCGTGCGTTGCCGTCTCAACCCTGCGCTGGCGCCGAGCTACAACGTCGCGGAGATGTCGCTCCGCGAGCGCTTGATGCCGTTCGTGGTCTACGTCGTGCCGCTGTTCGGCATCTTCGTCGTCGTCGTCGGCAGCATCCTTGCGGGCATCGCCTCGCCGACGGAATCGGCCGCGCTGGGCAGCCTCGCATCCCTCGTCGCCGCCGCGGCCTACCGCTCGCTCACCTGGGCCAATTTCCGCCATGCGCTCGTGGAGACCGCGAAGATCTCGGTGATGATCCTCTTCATCATCTGCGCCTCGATCACGTTTTCGCAGATCCTCGCCTTCTCCGGCGCGACCGACGGGCTCCTCAAGCTGATCACGGCGTTCGAACCGACCCCGCTCGCGCTCGTGCTGATCATGCTCGGCATCCTCCTGTTCCTCGGCGCGTTCATGGACCAGCTCTCCATGATGATGATCACGCTGCCGTTCTTCATGCCGCTGATCAACGCCGCGGGCATCGATACGATCTGGTTCGGCGTGCTGATGCTGATCATGCTCGAGATCGGCTTCACCACACCGCCGTTCGGGCTGCTGCTGTTCGTGATGAAAGGCGTGGCGCCGCCGGAAACGACGATGACGCAGATCTTCGCGGCCGCGTTCCCATTCATCCTGCTGATGCTGGGTACGGTCGCGCTGATCATCGTCTTTCCGGGGATCGCGACGTGGCTCCCGGCGC
Organism: Alphaproteobacteria bacterium; assembly: GCA_038106605.1. Taxonomy (GTDB): domain Bacteria; phylum Pseudomonadota; class Alphaproteobacteria; order MPNO01; family UBA830; genus JAYOEF01. The sequence goes on from JAYOEF010000101.1 coordinate 12,402, forward strand.
TGCTTCGGGTGTGAGGGCGCGAAATTGACCGCCGAATTGGGCGCTGACAAGATACCGCTCAAAAGCGCGGAACGGGGACGGAGAGGATCTCAACAACTCAGATGGGACGCAAAATGACCAAAACACTCTTCAGGACGATCGCCGCGGCCGGCGTATGCGCGGCCGCTACCTACGCGGGGGCCGCGCACGCGGCAGAGGCCAAGCTCAACGCCCTCAGCTTCCTGCCGAACCACACCGCCTTCGGCAAGCCGTTCGCGGACTGGGTCGCGAAGATCAACGGCGAGGCGAAGGGCTCGGTCCAGATCGAGATCAAGGCTCCGGGCTCGATGTCGCCCTTCACCATGGGCAACGCCGTGAAGAGCGGCGTGATCGACATGGTCCACCTGCCTCACACCTTCTACCAGAACCTTCTGCCCATCGGCGACGCGATGAAGCTGAACCAGAAGACGCCGAAGGAGCTGCGCGAGAACGGCTTCCTCGACTTCATGAACAAGCTGCACAACGAGAAGGTCAATTCCGAGTACCTCGGCCACTGGGGCCTCAACGTGCCGTTCCACATCTACCTGCGGAACAAGAAGATCGAGACCGCCGACCTCAAGGGGCTCAAGCTCCGCATCACCCCGGTCTACCGCGCCTTCTTCCGGGCGCTCGGCGCCGATCTGATCCAGATCCCGCCGGCCGACGTCTACACAGCGCTCGAGCGCGGCACCGTCGACGGGCTCGGCTGGCCGCAGTGGGACATCAAGTCCTTCGGCTGGGACAAGCAGATCAAGTACCGTGTCGATCCGGGCTTCTACGGCACGTCCGAGGCCTTCCTCGTCAACCTCGACAAATGGAAGACGCTCGATTCGAAGGTGCAGGCCTATCTCAAGAAGTCGTTCCAGGACATGGAGGACGACATGTGGGCGAAGGCGAAGGACCTCAACGCCTTCCACGCCAAGCAGCAGGCAGACGCAGGCGTCCAGACAATCACCTTCTCGCCGGAGGAGACGGCGCGCTACCGCAAGGTCGCCTACGAGGCGGGCTGGGAAGAAGTGCTGAAGCTCGACCCGGTGAACGGCCCTAAGATGAAAGAACTCATCGGCGGCAAGTACTAGGCCGCATTATACCGGCTTAAAGGGGGCGGGCGGCCGCGACGAGCCGCCCGCCCCTCTCTTTTTCCGGCGCATGCGGGCCGTTGGACGCCAAATTGCCCGCGCCATACGGCTGCGAATTGCGCTAGCATCCCGACACGGATGCCGGAACGCGCCCCGCCCGCCCGACGGGAACAGACAACAGGCGCGGCCGCCATCCCGAGGAAACGTCTCAATCTGGATGGAGGAACACCTATGTCCGCCCGAACCGGCCTCGTCGCCGCCGTCGCGGCGGCGGTCGCGCTGACCGCCCTGCCCGCGCGCTCCGACGCCGTCTCCGACTTCTATTCCGGCAAGCAGCTCACGATCCTCGTCGGCTACGGCGCGGGCGGCGGCTACGACACCAACACGCGGCTGATGGCGAAGTACCTGTCGAAGCATATTCCGGGCAATCCGACGATCGTGGTCCAGAACATGCCGGGCGCGGGCTCGATGAAGGTCGCGAACTACCTGTTCAACGCCG
>JAYOEF010000102.1:0-13791 GCA_038106605.1 Alphaproteobacteria bacterium
GGCGACACCTTCATGTCGTTGGCGACGGCCTCGTCGGTGTGCGTGATCTCGGTGATCTCCTGCAGCCGCGTCCGGCGCTTCATCAGCGGACGGATCCGCTTCTCGTCGCCGAACATCAGGAACCGGACATCTGGAAAACGGCGCCGCGCGAAATCCGCGCCTTTGACGACGATCCCGGGGGCGTTGTCGCCGCCCATCGCGTCCAGAGCGATCGTGAGGGATTCGCTCACCGTTTGTTCCTATCCTGACACTGCAGGGGTGATCGTGCGAAAGTCGTCAGACGCTCGCCGCTTCGGTCACTTCGCGGCCGTCGTAGTAACCGCACGACTCGCAGACGTGATGCGGCCGCTTGCGCTCACCGCAGTTCTTGCACTCGTTGCTGGCGTTGGCGGCCAGCGCGTGGTGCGAACGGCGCATGTTGCGCTTCGATTTCGATGTCTTCTTCTTTGGAACAGCCATAACCGTGCCATCTCAAAATGTGGGGAAGCCCCTTCAGGGAGGCGATAGATATTCGATCCTGCCGCCGGGAGCAACCAGTAGGTGGAGGTATTTTAATGTTTCGGGCGCAACCCTGCCAGCACTTCGAAGGGCCGGTTTTTGGCCGAATCCCCTTCAACGGCCTCATCTTCGGTCATGTAGGACGCGCCGGGGCCCAGCGCAAGCGCTGCCGGGTCGATATCCGGCGACCGCGGATAGGGATCAAGCGCAAGGGATAGTTCTTCGGAGACGATTTCCCCTATATCCAGTGTCTCGCCCTCCAGCGGCTCCGCTTCGTCCGGATCGATGACCTCGGCCGCCGCATCCACGTCCCGCGCGAAGGTGATGTCGATGTCGTCCTCAACCGTCGCAGAAACCGGTTCCAGCGTCACGACACAGCTCTGGACCACATCGGCCGAAACATGCCCGGTCAACGCCAGAACCTTGCCCGGCTTAACCCAATTCAGCGTCACCTCTGCATCGAACCGGCCAAACCCGACTAGCCCGAACCGCTTAGAAAGCGCCTCGCGCGCGGCATCGTCTGCGGACAGACTATAGCTCGCACCTTCGTCAGGCAGTTCGTTGAGGGCGACCTCGACGGAGAACTCGGGGGTGACATCGGATTTCTCTGTCATGACGGGACTCCGAATGCGAAATCCGCGGCCGCGATTCGATCCGCAGCGACAGCATCGAGACGGTCCGCGGCGCCCCGGACATAGGCCGCCATTCCGCGAATCTGCGTGTCTGTGGGTGCGGCGGTGCGATAGAGATTGCGGACGAGCGCATCGTGCAGGGCGGCATCGTCGGGGGTTGCTAGGCCCGCATCGTAAGCGGCGATTCGGCCATAGAACGCCTTCACCATCGCCTTCACGCGCTTGCCGACGCCCATATCGCCCGCACCCATTTCGCGCAGCGTCATGTCCATGTCCTCGAACATCACGTCGAAAAGGGTCTGGGAAAACGCCTCCATCGACGGCACGCCCTTGAGGCGCCGGAGGACGAGAAACGCGTGCAGCGCAAGCATCTCGAAGCGCCCGTCGACGGTATCGGGGACCCCCAGGTCCCGGTAGAAAAGCGGATCGCGCGACCGTTCGAGAGCGAGCGCATAAACCTCCTGCGCGGCATCTTTCGGCTGCGCCCGCCGGAATATCGACTTCAGCGACATGACATCCTTGTAGGAATTGACAGCTAGTCCCGGCGACGTCACTTTCAGGCCCTGAACCGACCGCCGCCTTTCGGCCTATAGGTAATGTGATGCACGGAATTGGTCAATTATCGCGCACCGGGCGCCGCTTGCGGACACGGCTCCTGTCCGGTGCCGCCGCCGCGGCAATCGTGGTCGCCGCCGGCGCCTGCTCTCAAACCGTCGAGAATCACGGGAACATTCCCGACCCGGAGATCGTCACCAGCATCCGCATCGGCAAGACTAACCGGGAACAGGTGTCGGAGATGCTCGGCACGCCGTCCGCCGTGTCCACCTTCGACAAGGAGTCCTGGTACTATATCGGGGCGCGCACAAGCCGGTTCGCGTTCCTCGAACCCGAGATCCTCGAGCGCAAGGTGCTTGTTGTCCGCTTCGACGAAAAGGGCATCGTCCAGCAGCTCGGAACGCTGTCCAAGGAGGACGGGCGCGAAGTGCAGATCGTCGAGCGCAAGACGCCGACACGCGGCCGCGAGCTCACGATCCTCGAGCAGCTGATCGGCAACATCGGCCGCTTCAGTGGCGGCGAGGGAGGAGCCGAAGCGGGGACAGGTTCGGGCGGCGGTCTCTGACGCCTTCCCTGCCGCGCCACGGCGTCGGTATAATAGAAAAGCCCCGGACCGCGGTCCGGGGCTTTCTCGTTTCAGCGTATCGCCGGACGGATCAGACCGTCGCGACAACCGCGAGGAGCAGCAGCGAGACGATGTTGATGATCTTGATCATCGGGTTCACCGCCGGGCCGGCCGTGTCCTTGTAGGGATCGCCGACCGTGTCGCCGGTCACCGCCGCAGCGTGGGCGTCCGAGCCCTTGCCGCCGTGGTTGCCGTCCTCGATGTACTTCTTCGCATTGTCCCATGCACCGCCGCCGGACGTCATCGACAGAGCGACGAAGAGGCCGGTGACGATGGTGCCGAGCATGAGCGCGCCGAGCGTCGTGAGCGCCGCAGCCGGGCCGCCGATCCAGCGGATCACGACGAAGACGACGACGGGTGCGAGCACTGGGAGGAGCGAGGGGATGATCATCTCCTTGATCGCCGCCTTGGTCAGCATGTCGACGGCACGGCCGTACTCCGGCTTGCCGGTGCCTTCCATGATGCCCGGGATCTCCTTGAACTGCCGGCGGACTTCGACGACGACGGCACCGGCCGCACGGCCGACCGCCATCATGCTCATCGAGCCGAACAGGTAGGGAAGCAGGCCGCCCATGAACAGGCCGATCACGACGTAGGGATCCTGCAGGCTGAACTTCACCTGCGCGGCGATCTCGGGGACGTAGTGCTTCATGTCCTCGGTATAAGCCGCGAACAGCACCAGCGCCGCGAGACCAGCGGAGCCGATCGCGTAGCCCTTGGTCACCGCCTTCGTCGTGTTGCCGACCGCGTCGAGCGCGTCGGTGTAGGTGCGGACTTCCTCAGGCAGGTTCGCCATCTCGGCGATGCCGCCCGCATTGTCCGTCACCGGGCCGTAAGCATCGAGCGCGACGACCATGCCCGCGAGTGCGAGCATCGTGGTCGCGGCGATGGCGATGCCGTACAGGCCCGCCGCGAAGTAGGCGACGAGAATGCCGGCGGCGATCACGAGCACCGGGAGCGCCGTCGCCTCCATCGAGACCGCGAGGCCCTGGATGACGTTGGTCGCATGACCGGTCTCCGACGCCTTGGCGACGCTCTTCACCGGGCGATAGTTCGTGCCGGTGTAGTACTCCGTGATCCAGACGATCAGGCCGGTGACCGCAAGGCCGACGAGTCCGCAATAGAGCAGATGCCGCGCCTGCAACTTGCCGCTCGCCATCTCGATCGGAGCGGAGAAGCTGCCGAAGACGAGGTAGATCGTCACCGCGATCAGGACCGCCGAGACGATCGCCGTGGCGACGAAGCCCTTGTAGAGGGCGGCCATGATGTTGTTGCTGCTGCCGAGGCGCACGAAGAATGTGCCGATCACGGAGCCGATGATGCAGACACCGCCGATCAGGAGCGGCAGGACCAGCATCGTCTCCTGGATCGGACCGGTGAAGAACACCGCGCCGACCAGCATGGTGGCGACCACCGTAACCGCATAGGTTTCGAACAGGTCGGCGGCCATGCCGGCGCAGTCGCCGACATTGTCGCCCACGTTGTCCGCGATCACCGCGGCATTGCGGGGATCGTCCTCGGGAATGCCGGCTTCGATCTTGCCGACCACGTCGGCGCCGACGTCCGCGCCCTTGGTGAAGATGCCGCCGCCGAGACGGGCGAAGATCGAGATCAGCGACGCGCCGAAGCCTAGGGCGACGAGCGCCTCGAGGATGTGGCGCAGGCCCTTCGCGTCCGCCGGATTGAAGATGCCGCGGAGGATCAGGTAATAGATCGTCACGCCGAGGAGGCCGAGACCGACCACCAGCATGCCGGTCACCGCGCCCGACTTGAAGGCGACGGTGAGCGCGGGCTGGAGACCGCCGGTCCGGGCCGCATCCGCGGTCCGCACGTTGGCGCGAACGGAAATATTCATGCCGATGTAGCCGGCAGCGCCCGAGAGGATGGCCCCGATGAAGAAGCCGATCGCGGAATAGATGCCGAGCAGCACGCCGAGAACGATGCCGACGATGACGCCGACGACGGCGATCGTCATGTACTGGCGGTTGAGATAGGCCGCCGCACCCTCCTGGATGGCACCGGCGATTTCCTGCATCCTTTCGTTGCCGGCCGACGCCGAGAGAACGGAGCGGCTGGCATAGAGCCCGTAGAGGACCGCGAGAACGCCGCAGGCGATCACGACCCAGTATGCTGTAGACATTGTTCGAATTCCTTGTTTGATCCGGAACTGTTGACCCCAGAACAGCGCAAAGCGCGCCGTTAGCCCTGCGGGGCCCGCGAAACCGCGCGGAACATGCCAGAAGACAGCAGGCATGGCAATCCCGGTAAGGGAATCTTAAGTCGAGACCGAAACCCGCAAGAAACTGCGGAAAACGGACCTACTCGGCGGGCTGTCGGACGGCCCCGCGGCGGGTTCCGAAACGGAGCCAGAGGGTTACGCCCAGAATGATCGCTACGATCGGCGTCATTGCGATGTTGACGCCTTCCCAGCCGACGGAATGCTGCACGGCGCCGGACAGGAAGACGCCCGTCGAGATCACGCCCCAAATGAAGAAGTCGTTGAGACCCTGGACCTTGGCCTTCTCCTCCGGAGTATAGGTCGAGGTCAGCAGCATCGTGCCGCCGGTGAACAGGAAGTTCCAGCCGACTCCCACAAGAACGAGCGCGGAGAGGAAATTGAGGAACTCGATGCCGGCCAGATTGATCGCGATGCAGACGGCGAGCAGCCCGGCGCCGATGACGAGGATGTTGCGTTCGCCGTAGCGCGCGATCAGCGAGCCCGTGAAGAATGCGGGCACGTACATGCCGAGGACATGCGCCTGGATGACGTAGGAGGCGTCAGAGAACGTGAACCCGCAGACGCCCATAGCGATGGGGGTGACGGTCATCAGGAACGACATCACGAGATACCCGAACGTCGCCGCGCAGACGGCGATGATGAAACGCGGCTGGCGCACGATCTCGCCGAGCGGGCGCCCGGCCGCCTGCCGTAATTCGGCGGTCGGCTTGGGAATCTCGAGGAAGCTCGCGACGGTGGCCACGAGCAGATAGACCGCGATGAGCGCGAGCCAGACGCCGGCATACTGGACCGGCAGCATATCGAAGCTGTTGCGCGCTATGAGCGGGCCGAAGAACGCGGCGACGATGCTTCCGGCGAGCACGTAGGAAATCGCGCGGCTTCGGAAATGCTCGGGGGCGACATCGGCGGCGGCGAACCTGAAATAGTGGCAGAAGCCGTTGAAACTCCCGGTCAGCAGGCATGCCGCGCAGAACAGCACGAAGCTTCCTGACAGGACGGAATATGCCCCGAGCGCCCCTCCGCAGACGCCGATGCAGGCGCCGGTTATGAAACCGGTGCGGCGGCCGAAGCGGCCCATGTAGAGCGAAGCCGGGATCGTCGTCAGCGCCATCGCGACGAACTGGAGCGCGAGCGGCAGCGTGACGAGCGACTTGTTCTCGGCCAGCATCACCCCGCCGACATGCGGCGCCGTGGTGATGATCGCCGAAGTCGACGTCATGAACAGGGCCTGGCAGGCGGCGAGGAGGAGGACGTTACGGCGGATGTTCGACACGCTCATTGCGCCGCGAAGATACGGCACGGCCGACGCCGCTCCAATGCCAATATGAGGCCCCTGCCCTGCAGCGCACTCGCCGGGGCGGCTAGGGCGTACGGCCCTGGTAGACCTGCTGGACGACGACGGATTCGACCTTGTCGCTGCCCACGACCGCCACCGCGATGTCGAACACCTTCTTCTTGAGAAGGCTGGTCGAGGGGACGAACGGCTCCTGCGTCCGGTACGCGATCAGGCGGAACAGCAGGTCGTAGACCTGGCTTCTCAGCCGCGGCAGCTGCGATTTCACGAAATCCCGGTCGTCCTGGTCCTTGAGTTCCAGGGCGACGACAAGGGTGAATTGCCGGCGCATCTCGCCCTCCGGCATCATCGGAACGATGAACGCGTCGAGCGACAGGAACTGGTTCGCGGACAGCCGGCCCTTGCCGCTCGCGGCAGACGCTTCGCCGGCGGCCATGCAAGCGAGGGCCATCAGCAGCCCCGCAACGCGTAGAAATCTCGGCATCGCACCGTTCGCCTTTCCGGGGAAAAGTCTCACATGTCCGTGAAAACAAAGCGTTAACCGGGATAACGCCCGGTAAACGGCTCAGAAATGGCGGTATCCCGTTCGCGCCAGCGCGAGCGGCCGACCGTCAGGGCCGGAAACCGATACAGTTCCGCCCCGCCCCGCCATCCGGCCGATCACCGCAACGGGGACGCCGGCATCCGCCGCCGCCCGCTGCGCGCCGCCGACCCGGGCCTCGGGCACGGTGAAGACGAGTTCGTAATCGTCGCCTGCCGAGATCAACCCTCCGAGATCCGTCTCGCCCGCCTCGACCGCTGCACGGGCCGCAGGACAGAGCGGCACTTTCGCCACCTCGATCACGGCATCGAGCCCCGACGCCTCCGCGATGTGACCGAGGTCGGCGACCAGCCCGTCGGAGACGTCGGCCATGGCGGTCGCGATTCCGCGAAGCGCGGCACCGAGCGCGAGCCGCGGCTCGGGAAGCTGATAACGGGCCTTCAGCGCATCGGCGTCGATGCCGGTCGCGCCGCGCGAGAGCGCTTCGAGCCCGAGCCCTGCATCTCCGATCGTACCCGATACCATCACGACGTCGCCTTCCGCTGCCCCGCCGCGCCGGATCGCCGCACCCGAGGGCACTTCGCCCATCGCAGTAACGGAAAGCGTGAGCGGACCAGGCGTCCTGGTCGTATCGCCGCCGAGAAGCGCGACCGAATAAAGCCGCTGGTCTGCTGCGAGTCCCGCTGCGAAGTCTTCGAGCCAGGCGTTGTCGATGCGGTCCGACAAGGTGAGGTCGAGAAAGTAGGCAACGGGGCGCGCGCCCATCGCCGCGAGATCCGAGAGGTTCACACGGAGCAGACGCCGCGCGACGACACCTCCGGGCTCCTGCGGCAGGAAGTGGACGGTCTCGACCATCGTGTCGGTGGTGACGGCAAGGTCGTATCCCGCCCGCTGCGGCAAGACGGCCGCATCGTCGGTCAGCCCGAGCGACCGGGGATCGCCCGCACTCAGCGGCGCAAGCAGCTCCGCGATGAGCGTGAATTCGCCGCGGCGGGGAACTTCACCAGTCACCTTCCGATGCTCCGAACTCGGCCGGCCGGAGCCGGCGCGCAATGCGGTCGAGGAGGCCGTTGACCATTCCCGGCTCTTGCCCTTCGTAGAACGCATGGGCGACGTCGACGTACTCGGTGATGATCACGCGCGCCGGTGTCGACGGCGCGGCAACCAGTTCGTAGACGCCCGCTCGGAGGATGGCGCGGAGGATGATCTCGATACGGTCGAGCGTCCAGCGCTCGGTCAGCGCCGCACCGATGGGTTCGTCGAGTTCGGCGCCCCGGCTCGTCACGCCGCGCACGATCTGCGTGAACAGAGCCTTGTCGGGCGCGACGTCGTTCTCCGTATCGAAGCTTTCGCCGAGCCGGAACCGCAGAAACTCTTCGAGCACAATGCTTGCGGCCGTGCCGGAATGGTCGATCTGATAGAGCGCCTGCACCGCGGCGAGGCGCGCGGCACTGCGCCGCGCCGCGCCGGTGCCGCCGGGCTTGCGCGGAGTCCGCTCGGCAGGTGCGCTCATCGCGGGAAAAGGTTGAACTTGCGCTTGAGGTCGATCATCGCGAGGCACGCCCGGGCCGCGGCACCGCCGCGATCGTGGCGGTTGCGGTCGGCCCGCGACAATGCCTGGTCACGGTTCTCGCAAGTCAGGATTCCGTAGCCCAGGGCGATCGAATACTTCAGGACAAGGTCATTGAGTCCGCGCGCGCTCTCGGTGCACACATAATCGTAGTGCGTCGTCTCACCGCGGATCACGCAGCCGAGGGCGATGTAGCCGTCGAAGCGCTTGCGGCCGGAATAGAAATCCATCGACCTGATCGCCATCTGGATCGCGCCCGGGAGCTCGAACGTGCCGGGCACCTGGAAGCGTTCGTAGGTGGCGCCCGCATCGGTCACCTCCTGCAGAACGCTTTCCATCATCATGTCGGCGATTTCCTCGTAGAAGCGCGCTTCCACGATCATCAGATGGGGGGTGTCGGACACGGACGTTTACTCCTCGATGCGTTCGATGGGGCGGCGGCCGACGACGGTCAGGCCGAAGCCCTCGAGCCCTTTGATCGCACGCGCATGGTTGGTCAGCAGCACCATCTCGCGGATGCCGAGATCGGACAGGATCTGCGCGCCGACGCCGAAGTCGCGAAGCGCGGGCGGTGTTATCTCCCGGTCCTCCTCGTGCACCGAAATCTCCGCCGATGCCGAAACCGGGTCCGACGGCACGCGGTGACGCGCGCGAACCTGGTTCGAGAGCTTCTCCGCCCAGGGCTCGCGGATCAGCACGACGACGCCCCTACCCTCGGCCCCGACCGCACGGATCGCGCTCTCGAGTTCGTACTCGCGGCTGCTGGTCGTGTCGTGGATCATGTCGTCGAGGATATTGACCGCGTGCATGCGCACCGGGACCGGGCCGCCGGTCGATATATCGCCCTTCACCAGCGCGATGTGCTCGGCGCCCGAGACCCGGTTGCGGTAGACGATCAGCTTGAAGTCGCCGCCGTGCTCGCGTGTGATCTTGGTCGTGATCGAGCGTTCGACGATTGAATCGTGACGCAGCCGGTACGCGATCAGGTCGGCGATGGTCGCGACCTTGAGCCCGTGGAACTGGGCGAACGTCACGAGGTCCGGCAAGCGCGCCATCGTTCCGTCTTCGTTCATGATCTCGCAGATCACGCCCGACGGGTTGAGCCCGGCGAGACGCGCAAGATCGACCGCGGCCTCGGTATGGCCGGTGCGCACCAGCGTCCCACCCGAACGCGCGCGCAGCGGAAAGACATGGCCCGGCGTGACGATGTCATCGCGCCCGCGCTGCGGGTCGATCGCGACGCGGATCGTGTGCGCGCGGTCGGCTGCGGAAATACCGGTCGTCACGCCTTCGCGCGCCTCGATCGACGTCGTGAACGCAGTCTCGAACTGCGAGCGGTTGTTGGTCGACATCAGCGACAAGCCGAGTTGGTCGATCCGTTCGGCGGTGAGCGCGAGGCAGATCAGGCCCCGGCCATGCTTCGCCATGAAGTTGATCACGTCCGGCGTCGCCATCTGCGCGGCGACGACGAGATCGCCCTCGTTCTCACGGTCCTCGTCGTCGACGATCACCACCATCCGGCCGTTCCGGATATCGTCGATGATCTCGTGGATCGGGGAGAGGAACGCCTTGAGGTCCTCCGAAGCCGCCGCGTGCGCCGCAGCTGCGACCTCGTCCTTGCCGACGACTGTGAACTTCTTGTCTGCCACGCGTTCAGTCCTTTCCGAGGATGCGCGCGACATAGCGCGCAATGGTATCGATCTCGATGTTTACGCGGTCGCCGACCTTACGGCCGCCGAAGGTGGTCACGGCTTGGGTGTGACTGATGATGTTTACGCCGAAGCGGCCGCCCTGGACCTCGTTGACCGTCAGCGAGACGCCGTCGAGGCAGACCGATCCCTTCGGCGCGATATAGCGCGCGAGGTTCGCGGGTGCCTCGAAAACGAAGCGCACGCTGTCGCCCTCGGGCTTCATCTCGACGATCTTTGCGACGCCGTCGACGTGACCCGAGACGATGTGTCCGCCGAGCTCGTCGCCGATCCGCATCGCGCGCTCGAGATTGATGCGTGTGCCCACTGCCCAGTCGCCGAGCGCGGTCTTGTCGAGCGTCTCGGCAGAGGCTTCGACCGCGAACCAGTCCCGCCCCTTCTCGATCACGGTCAGGCACGGACCGGAGCAGGCGATCGACGCGCCGATCTCGACGTCGTCCAGATCGTACCCGGTCTGGATCTCGATGCGCGTGTCGCCGCGCTTCTCGATGGCACGAACCTTGCCGAGGTCGGTGACGATACCGGTGAACATTGAACTTCCCTATTTGCCGCGCGCCGCACGGGCGCGCGCATAAATCTCGACCGTATCCGGACCGGCCGGGCGGGCTGATACTTTGACGAACTTGGGAGCTCCGTCAAGGTCGCGAACCCCGCACGCTGCGGCTACGGGTATGCCGTCTCCGCCGATCACGACGGGCGCGCGGAACCACACGATCCGGTCGACGAGGTCAGCTTCCAGGAGAGCGGCGACGATGCGCCCTCCGCCCTCGACGAGAAGCCGGGTTATCCCGCGCTCCGCGAGCGCCCCCATCGCAAGCCGGAGGTCCGGATATGCCCCCGGCCCCGCAGGGATTTCGATCACTTCGGCGCCTGCATCCCGATAGTCCTGCAGCCGCCGCGTCTCGGCGCCGGCACGGGTCACGATCCAGGTCGGGGTCTCGCGCGCCGTCGCGACGAGTATGTGGCTCAGCGGCAGCTGCCGCCGCCCGTCGAGCACGACGCGGACCGGAGACGCGCCTTCGAGCCCGGGAAGCCGGCAGGTGAGCGACGGATCGTCGGCGAGCGCCGTCTGGCCGCCGACGAGGATCGCATCGTTACGCGCCCGGAGCCCATGGCCGAGCGCACGCGACAACTCCCCCGTGATCCACTGGCTCTCGCCCGTCGTTGTCGCGATGCGCCCGTCGAGGGTGGTCGCGGCCTTCACGGTGACGAGCGGCCGGCCCTCGCGGATGCGCAGCAGGAAACCCGCCGTCGCCTCCTCCGCCTCTGCCGCGCGCACGCCGGTCGCGACCTCGATGCCTGCGGCCTTCAGCATTTCGATACCGCCTCCGTCGACCCGGGGGTCGGGATCGGCGATCGCGACGACCACTCGCGCGACACCCGCGGCGATAAGTGCCTCGGCGCAGGGCGGCGTGCGGCCGTGATGGGCACAGGGCTCAAGGGTGACATAGGCGGTGGCGCCGCGCGCCCGGTCGCCGGCGCGTTTCAGGGCTTCCGTTTCGGCGTGCGGGCGCCCGCCGGGCTGGGTCCAGCCGCGGCCGACGATGGTGCCGTCACGAACGAGGACGCAGCCTACGGACGGGTTCGGCGCAGCGTTGCCGTGACCGCGGCGCGCGAGCGCCAGCGCGATCCCCATGAACGCGTGGTCATTCAACCTCTTCCTCGCCGCTCACATTGAGACTTTCGACGAAGTCCTCGAAGTCGCGCGCCTCGCGGAAGTTCCGGTAAACCGAGGCGTAACGGATATAGGCGACCTGGTCGAGCTGGCGCAGCGCATCCATGACGAGTTCGCCCACCTGCTGCGAAGCGACCTCGGTCTGCCCGGAGCTCTCGATGCGCCGGACGATGCCCGTGATCGCCCGCTCCACCCGTTCGGGATCGACGGAACGCTTCCGGAGCGCGATGCTTATCGAGCGCGCGAGCTTGTCGCGGTCGAGCGGCTCGCGCTGCCCGCCCGCTTTGACCACCGTCATCTCTCGAAGCTGAACGCGCTCGAACGTCGTGAAGCGCGCACCGCATGCGGTGCAGGACCGGCGGCGGCGAATGGCGGTGTTATCGTCCGTCGGCCTCGAATCCTTGACCTGCGTGTCGTCGGATCCGCAGAACGGGCACTTCATCTTTCCCCTCCCCCCAAGAAGGTCAGTATCCCGGGTAGACCGGGAAACGCGCGCACAGCTCCCCGACGCGCTTGCGAACCGCGGCCTCGACGCCGCTATTGTCGTTGGTGCCGGAGGCGAGGCCGTCGAGGACCTCGACAATCAGCTCGCCGACCTGTCGGAATTCGGCAGCACCGAAACCCCGAGTCGTCGCGGCGGGCGAGCCTAGCCGGACGCCGGACGTGATCGTCGGCTTCTCCGGGTCGAACGGGATTCCGTTCTTGTTGCAGGTGATGCCGGCGTTCTCGAGGCTGTGCTCGGCGATCTTGCCGGTCAGCCTCTTCGGCCGGAGGTCGACCAGCATCAGATGCGTGTCGGTGCCGCCCGAAACGATGTCGAGCCCTCCTTCGACCAGCGTCGCCGCGAGGGTCTTCGCGTTCTCCACGACCGCCGCGGAGTATGCCCTGAATTCGGGCCGCAGCGCCTCGCCGAAGGCCGCTGCCTTGGCGGCGATGATGTGCATCAGCGGGCCGCCCTGGGTACCGGGGAAGATCGCAGAATTGATCTTCTTCGCGAGGTCTTCGTCGTTGGTCAGGATCATGCCGCCGCGCGGGCCGCGCAGCGTCTTGTGCGTCGTCGTCGTCGCGATGTGGGCATGCGGGAACGGACTCGGATGGACGCCGCCGGCGACGAGCCCCGCGAAATGCGCCATATCCACCATGAGCAACGCCCCGACCGAGTCGGCGATTGCGCGGAAGCGGGCGAAGTCGATCACGCGCGGATAGGCGGAGCCGCCGGCGATGATCAGCTTCGGCTTGTGCTCCTTTGCGAGGCGCTCGACCTCGTCGAAATCGATACGTGCGTCCTCCTTGCGGACGCCGTACTGAACCGCGTTGAGCCACTTGCCGGATATATTCGGCGCGGCGCCGTGCGTCAGATGCCCGCCGGCGGCGAGCGACATGCCGAGAATGGTGTCGCCCGGTTTCAGGACCGCGAAGAATACGGCTTCGTTCGCCTGCGCGCCCGAATGCGGCTGGACGTTGGCGAAACCGCAGGAGAAGAGCTTCTTCGCCCGATCGATGGCGAGCTGTTCGGCGACGTCGACGAAACCGCATCCACCATAATAGCGGCGGCCGGGATAACCCTCGGCGTACTTGTTCGTCAGAGCCGAACCCGCCGCCTCAAGCACCGCGCGCGATACGATGTTTTCCGACGCGATCAGCTCGATCTGGTCCTGTTGGCGCGAAAGCTCGCCGCGGATTGCCGCGTTAAGCTCCGGGTCCGAGTCCGCGAGCGGGGTTCCGAAGAACCCCTTATGGGCGGTCGCGACCGCCTTCGCCGTGGACGTGTTCATCCGCCTTGTCTCCTGTGTCTTCTACTTATCCGTGTATTACGCTAACCGAGCTTGGCCACACGGCGCGCGTGCCGCCCGCCTTCGAACTCGGTCGTCAGAAATATGCGCACCATGGAGCGGGCCGTCGCCTCATCCGTCTTGCGTCCGCCCATGCAGAGCACGTTCGCGTCGTTGTGCTGGCGCGCGAGCGTCGCCGTATCGTCGTCATAGCAGAGCGCGGCGCGGATGCCTTTGTGCCGGTTCGCGGCGATCGAGATGCCGATCCCAGTGCCGCAGATGAGAATGCCGCGGCTGGCGCGCCCGTCGGCGATCACCGCGACCAGCTTTTCCGCGAAATCAGGATAGTCGACCGAATCCGTGCTGTCGGTGCCGAGATCGAGAACTTTCCACCCTTCCGCGCGCGCCGCGTCCGTAGCGGCAGCCTTCAAACTAAAACCGCCGTGATCGACGGCGATGGCTATCGTCTCGGGTGTCATTAAGAGCGCCAAGATTGAGGGTCGGCAGTAAGGCCGGTTACTACCATATCTCGACAGGAGTGGCTAGCGCGCCACAAGTCTGTGAGTCGGAATTTGTCGAATGTGCCTGTTTTGACGGCAACTGACATGCAAGAGTATGCATACGGTCTTGTTTCGCTGTGGCAACCTTCCCAAAATTATTGTCCTCTTAAAAAAAAGTTGC
>JAYOEF010000103.1:0-13626 GCA_038106605.1 Alphaproteobacteria bacterium
GGCCGCCGGGATGGCGACGCTGAGATCCTCGACGAATTTCTCCATGTCGACGGAGAAGGTCCGTGCGGAACCCGCCGGAAGGCCGATCGCCTCCGGCTTCTGGCCGTCGACGAAATTGTTGACGTAGCACCAGTCGTCGGGCGCAGGCAGGTTCTTCGCCTGCTCCACGAGATAGGCGCGGATCAGCGTATGGCGGCCGACGCCCGGCTCGCCGAAGGCGAAGAGGTTGTAGCCCTCGCGCGGGATCTGCGTACCGAAGGAGATTGCATCGACAGCCCGCGGCTGGCCCAGGCCGTCGAGAAGCGGCTCGGCGTCGTCGGTGGTCGCGAAGCCGAGCGATCCGGCATCGACGGCACGGTACACGTCATCGGCGCCGAGCGGTTTCGGCAAGGCGGACATCGATCGTTCTCCTGCGGTTTCCGGCACTTGCCGGGCGCCCGTTGAACAGGCAGAACGCGATACTACGAAATGCGCGGGGCAGCGACTTGCACGAGATCAAGGACCGCCGGTACGGCAGCGATCAGCTGCCGCCGACCACCGCCGTCGCATCGACCTCGACCTTGTACCCGGGATCGGCGAGCGCACTCACCGCGACCAGCGTCGAACACGGCATGCGTCCGGAGAAGAACTGGCTCCGCGCCCTGCCGAAATCGGGCCGGTAGGCAATGTCGGTGAGGTACACGGTGATCTTGACGACGTCGGACATCTTCCCGCCCCCGCCCTCCACGAGCTTCTGTATCCGCTCGAAGCAGCGCACCGACTGCTCGTAGGCATCGCCCGTCGGCTCGCCCGCCGTCATGCCCGACATGAACAGCATCGGCCCGACCGCGAGCGCGTTGCTGTAGATGTTGCCGGCCGGTTCCGGCATTCCGGTGACGGAAATCTTCGTGATCTTGTCCACGTTCGTTCTCCCCTGTTCCCATCCGGCGGCGGACCCGCTATTCGGCGGCCGACGCCCGTCCCCTGATCGCCTTCGCCTGACGCTCGGCTTCGTCCGCCATGAGCTTCCGGACGCGCGCGACCGCGACGTCGTGCGAATAGAGATATTCGTTCGAATCCGCGTCCGCCGCCATCCTTTCCGCGACGAGCCGGTCCTGCTCCAGCACATGCCAGTGCCGCGACTCTAGACGATTGCGGTACAGGAACTTCCAGGCGTCGCGCTGCCAGCCGGAAACTTTCCGGTGACGCCAGAAGAAACAGGCCGAACTGGTCCGGTCGATCGGCGTGATGTGGAAGACGATGCCGAAGTTCCCGCCCGGCCCGCCTGTCTTGGGATAGGGGATCTCGAGGCACACGGCCTGGAAATTCGCGTCGTACCACTCCGACCAGTCGAAATTGACGTCCTTCTGGCCCTTCTTCTCGAACACAAAGCCCGTCTGCGTCGGGCGCATCGCGAACTCGGCCTCGCTCGCGCCCTCCGCCATCGAGTGCGAGACCCGGTGCAGGAACGCGCCGTGCATCGGGTCCATGTTGTTGTCGATCATGTAGCGATAGGGCGTACGCCATTCCTGGTAGGACAGGAAGGCCTCGTAGTCGCCGGACGTGAGCCGCTCCGGCAGCGTCAGCGGCTCGACAGGCGTGCCGAGCCCGTCGCCGAGCCAGGCGAAAATGAGCCCTCGATGCTCCCGGGTGGGATATCCGTTGACGCGGCAGTTGGCCGCCATGTCGCAATCGGGCTGACCGGGCACCATGGCGACCGATCCGTCGCCCATGATCTCGACGCCGTGATAGACGCAGGTCAGGCGGTCGCCGTCGTGGCGCGCGATCGAAAGCGGCGCACCGCGGTGCGGACACCGGTCGTCGAGCAAGTGGACCTTGCCGTCCCGGTCGCGCCACAGCACGAGGTCGCGGTCCCAGCGCCGGATCGCAAGGGGGCGGTCGCCGACGCGGTCGGACGGGACGATACCGTACCAGCGGTTCCGGAGGCCGGTATCGAGGATGTCTCGCGCCTCCGGGCTCACCCGGTAGCGCGGCGGGGTCTGGGCCATCGTCTTAAGCTCCTTCAGCCGCCGAGGCGCTTCATCGTCGCGGCGAAATTCTCCTCCGTCCACGCATCGCCCTCGGCCGTACGGACGCCCTTCCCGTTGAGGCCCGCGACGATGCCCGGCATGTCGTGAACGCCATCCCGAAACAGGGCTTCCATCGCATCACCGAGGGCGTTCTCCCATGCCGTCGGCTCGCCCTTCTTGGACTGCCACGGATCGAGGAAGAGGCCGTTGGGCGGCAGGCGCGGATGATCGCCGCCTCCCGCACCGCTATTGACCGATCCGCGGTTGGCCGATCCGCTGTTGATCGGGCCACTGCTTACCGGCGCGGTCCCGCCCTCGCGGCGCGCCTTCGATTCCCGGGCGAGGCGTTCGCGCACGTGCTTGAAGTCGTACGTCGGGTACGCCTCGGTGCGAAAGACGCCCCATGCGTATTTTTCGAGTGCGACGTTGACCGCCTGCAGCTTCGATGGCGGCAGCCTGAGCGTCGCGATCTGGCCGATGCCCATCACCACGTACCACGTGACGATCTCGACTCCTTCGGGCGGAAAGTTCTCCCACCAGTTCCGGTCGTCGAGCTTGGTCTGGAATTCGTCGAGCGCCTGCGACTGGTCGTGCCGCAGGAACACCGTGAGCATGATGTCGTCGCCCTTGATGTCGCTCACCATCGGCCCTGTCCCGATTTTGTCGATGTTCTGTGATAATCATATACTATATAGTATTTAACGAAAGCCCGAATCGCGACCGCATGAACATCGCCATGCCCGGAACCTTCCTCGCCGATATCGCCCGCCGCTGCGCCGATAACCCCGATGCAGCGACGCCGAAGTATCTCCGCCTCATGAACGCGGTCGAGGACGCGGTGTCGGACGGCGCGCTGCGGCCCGGCGAACGTCTGCCGACGGAACTCGAATTCGCGGGGGCCGTGCCCTATTCGCTCGGCACTGTGCAGAAGGCGCTCAACGGTCTGGTCTCGCGCGGCATCCTCCGCCGCAGCCGGCGCAGCGGCACATTCGTTGGCGATCGCATCGAGCCGCTCGACGACATGTCGCGCTTCGCCTTCGAGCGGTCTGACGGCACGCTCGTGACGGACGTCAGCGCCAGGGTCACCGAATGTGCGACGATCGACGACGCTGGAAGGGCAACCGCGCTCCTGCCGATCTCGCAGTCGGGATACGTCCGCATCGTCCGCATAGACGAGATCGACGGCAGTTTCTCATGCTGCAGCGAAACGCACCTGAGCCGCGACCGCTTCCCGGGCCTCGCCTCCGAAACGCCCGAAACGCTCTCCGGCCGGAACCTCCGCCCCCTTCTCGCCCGGCGTTTCGGCGCAGAGACGAAAGCTCTCGACGTCGCGACATCGACAGCGCCGATGCCGGAGAGGGTGACGCGCCTGCTCGGCCTGCCGGGCAGGACATCGGGGCTCGAACTTGAAATCACTGGGCGTACGGCGACGGGCGAGGCGATGTTCGTGCAGACGCTCTACGTGCCGCCGTCGGGATACCGCATCCGGTTCGCCGACCGCTGACGCCGATTATTTCCAGCAGCCGACGCGGGCGACGAATTTCTGGACGACGTCGAACAGCGCGACGTCGTCATAGTCGGGCCGGCCCGTACTGCCGGTGTAGGCGACATTGAAGCGCTCTAGGAAGCGCAGTACGCGGTCCTGGCGGATGACGATACCGATATTCGTCATCACCTCGCCGGTCCGCTGGAACATGGCGGGCGTATTGATCTTGGCCGACACGACGCCGATGACGTAGCCGCTGGCGTCGACCACCGGCCCGCCGGAATTGCCGCGGCGGATGTCGGCATCGATGGCGAAACGCCCCCAGCGATCCATCTGGTCCGGCTCGAAAGCCCGCACCTTTCCGGTGACGAAGATGGGCTTGATCGCGACGAGCCCGTGTAGCGGGTGGCCGACGACCGCAATACGGTCGCCGATCTCGAGATGAATGGGTTTGCGGAAGACCGCGGCGGCAGGCGCGGGACGCGAATAGCGCAGGACGGCGAGATCGTCGGGCTGGTCGGACCCGATCACCTCGGCTTCCGCATGATCGCGTTCGGACGTCGGCTTGATCGAGACCTTCTTGCAGCCGTCGATGACGTGATGGTTGGTGACGAGATGGCCTGCGGCGGAGACGAAGAAGCCCGAACCGCTGCTGACCATTTTGAGACCGTCGTAGAGCGAAGCCTTGGGCTTCATCTTGTTCTTGGCGCGCAGGATGCGGCTTTTGCGGACTTCGTCGGCTTCCTCGTCAAAAATCGCGTCGCCCTTGCACTGCCAGAGCGGCACGCGCTTTACGAGGTTCCGCCCCGCATCGAAGCAGTTCACCACCTTCGTCCGGTCGGCGGCGTCCTGGGCACGGGCATGCGGCACCACTGCCGTAGCGCATGCCAGGATTAGAAGGGCCGCGACGATCCTCATTCCGCCGCCACGCGCCCCTGCTCGGCGCCGATCAGATCGCCTAGGATGCGGCGGAACTGAAGCGGCGCGTTGTCGATGTTGACGTCGACGACGGGCCGGTCGCCAATCTTCCGGATCGCCCGCTGCTGCTCCTCCAGCACGACGACGTCCTCCATGAAGGTCTGGAGCCCGCCCTTCGCGAACACATCGGAAACTTCGTCGTCGCCAAGCCGGAAGTTCCTGGCGAAGCACCAGTGGTAGTGCGTGCTGCCGTCGGTCTCGGGCGTGATGATGTGGTTCGACCACATGGAGATGCCGCGCGACCTGTCGCCCTCGGGCGCGCCGGTTCCCGCGTCGGCGCAGCCGATGTCGAGGGTGACGACCGACGGCGCGCGCCAGCGGATCAGCTGCCAGCGGTCGACGGGACCGTCGAACTTGCGCGCTTTGGCGTACATGGGGGGCGCCGAGAACCCGAGCATCCAGCGCTCGACCCGGATGCTGTCTTCCTCCCGTGTCGTCGTCACCGGGACCAGCGCCTCCTTCGGATCGCCAGCAATTGTGTCGCGGTGGATGTAGCTGACATGCGTCAGATCGAGCAGGTTGTCGACGAGGAGCCGGTAGTCGGCCTTGAGGTGGAGATAGCCGCCGGCGCAGGTCCAGCCGGGATCGTCGAGCCAGTACAGATCCGGGATCGACGCCGGATCGGCGAACGCGGGATCGCCCGGCCAGATCCAGATCATCGAATGCCGTTCGACCACGGGCCAGGCGCGAATATCGGCGCCGGGCGGCACGCGGCTCTGCCCCGGCACGCGGACGCAGGTTCCGGCGCCGTCGAACTCGAGCCCGTGATAGCCGCAGCGGATCGTCTCGCCCGTCACGGTTCCGAGGGAAAGCGGAAGATGGCGGTGGCAGCAGCGGTCCTCGATCGCGGCGGGGCTGCCATCGGGCCGCCGCCACAGCACGACCGGGTCGTTCAGGATCGTCTTCGCGAGCGGCTTGTCCGTCCCGATATCGCGCGCCCAGCAGGCCGCGTACCAGGCGTTGCGGAGAAATGCCATCGCACCCTCCCTCAGTGCATGATCATGCCGCCATCGACGACGATGGCTTGGCCGGTGACGAAGTCCGACTCCGGCGAGGCAAGGAAGATGAGCGTGCCGATCAGGTCGTCCGGCACCTGCTCGCGCTTCACCGCGCGCCCCGTCAGGCTGAGATTGACGTAGAACTGCAGCTTGTCGCGCTGCGCCTCGATCTGGTCGCTCATGGTGAAGCCGGGCGCGATGGTGTTGACGCGGATGCCGTCGCCGCCGAGCTCGCGAGCGAGCGCCTTGGTCATCGCGTCGACCGCGCCCTTGGAGGCAACGTAGTGCAGCATCAGCGGCACACCGGAATAGATCGTGCTCGACGAGATATTGACGATCTTGCCGTAGCCCTTCTTCTTCATCTCGGGCACCGCGGCCTTCACGCAGTTGAAGACGCCGCGTGTGTTGATCGCCATCACCTTGTCCCATTCCTCGCCGCCGATCTCGAGGAAGCTGCGGCGCTGGAGCGCTGCGAACAGGGCGGCATTCGTTACGAGGATGTCTGCGGACCCGAATGCGGAAACCGTCTCCGCCACCATCTTTTCGCAGGCTGCGAGGTCAGTGACGTCGGTCGTCGTGCCGATCGCTTCGCCGCCTGCGGCGCGGATCGCATCGATCGTCGCCGCCGTGTCGAGAATGTCGGAGACGCAGACCTTCGCCCCATGCTCCGCCAGCGCCTTCGCATAAGCCGCACCGATGCCCTGCGCCGCCCCCGTGACGATCGCCGTCTTTCCGTCCAGTCGTGCCATTGTCCCAACGTCCCTGTTCCGAAACCGACCCGAACCATAGCGCAGCACGCCGCAGGGGGCGAGCATGCGCCGCCTGTGCTAGTAAGGGGAAAATGCAGTTAAGGAGGCGTCCGCATGGCGGAACCCTATGTCGCGGTGAAGGAAAGCTGCGTCCTCGGCGAGTCGGCCCTCTGGTCGGTCGAGGAACAGGCGCTCTATTGGGTCGACATCAAGAACCCGACAATCCACCGGTTCCACCCGGCAACGGGGGAACGCAAGAAGATTCGGGTCCAGACCGAGATCGGATCGATTGGGCTTGCCACTGACAATCGCCTCATCGCGGGAACCCGGATGGGCTTCGCCTTCATCGGCATCGCCGACGGTTCCTGGCGCGATATTGCCGACCCGGAAGGCAAGGGCCGCGACAACCGGGTACGCCTCAACGACGGCAAGGTGGACCGCAAAGGCCGTTTCTGGTGCGGCGGCATAGAGGACCCCGGAATGAGCGAGATCTCCTCGCTCTACCGCCTCGACGCCGACCGCTCGGTCCACCGCATGGAGGGGCCGGTGCGCATCTCCAACTGCATTTGCTGGAGCCCGGACGACCGCACGATGTATTTCGCGGATTCGCGGGGGCGCACGGTCTGGGCCTACGACTTCGACCTCGAGTCGGGATCGATCTCCAACCGCCGCGACCTGATCAGGGTGGCGGACGACGAGGGCGTGCCCGACGGCGCGACCGTCGATTCCGAGGGCTTCCTCTGGATCGCGCACATGCGGGGCGGAAAGGTCCGGCGCTACGACCCTGCCGGAAAGATGGAGCGCGAGATCCGCTTCCCGGTCGGCCTGACCTCTTGCCCGGCGTTCGGGGGACCGGACCTGACGACCCTCTACGTTACCACCGCCTCGATGCTGTTCGGCCCCGCCGATTTCGAGCGCGAACCCGACGCGGGCTCGGTTTTCGCCGTCGAGACCGGCATCAAGGGTCTTCCCGAGCCCGTCTTTGCCGGCTGATCCTTCCGCCGGAACGCGCTGGAGCGCCCTCGCGGTCATCCTGTTCGCGGGCGCGGTCGGCGCGGCGCAGCTCGGAAAGCTGCCCGCGGCCTTGCCGCTGATCCGGGGCGAACTCGGCATCGGGCTCGTAACCGCGGGCTGGATCATCTCGACCATCGTCGTCATCGGCGCGGCGGGAAGCCTGTTTGCCGGGATCGCGGGCGACCGCATCGGCCACCGCCGTATCCTGATCGGCGGCACCGTTTTGGTCGCCGCGGGAAGCGTCGCGGGCGCTTTCTCGAACGATGCCGCCGGACTGATCGCGAGCCGGATCGTCGAGGGGGTCGGCTACATCGCCGTCGTCACCGCCGCACCGGTGATGGTGAGCCGTAGCGCCGCGGCGAGGGACCGGGCCGCCGCCTTCGGCATCTGGTCGTTCTACATGCCGCTCGGCATGTCCTCGATGATCGCACTATCGCCGATCGTAATGGACGTCGCCGGCGGCTGGCGCGGCCTCTGGCTCCTCAACGGCGCGCTTGCCGCCCTCGCCTTCGTCGCCCTCGCCGCGAGCCTGCACGGACAGCGCTTCGCTCCCGTCCCCTCTCCGACACCGGTGCGCCTTCGCGGCATCGGCGTCACGGTGACGAAAGCGGGACCGTGGGCGCTTGCCGTCGGCATGGGCGCCTACTCGCTCGTCTACCTGTCTTCGATGGCGTTCCTGCCGACCTACCTGATCGAGCGCCAGGGGTTCGATGCGCGCTCCGCCGCAATGCTCGTCGGACTTGCCGTCTTCATGAACGCGCCGGGCTGCTATGTCGGCGGGCGTATCGTGCGGAGCGGCATACCGGCGTGGGCCGGAATCGCGCTCGGATATTGCGGCATGGCGGTCTGCGCCGCGGGGCTCTACCAATCCGACATCCCTTTCGCATTGAGATACGCGCTTGCGATGGCGCTGCCCTTCTTCGGCGGCTTCATCCCCCCGATCGTGCTGTCGCGCATCGAGGCGCACGCGCCCTCGCCCGAGCTATACGGCACGGCCGTCGGCATCGTCCTGCAGGTGGTGAGCTTCGGCCAGTTCGTGGGCCCGCCCGTGATGGCCGCGCTCGTCGCCGCGTCCGGCAACTGGCAGTCGGGCGCCTGGCTGACGGTTGCGGCCTGTGCAACGGGGCTTGCGGCCGCGGGCGTGCTCCGCCGTCTGGACCGAAGGGCGGGATTGCGCTAGGGGAATCCCAACAGGGAGAGAGACATGACCGCTGCCGAAATCCGCCCGCGCCGGAGCCTGCTGTTCGTACCCGGCCTCCGCCCCGACCGCTTCGAGAAGGCTTTGGAGGCGGGCGCCGACATCGTCTGCGTCGACATCGAGGACGCGGTGCCGCTGCCCCGCAAGGAAGAGGCCCGCGGGCTGACCTTCCCGCTGTTCGCCAAGGGCCCGCATCCGCGCGTCGAGACCATGGTGCGCATCAACCCGCTGTCGACGCCGGACGGTCTCCGCGACATCCTCGCGCTCCGCGCGCTTCAGACCCCGCCCGCCGCGCTGATGCTGGCGAAGCCCGGATCGGCCGAGGAGATCCGGCTCTACGACGAACTCCTCCAGGGCAGCTGCGCGCATGTCCGCTTCCACGTCATCATCGAATCCACGTCCGGGCTCGAGAATGTCATGGAGATCGCGAACGCGTCCTCCCGCATCGACTCGCTGCTGTTCGGTGCGGTCGACATGTCGGCCGACCTGCGCGCGGCCAAGACCTGGGAAACGCTCCTCTACGCACGCTCGCGCGTGGTCCACGCCGCGGCGCGCTACGGCCTCGACCTCCTCGACGTGCCCTATCTCAATCTCGACGACGAACCCGGTCTCAAGGCCGAGGCCGAGGCATCGGATGCGCTCGGCTTCACCGGCAAGGCTGCCATCCATCCGAAGCAGATCCCCGTGATCAACGGCGTGTTCAGCCCGTCGCCCGAACTGATCGACCGCGCGCGGCGCATCCTCGCCGCGTTCGAGAAGGACACGACGGGCCTCCTCGTCGTCGACGGCGAACTGATCGAGCGACCGGTCATCCGTTCTATGCAGCGCGTGCTCGCGATCGCCGACCACCTCGCCGCCGCGGCGAAATGAAAGCGTTCGTCGTCTACGCGCACCCGGAGCCGACCTCGTTCAACGGGGCTCTCCGCGACACGGCCGTGCGCTGGCTGACGGACGCCGGCCACGAGGTGAAGGTCAGCGATCTCTACGCCGAGGATTTCGACCCGCGCGCCGGCCGCCACGACTTTACAGGTAACGCTGACGCGAACCGCTTCGACTACCAGGCCGAGCAGGTGCACGCGACGGAGACGGACGGATTCGCGCCGACGCTGGCGCGCGAGCAGGAGCGCCTCCTCTGGTGCGATCTCCTGATCCTGCAGTATCCGCTCTGGTGGGGCGGCCTGCCCGCGATCCTCAAGGGCTGGTTCGACCGCGTACTCGCCTACAAGAAGTTCTACGACCTCGCCAACCGCTACGACAACGGCGTCCTCAAGGGCAGGAAGGTCATCATGTCGATCACGACGGGCGGCACGCCGGAGCGTTTCTCCGAAGGCGGAATGTTCGGCGAGATCGGGCCGATCCTGCACCCGGTCGACCACTGCATCCTGCGCTATGTCGGGCTCGACATCGCGGACCCGTTCATCGCCTATGCCGCCGGCCGCGTCACGCCCGAGGAACGGGCGGCGCTCCTGCGCGCCTGGGAGGTGCGCCTCGCGGAGATTACCGCCGGCTGACGCTACCTATTTCGACCACTTGGTGGCGGGCTTCGGAACCGTCTCGCCGGCGACCAGCGTCGCGTCGACATTCTCCGCATAGAAGCAGATCAGCCCCCTGATTTTCGGGCATTCGGGGATCGGGTTCTCGTAGGACCACGCGATGTCTTCGTAGGTCTTCCCGCCTATCGTGGCCGACCAGTAGGACGCGACGCCCTTGTAGGGGCAGCGCGTCTTCGTTTCTGACGGTTTGAGAATATCCATCCGCACGTCCTCGCGCGGCAGGTAGTGACGCGTCGGCAGGTTGGTCTCGAACAGGAAATGGCTTTGGCTCGAACGCGCGACCGTCTCGCCGCCGAGGACGACCTCGACAGAGCGGGACGACGGGACCGCATCCACCCGCTTCCTCGGATCGCGCGGGTGGACGAAGATCTCCTCGTCCTCCTCGTACCAGTGATCGACCCTGTCCCAGTAGAACGCGCAGTAATCCTGGAGACCCAACCGGGCCATCTCGTCGTAAGGCTCCTGATAGGCCCAGATGGCGTTCTCCGCCGTGCGTCCGCCCGCCTCGATCGTCCAGTAGGACGCCTCGCCCTTGTAGGGGCAATGGGTCTTGAGGTCGGTCGGGTGCAGCAGGTCCAGGCGCAGGTCCTTCACCGGGAAGTAATAGACCGGCAGGTGGTTCACCTCATACATCAGGCGCATCTCGGTCGAATCGGCGATCCACTCGCCGCCGAACTTCACGCGGACGCGCCGCGGCGACGGCTCGAGCGTGATCGTGTGGCCGGGGTTCTTCTGGTATCCGGGCGCGGGTTTCGCCATGGAAATCTCCCTTTTCCCGCCGAGTGTCGCGCGCGTGTCGGGTCGATGCAACCGGGGTGGAGTGCGCCCCCGCCACCGCCTAATATCCCGGCCAAAGGGAGGACGCCGATAAATGGCCACATCGCTCAGGAACGATACGCTGCCCGACATGGAGGCCTTCCGGCTCCGCCGCTTCGTCGACGAAATGATCGCCGCCGGCGAGGTCGAGGTGATCTCGGAAAACGTCGCGCTTGCCGACATGGCGGCCCGGATGGACGGCAATCCGAAAGCCGTGCTGTTCCGGAGCGCGGGCCCCGAGGGCGCCGAGGTGATCGGCAGCGTGACCGGCAGCCGGACGCGCATGGCGCTCGGCTTCGGCGTCGCGCCGGAAGACCTCCGCGCCGAGGTCGGCCGCAGGCTCGCGACGCCGCAGCAGATCGTCGAGGTCTTATCGGAAGATGCCCCCGTGCATGGGGTTGTTTTGACCGGAAACGACGCCGACCTCACGAAGCTCCCCGTCCACGTCCAGCACGGCATGGACGGCGGCCCCTACATCTCGGCCTCGCTCGACTACGTCGTCAATCCCGAGACCGGCTGGACCAACACCGGAGCGCGCCGCCTGATGCTGCGCGGACCGAAAGAAACCGGCATCGACCTCGTCGCGCCGAGCGACCTCCGGGCGATCTACGAACGCTCCGCGGCGAAGGGCGAGAAGCTCCCCGTCGCGTTCACCGTCGGCGCACACCCATGCGATCACGTCGCCGCGGTGATGCGCCTGCCCGTCGACGAACTTCCGCTGGTCGCCCAGATGCGCGGCACGACGCTTCCCGTCGTCAAATGCGTGACCAACGACATCCGCGTGCCGGCCGACGCAGAATACGTGCTCGAAGGTTATATCGACGGCGGCTGGAACGAGGCGGAAGGCCCCTACGGCGAGTTCCTCGGCTATTACGGCGTGATGAAGCGGAATCCCGTCTTCCACCTGACCGCGATCACCATGCGGAAGGACGCGCTGTTCCAGACGTCGACGATCTCCGGCGAGCATATCGGCTGGACCGACACCACCCAGCTCAACGCGATCCGGGCAGAGGTGACGATCTGGCGCGCGCTGCAGACCGCGGTACGCGAGCCCGTGGCGGTCAACGTCACCACGTCGTCCGGCGGGTCGTTCAACGCGCGCGTCGCCATCCGCCAGCGAGTGCCGGGCGAGGCGCGCAACGCGATTTCGGCCGTCATGGCCTGCATGGCGAACGTGAAGCACGTGTTCGTGGTCGATCCCGATATCGACATCTATTCCGACGCGGCGATGGACTGGGCCCTCGGCACCCGCTTCCAGGCGGATCGCGACCTTGTGGTGGAAACCGGGTTCCGCACCATCCCGCTCGATCCTTCGCTCGGGGGCAGCCGGACCGGCGCCAAGGCGGGTTTCGACCTCACCATGCCGCTCGGCGAGAAGGCGCTGGAACATCGTGTGTCGTCGGTGCCGAACTTCGGCGAGAAGACGCATGACGATGTGGAAGCGGCGCTTTCCGCCGGGCCGAAATCCTTCGCGGCCCTGATGTCGGCGGTCGGCAGCCGCGACGGGCGCGAGATCGTCCGGGCGCTCGATGCGCTCCGCAAGGCGGGACGGCTCTCGCGGGAAAATGACGGGCTCTACGGCCTCTCCGGCAAATGACGGCTGACGGCGCGGCAACAGGCGTCGGCGCATCCGTCCGGCGCCGCGAGGACCTGCGGCTGCTGCGCGGGCGCGGCACCTATTCCGACGACGTCTCGCTTCCGGGGCAGCTCCACGCCGCGATGGTGCGCTCGCCCCACGCCCATGCCCGTATCCTGTCGGTCGGCACGAAGGACGCCGCGAAGATGCCGGGCGTCGCGGCGGTCCTGACCGGGGCGGACTACGCCACCGACGGCTGCGGCGACATCGGCCATGTCGCCAACCCGGCCGACGCGGTTCAGTGGCAGAAGCCCGCCTTCGTCAACGTCGACGGGTCTGCGCCGTTCGACGCGCCGCAGCCGCCGATCATTCGCGACAAGGTCCGGCACGCCGGAGAGATCGTCGCCGTCATCATCGCCGACAGCGCCGCCGCCGCACGCGATGCCGCGGAGCACGTGGTCGTCGGGTACGATCCCCTTCCCGCCGTCACCGATGCGTTGGCCGCCCTGTCGCCGGATGCGCCGCGCCTGTGGGAGGGCTGTGCCGGAAACCTGCCGCTCGAAACCGGGATGGGCGACGAGGCGGCGACGGATGCCGCCTTCGCAAACGCCACGCACGTCGTCGAGGCGCATTTCTTCAACAACCGCGTCATCAACTGCCAGATGGAGCCGCGCGCGGCCGTCGCGGAATGGGATAGCGCTGCGGGGAAACTCACGCTCCATGCCGGCGGCCAGGGCGTGCATCGCCACAGGATGCTGCTCGGCCAGATCTTCGGACTAGAGGCCGCGAAGGTACGTGTGGTTTCCAAGGATGTCGGCGGCGGCTTCGGGCCGCGCAACATGCTCTATCCCGAGTTCGTCCTCGTCTGCTGGGCGGCGAAGTGGCTCGGACGCGCCGTGAAATGGACGGGCGACCGCACCGAGGCCTTCGTCACCGACTACCAGGCGCGCGACCTCCATACGACCGCCGCGCTCGCCCTCGACGCGGACGGGCGTTTCCTCGCCCTGCGGGCCGATCTCGTCGGCAACGTGGGGGCGCACACGGTCTCGTTCGTGCCGCTGTCGAACGGGCCGCGCCTGCTGACCTCGGTCTACCGCATCCCGGATGCGTACGCGCGCATCCGGGGTGTGCTGACCAACACCGTGCCGACGGGACCCTATCGCGGCGCCGGACGACCGGAGGCGATGCATGTGATCGAGCGGCTGATCGACATGGCGGCCGACCGCCTCTCCGTCGACAGGATCGAGCT
>JAYOEF010000104.1:0-12313 GCA_038106605.1 Alphaproteobacteria bacterium
CCATGCCGATCACCGGACCGGGGACCGGGATCGCTGCGAGACGGGAGATCAGCTCGCCGGCGAGCTGGAACAGCAGCAAGCCGGCGAGAGCCTGGATCACCCCTCGAAACCGTAGAGCGTCGCCGGGTTCTCGACGAGGAGCTTGTGGCGCACTGCCTCGTCCGGCGCGTAGAGCGGAATGAGGTCGACGAGCGCGCCTTCGTCCGGCATCGCGGTCCACAGATTCGGGTGCGGCCAGTCCGTGCCCCAGAGCGCGCGCTCCGGCTTCGTCTCGATCACCGCCTGCGCGAAAGGAATGACGTCATGGAACGGCGGACCGGATTTGGAGAGACGCTCGGCGCACGAGATCTTCACCCAGACGTCCTCGTTCCGCATGAAGTCGAGGAGAAGCCGGAACGGCTTCGAGTCGAGGCCGTCCGCCACCTTCACGCGGATCATGTGATCGAACACGATGGGCAGCCTGAATTTCTTAAGATCGTCGGCGAAGTCGACGATGTCCTCGGCCTCGATGTAGATCACGAGGTGCCAGCCGAGCCCCGCGATCTTCTCCGCGATCCGGTGCACGCGGTCGAAGTTGGGCGGACCGCTCAGGTGGCGGGCGAAGCTGAAACGGATACCCTTGATCCCGCCGGCGTCAAGCTCCTCGAAGTCCTTCTCGGTGAAGCTTTCGTCGACGATGGCAACGCCCTTCCAGCGCCCGTTCGAAGTGGCGATGGCATCCAGGGTCGCCGCGTTGTCGGTGCCGTGGCAGGTCGCCTGCACGATGACGGTACGATCGAAGCCCAGCATGCCCTGCAGCGCCCGGAGCTTCTCCTTCGGCGCGTCGACCGGGGTATAGGTCGTCTTTGGATGGTACGGGAACTTGTCGCGCGGCCCGAAGACATGGACATGGGTGTCGCAGGCGCCGGGCGGCGGCGTGAATTTGGGCTTCGTGGGATTCGGGTGCGGCGGCGGCGGGAACTTCATCTCGGGTCCGGCGATGTTGCTTTACCGGGTTTTAGGACGCTGCCGCCCGCCGCGGCAAGGGGAACCTGTCAGCAGCCGGTGCGGCCGAGGTCCGTGGTCTGGTGGTAGCTGTCGAAGCGGACGCGCCTGATCCGGTCGGTCTGCGCGACCTCGTTGAGGGCAGCGACGATCGAGCCGCGGAAATTGGTCGGCCCCGCGCCGGGGTTTGCGGGATCGGGAGGATTGTCCGAGAGCAGCACCACGAGATAGTCCCGGATATGGACGAGACGCTGGCAGACCTCCTGGGTCCCGCGCTCGCCGCGCACGATCAGGGTCGCCGCGAGATTTCCGGTCGACGTGTAGATCGCGCCGACATTGATGTAGTGGTCGACCTTGTCCGCGTCCGAATCCGTGAACGCGGAACTGATGGCCTTGTCGGCGGCCTTGATCACCGCCCCTGCGGTGCTGTTGGCGTCGACGCTCTGTCCCGACTGTTTGAGAAACATCCAGGCAAAGACCGCGAGACCCACGATTGCGAGAACCGGGGCGCCGATTTTCAAGAAAGTTCCCATGCCATGCCCTCCCCGCAAAGGTCCGGCATTCTTGCGGGATTCGGTAAAGCATCGCTTAATCGCAGGAGCCGGCCAGGAACACCCGAAAACAGCAGATTACATACGATTACATGCATTCCGCCGATAACCTCATCTTTCACATCTGCCGCCGCGAGGCCTGGGAAGAGGCTTTGCGCACCGGCGTCTACAGCGGGTCCGATATCGACAAGCGAGACGGGTTCATCCATTTTTCCGCGGCCGACCGGGTGCGGGAAACCGCAGCGATTTACCTCCGCGGCGTGGAGGGACTCGTCCTCATCGGGGTCGATCCCGCGTCGCTGGGGGCGTCTCTCCGATGGGAAACGAGCCGCGACGGGATCGCCTTTCCCCATCTATACGGGGCGCTCGCGGCTGACCGAACCGTTTCCGTATGGGATCTTCCGCTCGGCAGCGACGGATTCCACATCTTTCCCCCGTTTCTTATGAAAACCCAATGAAATACCGCCCCATTCCGCGGGGCGTTGCCCCCGATACGGAATACGGAAATACCGGCGTCATGCTATGATTGTGGGGAAATGAGCAAGGACAGCTTCAACAACGACCTGTCGGCGCTGCTGCCACGATTGTGGCGGTATGCATTCGTGCTATGCCGCGATGCGGACCGGTCGAACGATCTCGTGCAGGCGACCTGCGAGCGCGCGCTGTCCCGCCGCGAGCAGTTCCAGACGGGAACCCGGCTGGATGCCTGGACTTTCACCATTCTCCAGTCGATCTGGAAGAACGATATCCGCCGCGAAGCCATCCGTCGCGGCCAGGGATTCGTCGATCCGGAGGATGCCGGGTTAATCGATCATCGGGAGTCGGCCGAAGGGAAGATTTTCCTGTCTGAAGTGTTGAATGCGGTAGACCAGCTGCCGGAAGCGCAGAAATCGGCTGTCTACCTCGTCTATGTCGAAGGGCTGAGTTACGAGGAGGCCGCCGCGGCGCTCGACATTCCGGCAGGCACCCTGACGAGCCGCCTGGTGCGGGCGCGGGTGAAAATTGCCGAAACCGTTCGCGAGCAGCCCCTCGCGAAACCGCAGGAACGAACGACATGACGATTTCCGAAGACAGATTGCTGGCCTACGTGGACGGCCTCCTGTCGTCGGAGGATTCTGCACGTCTGGAGCAGGAGCTCGCCTCCGACGCCGAGGCGCGGATGACCGTGGAAGCGCTGCGCGCGAGCGCCTTGCCCTATCGCGATGCCGTCGAGA
This sequence comes from Alphaproteobacteria bacterium, assembly GCA_038106605.1. Lineage (GTDB taxonomy): Bacteria > Pseudomonadota > Alphaproteobacteria > MPNO01 > UBA830 > JAYOEF01. The sequence goes on from JAYOEF010000104.1 coordinate 2,750, forward strand.
CCCTGATCGCGGTCCCCGACCTCTCGGGCATCGCCGCGAAGATTTCGGCCGATGGCGGGCGGCGCCGGGCGACGGTGCTGAAATTCGCCCGGATCGCCGCGGTCGTCTGCCTGTTCTTCGGTGCCGGCGTGCTCGCCGGGCACTATGCCCTGCCCCCGTCCTCCCAGCCCGAGAAGACCCAGTGGGCGCGCTGGGTCGACGATATCGCCGCCTACCAGGCGCTCTACACCCGCGAGACGCTGTCGCTGCCGACACCGGACCACAAGCGTTTCGAGGTGCAGATGGCGCGGGTCAGCAAGGCGCTCGGCCAGAAGATCGTCGCGCCAGACTTCTACGATCTCAAGGACGCTCACCTCAAGGCGGACTACAAGTACGCGCGGATGTACGCGATCGACGGGCTGCCGCTCGCGCAGATCGCCTATCTGCCGGAAAAGGGCGCGCCCTTCTCGATCTGCATGATGAAGACCGACGTGGCCGACCACGAGCCGCGGTACATGCAGGCCCGCGGCCTCAACGTGGCCACCTGGCGCTACAAGGGCATCGCCTACGTCTTCGTCGGCGACGTGGCAAAGCCCGAAATGGACCGCTACATCGCGGAAACGCGGAAACAGCAAAAAATCTGAAAAAACTTTCCGGGGGACGGATGAATCCCGGAGGTCGCGTGTTTACCCTTCGAACAACCGTTCAGCGCGAGCGGCCCATCCCCACCGCGGCCCTCTCGTTTAGCCTCCGGCGCCTATCCCGGGCAGGAATCGGCGCCGGAGGCTTTTATTTTTCCGCCGTTGCTCAGGGCCGTCAGAACGGCAGGCCGACGTAGTTCTCGGCAAGCGAGCCGAGCGCCTTCTCCGACGACAGGAGATAGTCGAGCTCGGTGTCCTGCAGCTTTCCGTCGTAGGCAATTGAGTCTGGAAAAGTGTGGAGCATCGTCGTCATCCACCAGGAGAAGCGCTGCGCCTTCCAGACCCGCGCGAGCGCTTTCTTCGAGTAGTTTTCGAGCCCGCTATCGTCGCCCCGCTTATAGTGGTCGAGCATCGCGTGATAGAGGTAGTAGATGTCGGATGCCGCGCTGTTGAGGCCGCGCGCGCCGGTCGGCGGCACGATGTGGGCCGCATCGCCCGCCAGGAACAGGTTGCCGTAGCGCATCGGCTCGGCGACGAAGCTCCGGAGCGGCGCGATCGACTTCTCGATCGACGGGCCGGTCTCGAGCCGGCCTGCGACCTCCGCCGGCAGGCGCGCCTTCAGCTCCGCCCAGAAATCGTCGTCCGACCAGTCCTCGACCGTATCGGTCAGCGGCACCTGGATGTAATAGCGGCTGAGGACCTGGGACCGCAGCGAGCACAGCGCGAAACCCCGCTCGTGCTTGACGTAGATCAGCTCGGGATTGACCGGCTTCGTACGCGACAGAAGACCGAGCCAGCCGAACGGATAGACCCGCTCGTACTCGCGCAGCACGTCCTTCGGGATGCATTTCCGGCTGACGCCGTGGAAGCCGTCGGCGCCGATCACGAAATCGCAGTCGATGCGGACGATCTCGTCGCCGTCGCGATAGGTGACGTAAGGCTTGTCGGAGAGGAGATCGTGCGGGCGCACGTCGTCGGCGTTGTGGATCACCTTGCCGCCGAGCTTGTCCCTCGCCTCGTAGAGGTCGCGGGTCAGTTCGGTCTGGCCGTAGACCACGACCGAGCTGCCGCCGGAATATTTGTGGAGATCGACGCGATCGAGCGCGCCGTCGTGGGCGATGAAAAAGCCCTCGTGGATTTCGCCCTCCCGGTCCATGCGCTCGCCGCACTGCGCCTCGCGCATCAGTTCCGCGAAACCGTGCTCGAGCACGCCGGCCCGGATGCGGGCAAGCACGTATTCCCGGCTCTGGCGTTCGAGGACGATCGTGCCGATCCCCTGCAGGTGCATGAGCTGGGAGAGAAGAAGGCCCGAGGGGCCGCCGCCGATGATGCAGACTTGTGTTTTCATGACCGTTCCTCCTATTTTGGACGAATCTAGCCCTTTCCCGGTCTATTGGAATGGATAGTTCGGCCCCTTTCTTAGACGATTCGAACATCGCGCGCGCCAGCCTCGACCGCGCCGTGGTCAACTGCAACCTGTTCGGCGAGACCGGCGACCTGCCGGACGTCGTCCATTGCGAGAGCATCGGCGTGCGTTCGAAGCTCCACGACTGGGAACTCCGCCAGCACCGCCACGGGCGCCTGCACCAGGTCCTGCTGATCGAGCGCGGCGGCGGTACCGCCGTCCTTGAGGACCGCGAGCATCCACTTGGACCGATGGCGGGCGTCAACGTGCCGATCGGCTGCATCCACGGCTTCTCCTTCGTGCCGGGGACCGAGGGCTGGGTCGTCACCCTCGCATCCGAGACCCTCGACGGCGCGCTGGAGGAACCCGATCCGCTCCGCCGCGTCATCTCGCGCCCTGCCCTGTTCGCGGGGAACGAGGCGATCCGAGCGCTGATGCGGCAGATCTTCGGCGAATACGACGGGCGCGACTTCGCCCGCGCGCAGATGCTGCGCTCGCAGAGCGGCCTCCTCCTCGGCCTCGTCGCGCGCTGCCTGCTGGACGGCGCGGCGGAGGCGGAGACGAGTGCAGCCGACAGCCGGTTCCGCCGCTTCGAGGACCTCGTCGAGGCGCACTATGCCGAACACTGGAGCGTTTCCGACTACGCCGCGGAGATGGGCGTCACGCCGGTCCATCTCAGCCGGATCGCGCGCGCGGCCACGGGCCGGCCGGCATCGCGCGTGATCGAGGAGCGCGTGATCCGGGAAGCCCGGCGAAACCTGGTCTATACCGACCTCCCCGTCTCGGTCGTCGCCTATGCGCTGGGGTTCGGCGATCCCGCCTATTTCAGCCGGCTCTTCTCGCGTGCGACCGGCATGTCGCCCCGCCGGTTCCGCGAGCTCGCGCATGGCGGCGGCTGACGGTCCTCGGACTGGCGTCGGTATGCCGCCTCGCCGATAATGCGCGCCACACCTGCCCAAGACCGCAACACCCCGAGGAAACGCTCATGACCACCGCCGCCGGCGAAACCTACGGCGCCATCGACATCGTCGCCAACGCCTTCACTCCGCAAGCCCTCGACCAGGGGTGGATGTCGACCGACATGAACTTCCGCGAGAAGGTCCGGGTGAAGCCGGAATACCGTAACGGCGTCACACCCGAGGAGTACATCGGGATGATGGACCGCGCCGGCATCGAGCGCACGCTCCTCTGCGCGCAGCGCTCGGGCGACATCCGCATCCAGGGCTCGGCGCACATGCCGACCGACTACATCGCGGGCATCGTCGAGAAACACCCCGACCGCTATTCGGGCCTGATCGGCGTCGATCCGTCGCGCATCATGGAGAGCCTCAAGGAGATCGAGCACGCGGTGCGCGACCTCGGCTTCGTCGGCGCGCATCTCTATCCCCACTGGTTCGAGGCCGAGCCGGACGCGGCGAAGTACTATCCGTTCTACGCGAAGTGCTGCGAGCTCGGCGTGCCGATCATGCTGCAGGTCGGCCACTGCCTCGTCTACAACCCCTATCGCAAGCTCCCCACCGTCGGCCGGCCGATGTGCCTCGACCGCATCGCGATCGACTTCCCCGACCTCGTGCTGATCGGCATGCACATCGGCTATCCGTGGTCGGAGGAGATGATCTCGGTCGCGTGGAAGCACCCGAACGTCTACATCGCGCTCGACGCCTACGCGCCGAAGCACTGGCCACAGGCGACGCGCCACTACATGAACACGTTCGGGCAGGAGAAGGTGCTGTTCGGCACCGACTGGCCGGTGGTCGACCCCGAGCGCGCGATGGCGGAGGTCGCGGAGATGGAGTGGCGGCCCGAGCCGAAGCGCAAAGTGCTGCGCGACAACGCCGCGCGGATCTTCCGCCTTTAAATCGAAATCAGTCGTCGAACATCGCGACGCAGTCGATCTCGACGTTGACGCCGGTGCGGTGCGGCGTGCCGCCGATGCAGGTGCGCGTCACCTTCTCGCCCTGCAGGAACTCGGTGAAGGCCTCGTTGAACTTCGGGAAGTCGGCGGTATTCCGAAGGCACACCCGCATGTTGACGACGTTGGCGAAGGTCGCGCCCGCCGCCGTCAGCACGCCCTGCAGGTTCGTGAGCGTCTGGCGCGTCTGCGCCTGGATGTCGTCCGAAACGACCTCGCGGGTTTCCGGGTTGAGCGGCCCCTGCCCCGAAACGAACAGCATGTTGCCGTAGCGGATGCCCTGGGCGAGCGGCGACGGCGTCGCCTTGTTGGTGAAGCCCGTCGTGGGCGCAGTGGCGGAGGTGACGATCTGCTTCGGCATGGGTCTGTGGGGCTCCGATTGTTTTCCGTGTCATTCCCGCGAAAGCAGGAATCCGGAACGGTTGAAGTCTGGCGGTGAGAGATCCCCGCTTTCGCGGGAAGACGGGCCGTCGAAATCAGGGGCGCGGGTGGACCGTGCCGCACTTCTCGCAGGTGCGGAACTCCTCGGAGTCGAAGAAGTTGGCGTAGGCCTGGCTCACCGGGTCCTTGGTGTAGTCGTCGACCACGAACGTCTCCTCGTGGAGGAAGGCGTCGCACTTCGGGCAGAACCACTGAAAGCGGTCGACCTCGCCCGCGCGCCGCATGCGCTCGCCGACGAGCAGGAACGCGTCGCCCGGAAAGCGCGGCGAATGGGGGATGCCGGCGGCGGTGTAGATCGTCTCGCCCTCGTTCAGGACCGCGATCTCCTCCTTGCCCTCGGGCGTGCGGTAATGAAGGTTCATCTTTCCCTTGAGCATCGTCATGTGCTCGTCCGAGGGATTGATGTGGAACTCACTGCGATACTCCCGTCCCCGCGCGATGAACATCAGCGTGTCCGCGCTCTGCCAAAGCACCTTCACGTACTTTCCGGTGCGGGCGAGCTCCTCCTCGATGGCCGCGTGGTCGGCGACGGGCATGGGCAGCATGGTTTCCCCCTTCTCGTTTAAGGGCCGAGAATAGCGCAGGCCCGCCCCGAAAGTCAGGCCCGGAAGCCGCGCGAAACGGCGGAAACGCGGATTCCTGCCCACTGCCCAACGCATCGCTTCCAGACGGCACAGTATGGTGCTACCGTTTCCGGGAGCGTCCGAAGAGACGCCGAGGAAACGTCATCGCAGGTGGGGAGAACGGCAATGCCCGAGAAGCGTTCCGTCATCAAGTCCAAGTTCCTGTCGCATGGCACGCTGGGGTCGACCGACCTCGACCGGACCCGGAAGTTCTACGAGGACTTCCTCGGGCTCGAATGCGTGCGCACGAGCAAGATCTCCATGATGATCCGGCTCGGCGGCGACCACGTCTACGCGGTGGTGAAGCGCGCCCATCTCGACGAGATGCCGCGGATCAACCACAACGGCCTCGACGTCGACACCGACGCCGACGTCGATGCGGCCCATGCCGCCGTGCTTGCCGCGCAGGAGGAATGGGGCCTCAACAAGGTCACCCAGCCGGTGCACCAGCACGGCACCTACAGCTTCCATTTTTCCGACTTCGACGGAAACGCGTGGGAGATCCTGAGCAACCCGAAGGGCGGCTACACGTGGCTGTTCGAGCAGGGCGACCTCGAGGGCAAGGGACACTGGGACCTCGCGATCCGCGACCGGATCGAGGCCGCCACCGGCGAAAAGACCCACTAACCCGACGACTGATGGCCGGCCGGCCCGAAGGCCGGACGGAACCCCAAAACCAAGAACGGGAGGAACCTCTATGGCAGGACGCACCTTCGCCCTTGCGGCGGCTATAGCTGCCGCGGCGGCAGCGATCGCAGCGCCTTCGGGCACCGCGGCCGCGGAAGACTATTACGCCGGCAAGACCATCCGCATCGTCCACGGCGGCGGCGCGCGCGGCTCCTACATGATGTACACGCGCGTCTTCGCGCAGTATCTGCCGAAGCACATCAAGGGCAACCCGACGGTGGTCGCGGACATCATGCCCGGCGCAGGCGGCATGAACGCCAACAACTTCGGCTACAACGCCGCGCCCAAGGACGGCTCGGTCCTGCTGATGCCGCTCCCCGGCGTTGCGACCGCCGACCTCCTCTACGGCTCGAAGGCGCGTTTCGATCCGCGGAAGTTCGAGTGGATCGGCCACATCACCGGGCTGCAGAGCGCGGTCGGCGTGTGGAAGACCGCGCCCGCGACGACGATCGAGCAGGCGCAGAAGACCGAGGTCGTGCTCGGCTCGACCGGCCCCGCCTCCGAGGTGACGCTCGTGCCGCTGCTGATGAACGCGGTGCTCGGCACCAAGTTCAAGATCATCATGGGCTACAAGGGCGTCGGCGAGGTCAACCTCGCCATGGAGAAGCACGAGGTCGAGGGCCGCGGCGGCGGGATGACGTCGTGGCACCCGCTCAAGCCCGCCTGGTTCAAGCCCGAGCAGAAGATCGTCTTCCTGGCGCAGCTCGGCCTGAAGCGCCATCCGCTGATCCCCGAGGTGCCGCTCCTGAGCGAGTTCGCGAAGAACGACGACGACCGCAAGGTCCTCGAGCTCGCCGCGCGGGCGACCGTCCTGTCGCGCGCCGTCGCCGCGCCTCCGGGCACGCCGCCCGAACGCGTGAAGGAACTTCGTGCCGCCTTCAACGCGGTGATGAAGGACCCGGGCTTCCAGGCCGACATGAAGAAACACGACCTGCTGATGGTCAATCAGATGACCGTGGCCGAGATCGACCAGTTCTTCGCGGATACCCAGGCGACGCCTAAGCCAGTCGTCGAACGGCTGAAGACGATGCTCGGCATCAAAGGCTGACGTCCCGACCGGACGGACGACGTAAGCCGGGGGAGAGGCCACTACGCCTCTCCCCTTTTCATTTCGCCCCTGCGGCGCCGATGCCGCATTGCCCTCCGCCTTGCACTCCGGCAAGCTTCGATGAGGGAAAGGGAGGAACCTCCATGAACGATCTGACGCCCTTCGCGGCGCCCGTCGTCGACAGCCTGCAGATCCGGGTCGTCGTCGACTCTCACTACGAACGCTTTCTGCCGAAATCGACGCATTCGCTCGTCAACATCGAACATGTCGGGCAGGTTCCGGGCCGCCAGATGACGACGCTCGCCGGAGAATGGGGCCTGTCGCTCCACCTCGTCTCGGAGAAGGAAGGCGAGAAGGCCCAGTACCTCCTAGACTTCGGCTACACGCCGGAGGTCCTCAACCGCAATTTCGATCTGCTCAGCATCGATCCGCACCGCCTCAACGGGCTGATCCTGAGCCACGGCCACCGCGACCATTTCGGCGGGCTCGAAGGCTTCGTCACCCACTACCGGAGCCGCATGCGCGAAGACATGTCGCTCTATATCGGCGCCGAGGACGTGTTCCGCGAGAAATGGGTGAAGGGCAAGCTGGCCGGGCGCGAGCATCTGCCGCCCGAGCCGATCTCCTGGGGCGCGCTCGACCGCACGGCGCTCACCGCCCAGCTCATCAAGCCCGTGTGCTGCGACCACGCGCACGCCCTCGAACACCCGTTCAGCTCGGGCTACATCGAGCGCACGACGTTCGAGCAGGTCACGGGCGGCACCATGGTCGAGCCCGACGACCATTTCGCGACCGACGAGAAGAGCGGCAAGCTGGTCCAGGACAACCACCCCGAAGAGCACGCGACCTGTTACGTCATCAAGGGCCGCGGGCTCGTCGTCATCTCGTCGTGCGGGCACGCCGGCATCATCAACTCGGTGAAGACGGCGATGGCGGTCTCCGGCATCGACAAGCTGCACGCCGTGATCGGCGGCTTCCATCTCGGCATGGCGCCCGACGCCTATATCGGGCACACGGTCGACGAGATGGAACGCCTCAATCCCGATGTGATCCTGCCGATGCACTGCACCGGGCAGCGCTTCATCCGCGTGATGAGCGAACGCATGCCGGGCCGCGTCGTCGGCTCCAACCTCGGCAGCCTGTTCACCTTCGGCGTCTAGACCCTTAAGGTCGCGGCACAACCTGCCGCGACCATGGGAAAGACGGACAAGATGGACCTCGGAATAACGGGCAAGCGCGCCCTCCTCCTTGCAGCGACGGGCGGGCTCGGCTTCGCCGCCGCGGAGGCCCTTTCGCAGGAGGGGGTCTCCGTCTGCGTCAGCAGCTCCGATGCGGGGCGCGCCCGCGAAGCCGCAACGCGTATCTCGGCCGAAACCGGCGGCCTCGCTATCGGTCTCGGGGGCGATCTCTCCGATCCTGCCAACATGGACACGCTCGCCGACGAGGCGGAAGCGGCGCTCGGCGGGCCGATCGACATCCTGTTCTGCAACCACGGCGGCCCGCCGCTCCGCACGGCATTGGAAGTGAGCGCCAACGAACTGGCCCAGCACGCCAACCGCATGCTGTTCAGCCAGATCCGCATGGTCCAGCGGCTCGTTCCAGGCATGCAGGCGAGGAAGTGGGGCCGCGTCATCATGGTCGGCGCGGCGGGAATCTCCGAGCCGATTCCGAACAACGTGCTTTCAAACACTTACCGGACCGGACTCGCATTCTACATGAAGACGCTGGCGGGCGAAGTCGTGCGCGACGGGGTGACGGTGAACGTGGTTTCGCCCGTCGCCGTGCTGACCGACCGCACGCGCTACACCGCCGCCGCATTGGGCGAGAAGAAGGGCCTCACCGCCGAGCAGGAACTCGCCGACCGCGAGGCGCGCCTCCCCGCCGGCCGCTTCGGCCGGACGAGCGAGTTCGCCGCGACCGTCTGCTTCCTCGCCGGACAGGAGGCGGGCTACCTCACCGGCGCCAACTGGCGGGTCGACGGCGGCAGCGCGAAAAGCCTCGGCTGATCCTTCTTACGCTGCCGACGCAAGCGCCGCCTTGCCGCGGATCGCATCCGACGCCTTCTCCGCGATCATGATGACGACGGCATTGATGTTGCCGCCCGCGAGATCGGGGAACACGGACGCATCGACGACACGGAGCCCCTCCATCCCGTGGACGCGGAGATCGGGCCCGGTGACGGCGCGCGGATCGGTTCCCATGCGGCAGGTGCTCGCCGGATGGAACACGGTCGAGACCGTCTCCCGCACGTAGGCATCGATCGCCTTGTCGTCATCGACGCTTACATGCTCGCCGGGCGCCATCTCCCTGCCCCGCACGCCGTCGAAGGACGGCTGGAAGGCGAGCTTCCGCATGACGCGGAAGCTCTCGCGCAGCACGCGCCGGTCCTCGTCGGTCGACAGGAAGTTGTTGAGGATTTTTATGGGCGTCTTCGGGTCCTTGCCGCCGAGCCGGAGCGTGCCGCGGCTTTCGGGCCGCAGGTGGCAGCAGCGGAAGGCAAAAGTCTCCTCCGCCGGCGGCAGGATGCCGGGGAACCATTCGCGCGCGGTCATCGACATCGGACGGAAGAACATCTGGATGTCCGGAAGCTCCAGGTCCGGCCGGCTCTTGAAGAAGCCGGTGAGCGACGACGGCGGCGACGATGCCATGCCGGTGCCGAACAGCTTCACCCGCGCGACGTGGAACAGCAGGCGATCGAACCGGATGTCGCGGTGGAACTTGGAGCCGTTGGCGTAGAAATACTCGAGCCCGACCGCCGGGTGATCCTGCAGGTCGCCGCCGACGCCCGCCATGCGGCGCGCCAACCTCGACGTGCAGGTGAAGGCGCA
>JAYOEF010000104.1:12323-13597 GCA_038106605.1 Alphaproteobacteria bacterium
GCCATGTCGTGGACCACGGGAATGCCCATCTCCTGCAGATGCGCGCCGGGCCCGACGCCCGACAGCATGAGGATCTGCGGCGAGTTGATGGCGCCGCCGGAGAGGATGACCTCCTTCTCCGCCTTCACCCGGAGCGTCGTGCCGTCAACCATGTATTCTACGCCGACCGCGCGCTTGCCGTCGAACAGGATGCGCGTGACGTGCGCCTTCACCTGCACGTCGAGGTTGGCGCGCCGCATGGCGGGATGGAGGTAGGCGACCGCGGCGCTCTGGCGGCGTCCGTCGACGGCGTTGACCTGGAGCCGGGCGAAACCCTCCTGCTCCGCGCCGTTGTAGTCCTTCGCCTGCGTGTATCCCGCGGTGTCGACCGCCCCGAAGAAGCTGTCGAAGATCGGGTCCTGAACGTTGGTGGTGCGGATGCGCCACGGCCCGGAATTGCCGTGATAGGGATCGTCCTTGCGGTCCTGGAAGGATTCCGCGCGCTTGAAGTACGGCAGCACGTCGTCGTAGGACCAGCCGGCCGCGCCCTTCTGGCGCCAGCGGTCGAAGTCGCCGCGGTTGCCGCGCACGTAGGCCATCATGTTGATCGAGGACGAGCCGCCGAGCACCTTGCCGCGCGGGTGGAAGATGCGCCGGTTGTCGCAATGGGGCTCGGGCTCCGACATGTAGGACCAGTTGGTCTTCGGGTCCTGCCACACCTTGCCGACGCCGAGCGGCATGTGGATCATGAAGCTCTTGTCGCGGCCGCCCGCCTCGAGCACGAATACGCGGCTCTTGCCGTCCTCGCTCAGCCGGTTCGCGAGCACGCAACCCGCCGAGCCCGCGCCGACGATCACGTAGTCGGCGGTCTTGTTGAATTCGGTAATGGCCCTGCTCCCCTGTCCGGTCCCGTGCGGGCCGATTTTTGCGGGCCCGTCATCCCACGGGAACGGTAGCAGCCGAACGGATGTGCCGCAATGCGAGGGGCACCGCAATTCCGGGCGGCCTTGACGCGCGGACGGATGCGCCGAATGCTGTTTCGATCGTCCGGCGTCCGCCGCCCCGCTCCGAAACATCCGAAAGCAGGCCGTTCCATGGATATCGCAGGCTGCACCGCCCTCGTCACCGGCGCCAACCGCGGGCTGGGCAAGGCGTTCGTGGAGGCACTGCTGGAAGCGGGCGCGGCGAAGGTCTATGCCGGCGCACGCGATCCAGACACCGTCGCGACTTCGGGCGCGGTGCCGGTGAAGCTCGACGTCACGTCGCACGCCGACGTCGCCAAAGCCGCCGAGACC
>JAYOEF010000105.1:0-13539 GCA_038106605.1 Alphaproteobacteria bacterium
GCGCGACTTCGCGGAGCGCCTCGTCGGTGTTGGCGGGGTCCATCTGGTAGGTCTTCTTGTCGCCGCCGGCGAGATTGGGCGCCGAGCCGACCGCGTCGCGGAACGGCCCGTAGAGCGCGGACGCGTACTTGGCGGAATAGGCGAGAATGCGCACCGCATCGTGGCCGGCGGCGTCGAGGGCGGTGCGGATCGCGCCGACCCGCCCGTCCATCATGTCGGACGGCGCGATGACGTCGCAGCCGGCGTCGGCCTGGACGACCGCCTGCTTGGTCAGCACGTCTACCGTCTCGTCGTTGACGACATAGCCGTCGCGCAGCAGCCCGTCGTGACCGTGGCTGGTGAAGGGGTCGAGCGCCACGTCGCACATGATGCCGATATCGGGAACCGCAGACTTGACCGCCCGCACTGCCCGGCAAACGAGATTGTCAGGGTTCGAGGCTTCGTCGCCGTCATCGTTCTTGAGCGACGGATCGATCGCCGGGAAGATCGCGATCAGCGGGATGTCGAGCGCTTTCGCCATGCCCACTTCATCGACGAGCGCCGCGATCGAGTGCCGGCGAACGCCCGGAAGCGACGGGATGTCCTCGTGGGGAACGTCGGAGTCATGGACGAACACCGGCCATATGAAGTCGGCCGGCGTCAGCACGTTTTCGGCGACAAGACTCCTGTTCCATGCGTCTCGCCGGTTCCGGCGCATGCGTGTAACCGGAAAGCGTCCGAGCCCGTATTCCCCGCTCCCCATCGCGCGCTCCTTCAGACTGCCGCTAGAGCCTGGTCGAGATCGGCGATTATGTCGTCGATGTGCTCGATACCGATGCTGAGGCGGACGTAGCGGTCGGAGACGCCTGTCATCTCCTGCTCCTCGGGCGACAGCTGCGAATGGGTCGTCGGTGCCGGGTGGATCGCAAGGCTGCGCGAGTCGCCGATATTGGCGACGTGATAGAACATCTTGAGCGCCTCGATGAACTTCTGGCCGGCTTCCTTGCCGCCGTCCTTGAACTCGAAGCCGAGCAGGCCGCCGTAGCCGCCCTTCATCGCGGCATCGGCGCGCCGGCGCTCTTCGCCCGTCGCCAGGCTCGGGTGGATCACCTTGCCGACCTTCGGGTGCTTGGCGAGGCAGACGGCCACCGCGTTCGCATTCTCGCAGTGCGCGCGGATACGGAGCGGCAGCGTCTCGAGCCCCTGCAGGAACAGGAAGGCGTTGAACGGGCTCATCGCGGAGCCGAGGTCCCGGAGCAGGGTGACGCGTGCCTTGATGATGTAGGCGATCGGGCCAAGCGGCTTGACCGCCTCGGTCCACACGGCGCCGTGATAGCTCGGATCGGGCTGGTTGAGCATCGGGAAGCGGTCCTTGTGGGCTTCCCAGTCGAAATTGCCGCCGTCGACGATGATACCTCCGATCGAGGTACCGTGGCCGCCGATATACTTGGTCGTGGAGTGCATCACGATGGCAGCGCCATGCTCGAACGGCCGGCAAAGGATCGGCGCTGCCGTGTTGTCCATGATCAGCGGTACGCCCATCTTGCGGCCGAGTTCCGCGACCTCCTTGATCGGGAAGACGCGGAGCTTCGGGTTGGGGAGCGTCTCGGCGTACCAGCACCGCGTGCGGGCATCCGTTGCCTTTGCGAACGCCTCGGGATCCGCCGGATCGACGAAGCGGCACTCGATGCCCATGTCCTTCAGAGTGTTCGCAAAAAGGTTCCACGTTCCGCCGTAAAGGTCTGTAGACGCTACAAAATTGTCCCCAGCATGCGTGATGTTCTGTACGGCGAACGCCGACGCCGACTGCCCGGACGAAAGCGCGAGGGCCGCGACGCCGCCTTCGAGCGCGGCGATGCGCTGCTCGAGCACGTCCTGCGTCGGGTTCATGATGCGGGTGTAGATGTTTCCGAGTTCGGAAAGGCCGAACAGGTTGGCCGCGTGCTCGGTGCTGTTGAACTGGTAGGAGGTGGTCTGGTAGATCGGCACCGCCACGGCCGTGGTCGCTTCGTCGCGGCGCCAGCCGGCGTGAAGGGCGATCGTTTCCGGATTCCTGCTGTCGGTTCCCATCTTTTTCTCCTCGCGTTCGGCCTGGTTTCGCCGCTTCCCCCGCGGATGATTGCCCGGGCGGCATAGGCGCGGCAAGGGAGTCTGTCAAGGAGTGGCGCCGGTGCGGCCCTCCGACGAGTTCCTTGCCGTCTCGGGCCGATCCGGATTCCGGTGCGGAATTAAATAAAATTTAAGCCTTATTCCGGATTATGCGTACATACCGTCGTGTCAACTGCGCCTGTCCCGGGGGGACTGAACCGGTGAAAGAAGCATATTTCGAGACAATCCGCCTGATCGAGCGGCTGCATCGGCAGTTCCTCGAAGTCGTCAAGGTCGAGCTCGACCGGACCGGGATTGCCGACATCAACAACATCCAGGCCCTGATCCTCGCCAATATCGGCAAGGAGGAGCTGACGGTCGGCGAACTGACCAACCGCGGCTACTACCTGGGCTCCAACGTGTCCTACAACGTGAAGAAGATGGTCGAGAACGGCTATCTCGAACAGGAGCGCTCGCCGCACGACCGCCGCTCGGTCCGCGTGCGCGTCTCCGGCAAGGGCCTCGAGGTTTGCGACCTCATCGCCCAGCTTCACGAGCGTCACATTGCCCAGCTCGGCAACTCGCCGATTTCGAAAGAGCTGGCGTCGATCAACGGAAACCTCCGCGCGCTGGAGCGGTTCTGGACCGACGACCTGATGTACGGCGGCCGCAACCAAGCGGTTACCGCCGTCCGCTGACCCTATTCTGCCGGGACGGAAACGTCCTTATAAAACGAGCGGCGCCCAAAAGGGCGCCGCTTTTCTTTTGGCGGTTTGGAGACGGGAGCGCCGCCGTCAGTTGAGGAGTGCGCCTTCGGTCACGCGGTCCTGAAGGGCGTTCCGCAGCTTCGAAAGCGCCTTGCCCTCGATCTGGCGCACGCGCTCCTTGGTCACGCCGAACGCCTCGCCGATCTCCGCGAGCGTGATCTTGTCGTCGGCGAGGAAGCGCCGCGTGATCACCTCGCGCTCGCGCGCGGTCAGGTGGTTGAGCGCGTCGCGGATCCAGCGTGTCCGGGTCTCGCCGTCGATCATGTCGCCGACGATCGCTTCCGGGCTCGGGGCATCGTCCGCGAGGAGGTCGAGGAATTCGTCCGAGTCGCTCTCGCCGATGGTGGCGTTGAGCGACTGGTCGGGACGCGACAGATGGGCTTCCATCCTCTCGACCGCCGCCACGGGAACGCCGAGTTCGTCGGCGATCAGCCGCCGCTCGGCGTCGGTCATCTGGCTACCCGAATTCTTGGTCAGGCGGGCACGCAGCTTGCGCAGGTTGAAGAACAGGCTCTTCTGCGCCGGGGTCGTGCCGATGCGGACGATCGACGAGTTGCGGACGATGTATTCCTGCATCGCTGCCAGGATCCACCAGGTCGCGTAGGTCGAGAAGCGCACGTTGCGGTCCGGGTCGAACCGGTTCGCCGCCTCGAGCAGGCCCGTGTTGCCCTCCTGGATCAGGTCGCCGATCGGCAGACCGTAGCCCTTGAACTTGGCCGCAACGCGGACGACGAGGCGGATATGGGCGTTGATGATCTCGTGGAGCGCCGACTCGTCCTTATCGTCCCGCCAGCGCCGGGCAAGCTCGACCTCGTATTCGCGCTCGAGGAGCGGCGCATTCATGGCGGCGGCGATGTAGCGCCGGTCGTTCCGGTCTGGGAAATTACCGTTTGCTGAGGCCATTGACGCATCCTTTCGCTTTATTGCCTACCACGCGTGGCGGGAGGAATTCCGTCACCGTATCGAGTCGATAATATCGGATATTTTGCGGTGCAATACAAGTTTATTTTCGAGTCGATATTGTTTTTCGCCCGCATCAAATTTATGTTACGGGGCATTCCGGTTACGCGGCCGGGCAGGGAAGGGATTTTCCTGCTTCGGCGATTGCCCGGAATGCAGACGTCCGCCGTGCCAACCGCATCAGACCCGCCCGGATGCCCGAAACAGCTAAGATCGTAGAACTGGTCGACCGGTTGAGCCGGATCGCGCACACCCTTCAGTTCTCCGACGGGCTCAACCCGGCCCAGTGGGAAGCGCTGCGCTTCGTCGCCAAGGCGAACCGCACGAGTTGCTCGCCAGGTGCGCTCGCGGATTTCATGGGGTCCACGAAGGGAACCGTTTCGCAGACGCTGAAGGCGCTCGAAGCCAAGGGCCTGATCGCCCGCTCGCGCTGCGACGGCGACAAGCGGGCCGTCCGTATCGCGCTGACGGAGGCTGGCCGCGACGTGCTCTGCCGCGATCCGCTGAGCGTGATTTCCGACGCGGTCGCCCCCTGCAGCGAAACCGAGCAGGCAGATCTCGTTGCCGGGATGGAACGGCTTCTCGCCGCCGTGCAGCTTCGCCAGGGCATCCCCGAATTCGGGCCCTGCCTCGAATGCTGCCACTACAAGCCAGAGGCCTGCAGCGAGACCAATTCCGTCGGATGCCGCTGCGGCGTGTCCGGCGAGCTGTTCAACGCCCTCGAAATCGACCGGATCTGCGCCGATTTCGAGCGGGACCGCTGATCCCGCCCTCAGGCGGAGCAGATTTTCAGATAATCTTCCATCGGCGCGCGGATGTCGGCCGGTATATCGATCGTCGACATCGTCGCCTTCGATGCGACAACGGTCACGAAGCTCCCGCGCAGGATCTCCACATCCTCGTCGTGGGCCACGATGTCGTAGGCGATCGAGGAGCGGCCGAGCCGCGTCAGCACTAGCGTCAAATCCATCTGCTGGCCCATCATCCGGGCTTCCTTGAAGTCGACCTCCACGTGGACCAGAGGGAACATGCGCTGTTCGTCCCGGAACTGGCGGGCGAAATCGATGCCCAGCCGCTTGTTCAGCCAGTCCTCGAAGAGGTCGTTGAACATCCTGAAAAACTCGGCATAGAAGACGATCCCGGCGGGATCGGAGTCCGAGAAACGGATGTCGCGGCGCACGGTGAAGGCGCCGGCCGGAAGATCGATGCCGCTCATAGGGAAAGCCTGTCCGCGAAGGTTCGCGACCAGCTTTAAACGGGAGGTCAGCCGCTGACAAGGCGGAGCTGCGGCGGCGTACGGCCTTCGCCGGGGCGCCGCACGATCGACGGGAGGGAAACGCGAACGGTGGTGCCGTGTCCCGGGGCGCTCTCGACGTCGAGGCGTCCTCCGTGGAGTTCCGCGAGGGCGCGCGACAACGGCAGTCCGAGGCCGGTGCCGGTCTGCTGGCGGTTGAGCGAGCTGTCGACCTGGCCGAAGGGGATGAGGGCGATCTCGATGTCGTGCGCGGACATGCCGACGCCAGTGTCGGTGACGGAAATTTCAACCCCGTCGACGGTGCTCAAGGCCTTCAGGGTCACGGTGCCGCCGGCGGGTGTGAATTTAACGGCATTGCTGAGTAGATTGAGCAGGATCTGCATTAACTTGCGGCCGTCGGCCTCGATCCGTTCCGGAGCGTTCGCGATGTTGCTGACGAGCGTGACGCCTGCCTCCTCGGCGCGCTTGTGGACGAGGCGCAGGCTGTTCTCGAGCAGCTTCGGGAATTCAACCGGTTCGACATGGAGGTCGAGCCGCCCGGCCTCTAGCTTGGCGTAGTCGAGCAGGTCGTTGATGATCCCGAGAAGGTGCGAACCGCTGTCCCGGATATCCGAGGCGTATTCGCGGTAGCGGTCGTTTCCGAGCGGGCCGAACACCTCCTGCTGCATCACCTCGGAGAAGCCGATAATGGCGTTGAGCGGCGTCCGGAGCTCATGGCTCACGTTCGCGAGGAACTCGGATTTCGCCCGGTTGCCCTCTGCAGCCGCTTCCATCGCCTTGCGCAGCGCGCGTTCCGCCCGCTTCAGGTCGGTCAGATCGTGGACCGCACCGATCACGCGCGCCGGCCGGCCGTTCTCGTCGGGAATCGCCTCGGATTCGGTCCGCAGCGTCCGCACTTCGCCGTCCGGCCGGATGATCTGGTATTCCTGATTGTACTGGCCGCCGATCGACATCAGCCGGCCGAGGGTCGTGCGCACGATGTCGCGGTTTGCGGGGTGGACCGTGATCATGAACTGCTCGACCGTGAGGGGCGGTGCGCCCGGGTCCAGGCCGAGAATCTCGCCGAAGATGTCGGAGAAATAGATCTCGTGTGTATCTGCGTTCCATTCCCAGATGCCGACGCGGGCGAGGCGCTGGGCATGGGCGAGGCGGCGTTCGCTCTGCTGGCGCATTTCCTCGAATTTCTTGCGCCGGGTGATGTCGGTATAGATGCCGACGGTACCGCCGCTCGCCGTCCTCCGTTCCGTAAGCAGGACCCAGCGGCCGGTCTTGAGCAGAACCTCGTGCGATCCGTCGGCTTCGCGGTGCCATTTGCTCCGCGTCTCCAGCCAGGCTTCCCGTGAGCCGCCGGTCATCCGTGGATCGACAAAGGGGAACGTCAACGCGACATAGTCTTCGAACCCGATGCCGCATTCTGGGGCAGCGGGCGTCAAGGAGGGATCGAATACCATGCGCTGGTTGCGCAGGATCATCCGGCCTTCGGAGTCCCAAAGCGTAAAGCCGTCGGACAGGCTTTCCAGGATCTCGCGGAGCAGGAGGCCGGCATCCAATCCGCCGTCTGTGGATCGCCCCGGCGCGGCCGTTGCCGCGTCTTGCGGTAGAACGTCCTGCAGGGCAGCGCGCCGGCCCAGCGCCTCGCCTGCGCCTACGCAAACGGTAATCAGAGCAGAAAGACCGAGCGCCGCCGCGAAGACCAGGTCCAACCGGACACCGAAACGCTGCGGAAGAAGGGAAGAGGCCCCGAAAAGGGCGAGCGCGAACAGCACGCCCGCCGCGGCGGTCCAGGGGACCACGCGCGAAGGGCGCCGGCGGAAAATGTCGCTTCGGATCGCCGTGACGTCCATGTGCCAACCTCGCCGGGCGAATTGCCCAAGGCGCCTGAACAGACTGTCGCTTTGTTAATATCCGGCAATTTGAGTTAACGATTCGTGAATCGCGCCCAATCATGCGGTGTACGGTCTTTGCGAGTCCTTTGCGGGCTGGCAGCCGGTTAACGCATGGGCGGCCGGTTAGGGGCGGCTGCTGGCGGGCTTGGCGTTCGGCGCGTTGCCGATCACAATGAAGACGTGCCCCGGCGGAGCGGTCACGACATGGCGGACAGGCGCGGCGACGGAGAAGTCATTCTTGAATTCCAGCAGATCGGCACCTCCGTGAAGGTCACCGCGGTGGACCCGGTTTCTCTCGTCGAGGTATCGATCGTCGGTCCCGCATCGGCTGGAAAAGAAACTTTAAAACGCAATGCTATCAATAAGTTGTATTACGTTCTTGAGAAAAAGAAAAAGGGGGTCTGAGCCGGATCCGACGCATGGAATACTTTCTCCAGCAGCTCATAAACGGCCTGACCCTCGGCGCCATCTACGGCCTCATCGCCATCGGCTATACGATGGTCTACGGCATCATCGGAATGATCAACTTCGCCCATGGCGAGGTCTATATGATCGGTGCTTTCATCTCGCTGATCACGCTGATGATTCTCGGGACCGACGGCGGCGGCTTCGTCGTCCTTGCGCTTCTCGTGGCACTGATCGTCTCGATGATGCTGACCGCCGTTTACGGCTGGACGCTCGAGCGCATCGCCTATCGCCCGCTCCGGAATTCTCCCCGTCTCGCCGCACTGATCTCTGCGATCGGCATGTCGATCGCCCTCGGCAACTACGTGCAGCTGACGCAGGGTGCGCGCAACAAGACGCTGGCCCCCGTGGTTAAAGGCGGGGTCGAGCTTGCGCGCCGCGACGACGGCTTCACGGTGGTCATGAACTACATGCAGATCGGCATCATTGCGACGACGATCGTGCTGATGATCGTCTTCTCGCTCGTGATCTCGCGCACGGCACTCGGCAGGGCGCAGCGCGCCTGCGAACAGGACCGGACGATGGCGGCGCTGGTCGGCGTCAACGTCGACCGGACGATCTCGGTGACCTTCGTGATCGGGGCGATGCTCGCTGCCGTCGCGGGCCTGCTCGTGACGCTCTATTACGGCGTCATCGATTTCTATATCGGTTTTCTCGCCGGAATAAAGGCGTTCACCGCCGCCGTTCTGGGCGGGATCGGTTCGATCCCGGGGGCCATGCTGGGCGGCCTGCTGATCGGCCTGATCGAGGCCTTCTGGTCGGGCTATTTCACCATCGAATACAAGGATGTCGCCGCCTTCTCGATTCTCGTCCTCGTGCTGATCTTCCGGCCGACCGGCCTGCTCGGACGGCCGGAGGTAGAGAAGGTCTGATCTTGCCCGCTGCGCCCGCCCCGCCGCGGCCCGCAGGCGCCGCCGAGATCATCCGCGAATCCGCGATCGCGGCCTTCGTTTCCGCGGCGCTGCTCCTTCCGCTGGTCGGATTGCGCATCACCAACCGCGGCGGCGACCAGTTCCTCGACACGCGCTGGCCCGAACTGGCGATCGCCGTTCTCCTCGTGTTTCTCGGCCGCGCCGGGCTGATCCTCATCGGTCGGGGGCAGGTTCTGTTTCCCGCGGCCGTCGGGGCGGTCGTCGCCGCGGCCTGCTGGGCGACGGAGCTACCGAGCGCTTTCCTCCGCGTCGTCGCGATAGCGGGCGGTCTCGTCCTCGTCGTCCGCGCGCTCGTCTCCGGCTATAGCCGCCGGCGTGCTGCGGCGGGCGGCGCCGTACCCGCCATGGATTTCACCGCAACCTACCGGCGCGCGCTTCCCTGGCTTGCCGGGGCGATGATCCTGTTCGCGGTGACGCTTCCCTTTCTGCCTTTCGCCGACCGTCGCCTGATCGATATCGCGATCCTCGTACTGACCTACGTGATGCTCGGCTGGGGGCTCAATATCGTCGTCGGACTCGCCGGGCTCCTCGACCTCGGATACGTCGCGTTCTACGCGGTCGGCGCCTATTCCTATGCGCTGCTCGCAGCGAATTTCGGGTTCAGTTTCTGGATCTGCCTGCCGCTCGCCGGCCTGTTCGCCGCGATGTTCGGCATCCTGCTCGGATTTCCCGTCCTTCGGCTCCGCGGCGACTATCTCGCGATCGTCACGCTCGGTTTCGGCGAGATGATCCGCGTCGTGCTGCAGAACTGGGTGTCGTTCACCCGCGGGCCGGACGGGATCTCGGGCATTCCGCGGCCGAGCTTCTTCGGCCTCGAATTCCGCAGGTTCGGGACGCAGGAGGGCGTCCCAACCTTCCACCAGTTCTTCGACCTGCAATATTCGTCCCAGCACCGGGTGACGTTTCTCTATTTCCTGATCCTCGCGCTTGCGCTGGTCACGAACTTCTTCACGCGGCGCATAAGGACGCTACCGGTCGGCCGCGCGTGGGAGGCCCTGCGCGAGGACGAGATCGCCTGCCGCTCGCTCGGCATCAACCCGCGGAATACGAAGCTGTCCGCGTTCGCCATCGGCGCGATGTTCGGCGGCTTCGCGGGCTCGTTCTTCGCTACCCGGCAGGGCTTCATCAGCCCCGAGAGCTTCACCTTTCTCGAGTCCGCCATCATCCTCGCCATCGTCGTGCTCGGCGGGATGGGCAGCCAGGTCGGTGTCGTTCTTGCGGCCGTGGTCCTGATCGGGCTTCCCGAATACATCCGCGATCTCCAGGAATACCGGATGCTCGCATTCGGCGCCGGCATGGTCCTGATCATGGCCTGGCGGCCGCGCGGCCTGCTGTCCCACCGCGATCCGACGATCCGTCTCGGGAGTGCGCGCCCCGCGCCGGGAGACGCCAACGGATGAGCCTTCTGACCGTCGAGCACCTGACGATGCGCTTCGGCGGCCTCACCGCGATCGACGACCTGTCGTTCGCGGCGGAAGCGGGCGAGATCACCGCGATCATCGGGCCGAACGGCGCCGGCAAGACGACCGTCTTCAACTGCCTTACCGGATTCTACAAACCGACCGTCGGCCGGCTCGCGCTCCGCCGCGACGGCAGCGAGTGGCTCCTGGAGCGGCTCGACGATCACTGCATCGCCCGCCTCGCCGGGATCGCGCGCACATTCCAGAACATCCGCGTCTTTCCGCAGATGTCGGCGCTCGAGAATCTCATCGTCGCCCAGCACACCAAGCTGATGCGCGCCTCGGGCTACTCGGCGCTCGCGCTCTTCGGGATCGGCGGCTATCGGCGGGCCGAGCGGACGGCGGTCGAGCTCGCGCGCTACTGGCTCGACCGCGTCGGTCTGGTGCCCCGGGCCGATGAAGATGCGGGAAGTCTGTCCTACGGCGATCAGCGCCGCCTCGAAATCGCCCGCGCCATGTGCACCGAGCCTGCGCTTCTCTGCCTCGACGAGCCGGCGGCTGGCCTAAATCCGCGCGAGACCGCCGATCTCAACGAACTCCTCGATTTCATCCGACGCGAGCACCGGGTCGGAATGCTGCTCATCGAGCACGACATGAGCGTGGTCATGGGCATCTCGGATCGCATCGTCGTGCTGGACTATGGCCGCAAGATCGCGGAAGGGACGCCGGAGCAGGTGAAATCCGATCCGGCCGTCATCCGCGCCTATCTCGGCGAGGACGAAGGCGCGGACGCAGGAGGCGCCGCGCCATGATGCTGACCGTTTCCGGCCTTCATTCCTTCTACGGTCATATCGAGGCTCTCCGCGGCATCGACGTCGAGGTAGCCGAGGGCGAGATCGTCGCTCTGATCGGCGCGAACGGTGCCGGGAAGTCGACCCTGCTCCGGACGATCTGCGGCGACCCGCAGGCGGGGGCCGGTGAAATCCGGTTCCGTGGCCGGGACATCACACGCTTGCCGACCCACGAGATCGTCCGAAGCGGGATCGCGCACGCACCCGAAGGGCGCCGCATCTTTCCGCGGATGACGGTGCTGGAAAACCTCCAGATGGGGGCGACGACGGGCGATCCCGCCCGGTTCGGCGCGAACCTCGATCGCGTCTATGCGCTGTTTCCCCGACTCGGCGAGCGGGCGGGACAGCGCGGCGGCACCCTGTCGGGCGGGGAACAGCAGATGCTTGCGATCGCGCGTGCGCTGATGGGCGAGCCGCAGCTTCTGCTTCTCGACGAGCCGTCTCTGGGGCTCGCACCGCTCGTCGTGCGGCAGATATTCCAGGTGATAGGAGACATCAACCGCGAGCACGGGACGACGGTATTTCTCGTCGAACAGAACGCCTTCCATGCGCTTCGGCTTGCCCATCGCGGTTACGTCATGGTCAACGGCACGGTATCGATGTCGGGCACCGGGAGCGCGCTGCTCGCCGACCCGGCGATCCGAAGTGCCTATCTCGAGGGAGGAGGGGCATGACGGGCGGCATTCTCGGTACCTCGTTCGGCGTTTTTCTCGGCCTCACGGTGTGTCTCGTCGGATTTGCGGGGTTCATGACCGGGAAAGCGGTCGCCAATGCGTGGCGGCCGGCATGGCACATTGTGCCCTACGGGCTTCTGCTCGGCGCCGCGGACC
The DNA here is from genome assembly GCA_038106605.1 of Alphaproteobacteria bacterium. Lineage (GTDB taxonomy): Bacteria > Pseudomonadota > Alphaproteobacteria > MPNO01 > UBA830 > JAYOEF01. The sequence goes on from JAYOEF010000105.1 coordinate 11,414, forward strand.
GGTTTCTCGTCTGGGGCCTTTTCCGGGGAGAGGCGCTTCTGGTCACGGGATACGTGATCGATACGGCCGTCGTTCTCGCGATCGCGGCGGCGTCCTATCGCCTGACGCTCGCGCGGCGGATGACGAGCCAGTATCCGTGGCTCTACGAGCGGACGGGGCCTTTCTCATGGCGCGCGAAAGGCGGCGCCGGATGAACGACGTTCCGTCCCGGATTTTCTTTTCCGCTTGGCGGCCAGCCGGTAGAGTCGGCTCGGGGCGCAAGTGGCAGTGCAGATTCCAACAGATTCAACGCCAGACTCAACGGGAGTGTCGAACATGCTGAAACTGACTACCGGACTTTTCGCCGGCCTCGCGCTTCTCGGCGCCGCGTCGTCGGCCCAGGCCCAGATCAAGATCGCGACCGCCGGTCCCATGACCGGACAGTACGCATCGTTCGGCGAGCAGATGCGCCGCGGCGCCGAGCTCGCCGTCAAGGACATCAACGCCGCGGGCGGCGTTCTCGGCAAGCAGCTCGTTCTGGAAATCGGCGACGATGCCTGCGATCCGAAACAGGCGGTCGCGGTTGCGAACCAGCTGGCGTCGAAGGGCGTCGTTTTCGTCGCCGGGCACTTCTGCTCCGGCTCGTCGATCCCCGCGTCCGAGGTCTACGCGGAGGAGGGGCTGGTGCAGATCTCTCCCGCCTCGACCAATCCGCTCCTGACGGAGCGCAAGCTGCTCAACGTCTTCCGCGTCTGCGGTCGCGACGACCAGCAGGGAGCGGTTGCGGGCGACTTCCTCAAGAAGAACTACGCGTCGAAGAACGTTGCGATCATCCACGACAAGACGACCTACGGCAAAGGCCTCGCCGACGAGACCAAGAAGGCGTTCAACGCCGCCGGCGGCAAGGAGAAACTCTACGAAGCCTACACTGCGGGCGAGAAGGACTATTCGGCGCTCGTCTCCAAGCTCAAGGCGAATGCGATCGATGCGCTCTATGTCGGCGGCTATCATACCGAGGCGGGTCTTATCGTCCGCCAGATGCGTCAGCAGGGCATGAAGACGGTGCTGATCTCGGGCGATGCCCTGGTCACCGACGAGTACTGGTCGATCACCGGCGCGGCGGGCGAGGGCACGCTGATGACCTTCAGCCCCGATCCGGCGAAGGATCCGAGTAACGCGAAGCTCGTCGCTGCTTTCAAGGCGACCGGCTACACCCCCGAAGGCTACACGCTCTACACCTATGGCGCGATTCAGGCATGGGTCGCGGCCGTGAAAGCGGCCGGCGGGACCGAGGCGCCGAAAGTCGTCAAGGCGCTCAAGGCCGGCCAGTTCGACACGGTGCTCGGCAAGGTCGGTTTCGATGCCAAGGGCGACGTCTCGGCACCCGGCTATGTGTTCTACGAATGGAAGAACGGCAAATACGATTATTTGAAATAGCCGTCCGCAAGCGATTGTATGGGCCCTAATGCAAAAGGCCCGGCGTATGCCGGGCCTTTTCGTTGTGCGGCCGCGAAAAGCCTGCCCTGTCGTATCAGGTCCGCGCCGGACGGCGCCGGACCGTTTCCCCTTTCTTGCGACCGAGACCGATCTGCTTCGCGAAAGTCGATCGTTGTTTGGCGTAATTCGGGGCGACCATCGGGTAGTCGGCGGGCAGCCCCCACTTCGCGCGGTACTCCTCCGGAGACAGGCCGTAGACCGCGCGCAGGTGACGCTTCAGCATCTTGAGCTTCTTGCCGTCCTCGAGGCAGACGAGGTAGTCGGGGGTGACCGAGCGCCGGATCGGAACGGCGGGTTTCAGCGGTTCCGCCGCTGCGCTGGAACCGGATCCGTCGAGACTCGACAGCGAGGCATAGACCGTATTGATGACGTCAGGAACCTGACTGGCGGGGACGGGATTGTTACCTACATAGGCGGAGACGATCTCGACTGCCATCTTCAGCAAATCCGCGTCTTTCGCCAGCCTGTTTTCTTCTTCGGCCATTTCTGTCCCGTGCGATTGTCAGGTGTAAAAACTGCGAGACCTAATCGCATGAACCTCCCTCAAATGTCAAACATAAATAATGTTGTCTAAACATTGAGTATTGTTTCCGGCGCAACTTTTTTTTAAGAGGACAATAATTTTGGGAAGGTTGCCACAGCGAAACAAG
>JAYOEF010000006.1:0-57697 GCA_038106605.1 Alphaproteobacteria bacterium
GTTCCCGCCTGGCATGCGCTCGGCGAGATGCCACGCCTCGCCGGCCGCCCCCTGCCGAAGCCGGAGGCGCGCCAGCGGAAGCTGTCCTACCGCACGGATGCGGAGGAAGCGTCGGAGACGGATACGGCCGACGTCCTGCCCGCCCCCGCCCCTGCCCCAGACGACGCGTTCACGCGCAACGTGCCGGCGGGCTTCGAGGGCCTCGTCGTGAAATCGGTGAAGGTCTCTGCCTGAGGCTTACGCGGCCACGTCATAGGCGACGGTGTCGCGCGCGAAGCCGCCGAACAGGTCGAGCATGCGCTCGCGCCACGCATAGACCGGATCGTCGGCCTCGAGCAGCTTGAACGGGCTCGTCACCCGCGCCCACTGGAACTGCGAGAAGACGACGTAGTCGGCATAGGCCGGAGACGCCCCGCAGATGAAGTCCTGCCCCTTGCGGAAGGTCGAGCGGATCGGATCGAGCGTCCGGTAGAGCGCCTTCACCCGGTCCTCGCGCCCCTCCTGCACCTCCTCGAGGGTGCGCTTGTACATCTTCTCCATGGTCTCGCGGAAATAGGCGCGGTCGGTCGGATGCGCGGCATCGAGCACGTCGCGCGCGATCAGCGGCCCGAGCGCGACATTGACCGCGCGGTCGCACCAGGAGTTCACGACACGCGTCACACCCTCGCCGATGGGCCCGCCGAACAGCGACGGCGCGTCCGGATAGGTTTCTTCGAGGTAGGTCGCGATGTCCCAGGAGTCGGCGCGGATTGCATCGCCGTCGACCATCACCGGCACGCTCGTCGAGTTCGCGAAGGCGATGCTTTCCTTGTCGGTGAGCAGCAGCGGGATCGCCTCGAAATCGAGGCCCTTGTGCTTCAGCGCCATCTTGGCGCGCCACGAGAACTGGCTGTAGCGGCGGTCGTCTGCGCCGAGGAGTTCGTAGAGCTTGATCGTCATCGGATGTCCCTTCCGTTCATGGGACGTCGCTAACCGCTGGCCGACGCGGGGTCAAGACGCGGGTCGGCATAGGGCCACGCGCGGCCCGGCCGCCTACTCCGCCGCCTCGTCGCGGACGCGCTTCGGCGCATCATCGCCGGCGCCCCGCTTCTTCCCCGTCTCCGGCTTCGCGAGCTCGCGGAGCTCCTCGACCTGCGCCTTCACGCGGCCGTACTCGCGGTAGGCCGCGAACTTCGCCGACATGTACTGGTCGGGCCAGTCCACATCTTCGACGCCGTAATGGGCGGCGGCCTGCTTGGTGAAGTACGGGTTGTAGAGATGCGTGCGCGCGAGGGCGACGAGGTCGGAGCGCCCGGCGGCGACGATGGTGTTTACCTGGTCCCAGTCGAAGATGTTGCCGGCGACGACGGTCGGGATGTCCGCCTCGATGCGCACCTGTTCGGAGAAGGGCGCCTGGAACATGCGGCCGTAGACCGGCTTCTCTGCGGGATCGGTCTGGCCGGTCGAGACGTTGATGAGGTCGCAGCCATGCTCGCGGAAGGCGCGCGCGACGAGGACGGCCTCGTCGCCGGTCAATCCGCCCTCGATCCAGTCGGTCGCGGAGATGCGCACCGACATGGGCTTGTCCTTTGGCCAGACAGCGCGGCAGGCGTCGAAGACTTCGAGCGGATAACGCAGCCGGTTCTCCAGCGATCCGCCGTATTCGTCGGTCCGCTTGTTGGTCACCGGCGAGACGAAGGATCCGAGCAGGTAGCCGTGGGCGCAGTGGAGCTCGACCATGTCGAATCCGGCCGCTTCGGCGCGCTTCACCGCGGCGACGAAGTCCGCCTTCACCCGGTCCATGTCGGCGCGGTCCATCGCCTTCGGCACCTGCGAGTTCGGCAAATACGGGATGGCGGAGGCCGACAGGATAGGCCATGCGCCGCTCTCCAGCGGCTGGTCGATGCCCTCCCACGCGACCTTGGTCGCGCCCTTGCGGCCCGCGTTGCCGATCTGGAGCGCCATCTTCGCGTTGGTGCGCGCATGCGCGAAGTCGACGATCTCCTTCCACTTCGCGGCCTGCGCGTCGGTCCAGATGCCGGCGCAGCCGGGGGTGATCCGCGCGTCGGGCGAGACGCAGGTCATCTCGGTGAAGACGAGCCCGGCGCCGCCCATGGCGCGCTGGGTGTAATGGCTGAAATGCCAGTCGTCAGGCATGCCATCGGTCGCGCAGTACTGGCACATGGGCGAGACGGCGACACGGTTCGCGAGCCGCATGCCGCGGAGCTCGAACGGCGTGAACATCGGCGGCACCGGCTTCTTCTTCAGCTGCGGCGCGTCGAATTCGTCGGCCATGCGCGCGCTGAAATCGCGTTCGACCTCGGCGACGAATTCGGGGTCGCGGAGCCGGAGATTGTCGTAGGTGATCGCCTTCGAGCGCGACATCAGGCTGAAAGTGAACTGGGTCGGATTCATGTCCCAGTAGCGCTCGACATGCTCGAACCAGGTGAGCGAGACCTCGGCGGCGTGCTGGATACGCTCGACCTCGTCGCGGCGCTCGCTGTCGTAGAGCTTGAGCGCCTCGCGGGCGTCCGGCGCCTTGCGGCAGGCATCGAACAACGCGATCGCGTCCTCCATCGCGAGCTTGGTGCCCGAGCCGATGGAAAAATGCGCTGTGTGCGCGCAGTCGCCGAGGATGACGACATTGTCCTTCACCCAAGTCTCGCAGCGGATCGTCGGGAAGTTGCGCCAGATCGAGCGGTTGGTGATGACCGGATAGCCGTCGAGGATGTCCTTGTAGAGCTCGGCGACGTAGGCGACCGTCTGCTCCTCGGTCGCGTTCTCCATCCCCGCGTTCTTCCACGCGTCGGCCGTCGTCTCGACGATCCAGGTGCTCATCTCGCTGTTGTACTGGTAGGCGTGGAGGTTCCAGATGCCGTCGGCGTTCTCGCGGAAGTCGAAGGTGAAGGCGGGCAGCGGCTTGGTCGAGCCGAGCCAGACGAACTTGTTGGGCCGCCAGTCGTAGGACGGGCGGAAATGCTCCGCGTATTTCTCGCGCACCCAGGAATTGATGCCGTTCGACGCGAGAATGAGATCCGCATCGGCCGCGAGCTCGTCGAGCGATTTGATCTCGCGCTGGAAATCGATCTCGACGCCCGCCTCGATGCAGCATTTCTGCAGGATCAGCAGCAGGTCCTTGCGCGACATGCCGCAGAAGCCGTGGCCGCGCGACGTGATGGTGGCGCCCTTGTAGTGGGTGACGATGTCGTCCCAGTAGGCGAAGGTTTCGCGGATGCGGTCGTAGGATACCTCGTCGTAGTCGCGGAAATGGCCGAGCGTTTCGGCCGAGAACACGACGCCGAAGCCGAACGTGTCGTCCGGGCGGTTCTGCTCGTAGATGCGGATGCGGTGGGTCGGGTCCGCCTTCTTCATCAGGAGGGCGAAATAGAGGCCCGCCGGGCCGCCGCCGATGATCTCGATCTTCATGGTCCCCTCTCTGCATTCGACGGGATGACGATAAAATTATTTTAAGCTTAAAATAATTTCGTTCAAGGGAAATCGCGGCGGGCGCCCGGCAGGATCCGTGGAAGACCGGTCAGGTCCCCGGAAAAACGAGCGGAATCAGTCCCCAGGCGACCGCGGCGATCAGCAGCGTCGCGGCGATGTTGAGGAGGAAACCGGCGCGGCACATGTCGACGACGGCGAGCTGCCCGCCCGCGAACACGATGGCGTTAGGCGGCGTCGCCACCGGCATCATGAAGGCGCAGCTCGCCGCAAGCGCGACGGCGGAGGCGAGCGGCAGCGGATCGAGCCCGGCGACGCCCGCGAGGGTCGCGGCGACGGGTACGAACACGGCGGCGGTCGCCGTATTGCTCGCGAGCTCGGTCAGGAACACGACCAGACCCACCGCGAGCAACAGAAAGACGACCGGCGACAGCCCGCGCGCAGCCCCAAGCCCATCGCCGAGCCAGCGCGCGAGGCCGGTGGCGTCGATGGCGGCGGCGAGGCTCAGCCCGCCGCCGAACAGCAGCAGGATCTCCCACGGAAGCCGCGCCGCGCCCCGCCAGTCCATCAGGAACGTGCGTTCCTTCAGGCTGACGGTAACGGCGAAGGCGGCGACGGCGGCAAGGATCGCGATCCCGGTGTCGCCGATGGGAACGACGCGCGCGACCAGCGGCTGGAACATCCAGAGAAGCGCGGTCGCGGCGAACAGCGCGGCGGCCATCTTCTCCCCCCGCCCCATCGGTCCGAGCGCCGTCCGTTCCGCGGCGAGCCCCGCGCGGACCCGGCCGAGATCGAACCCGGCGAGCGGAAACAGGCACTTCGTCAGCAGCACCCAGGCGAGGACGAGGAGCACGAGCGAAAGCGGCAGCCCGACGAGCATCCATTGGCCGAAGCCGATCTCGATCCCGTACCGCTGGCTCATGTAACCGGCGAGGAAGGCGTTGGGCGGCGTGCCGATCAGCGTCGCGAGCCCGCCGATGCTGGCCGAATAGGCGACTGCGAGCAGGAGACAGCGCGCGAAGCCGTCGCGCCGCGCCGCGGTCTCTGGGGCCGTCTCAGACGCAATAGACCCCGAGGAAACGAAAGCAATCACCGACATCGCGATCGGCACCATCATCAGGGTCGTCGCCGTGTTGCTGACCCACATGCTGAGAAGCGCGGTCGCCGCCATGAAGCCCGCGACGAGACGGCCCGGTCCGGAACCGGCGACGCCGATCACGAGGACGGCGACGCGGCGGTGCAGGTTCCAGCGCTCGATGGTGAGGGCCAGCACGAAGCCGCCGAGGAACAGGAAAATCAGGGGGTGCGCGTAGGGCGCGGTCGCCTTTTCCACCGGCGCGACGCCGAGCACCGGAAAAAGCAGCGCCGGGAGCAGCGCCGTGGCGCCGAGCGGGATCGCCTGGGTGAACCACCAGACCGCCATCAGGGCGACGACGGCCGCGGCGGCCCAAGCCTCTGCGCCGAGCCCCTGAGGAGCGGGCAGGACGCGGAGGGCCACGAAGAGCGCCGGGCCCATGAAAAGACCCGCCTTCGCCAGCGCCGCCGAACCCGCGCTTTCCTCGCCGGGTCTTGCCATCCGTCGCGTTCTCCCGTGGTCGCGGAACCGGAACCCTAACATCCCCTGGGCCATGTGCGGGACCCTCGGTCCCGTCGCGGCAAACTACCGCACACGAGTGCGGATTCGCGTAATATGCGCCCATGAGCGAGATCACCACCCTGCGCGCCGCCGAGACGGCGACCGAACCGACGGGCATCTTCCCGTCGCAGGACCTCGCGGAGATGGTCTCCACGGGCGCGATCTCGGCGTCCCAGCCCATCGGCGACGACATGGTCCAGCCGGCGAGCGTCGATCTCCGCCTCGGCGAATACGCGCTCCGGGTGCAGGCAAGCTTCCTGCCCGGCCGCGGCCGGACGGTGGAAGATCGTGTGCGCGCCTTCGAGATGCACCGCATCGACCTCACACGCGGCGCTGTGCTGGAGAAGGGCTGCGTCTATATCGTGCCGCTGCTCGAAAGCGTTCACCTGCCGCACGACGTTTCCGCCTTTGCGAACCCGAAGAGCTCGACCGGCCGGCTCGACGTCTTCACGCGCGTGATCGCCGACGGCGCGACGCGCTTCGACCTCGTGCGCCGCGGATACGAAGGCCCGCTCTATGCCGAGGTCTCGCCCAAGACCTTTTCGGTCGCGGTCCGCACCGGCTCGCGCCTGTCGCAGCTCCGCCTCAGGCGCGGCGTCTCCGAGGTCGACCCGCACGACCTTCTCGCGCTCCATGACGATCACGGCCTGATCGACACGCCGGTCGACCGGAGCGAAGTGGTCGAGCACCGGAGCCTCAGCCTGCGGCTCGATCTCTCGGGCGAGGGTGCCGATGGGATTGTCGGCTGGCGTGCGCGCCACCATGCGGGCGTCGTCGACGTCGACAGGCCGAACCACTACGACCCGGCGGATTTCTGGGAGCCGGTGACGGCACGGAACGGCGGCATCATCCTCAACCCCGACGATTTCTACATCCTGGCCACGCGCGAGGCGGTCACCGTGCCGCCCGACTACGCCGCCGAGATGGTCGCCTACGACACGCTGGTCGGCGAGTTCCGGGTTCACTATGCGGGCTTCTTCGATCCCGGCTTCGGCTGGGAGCCGGACCGGAAGGACGCGGGCTCGCGCGGCGTGCTCGAGGTGCGCTCGCACGACGTTCCCTTCCTGCTGGAACACGAGCAGATCATCGGCCGCCTGCGCTACGAACGGCTGACGGCGCGGCCTGCCAAGATCTACGGCTCCGGCATCGGATCGCACTACCAGGGCCAGGGGCTCAAGCTCGCCAAGCAGTTCCGGGCGCCGCGCTGAACGGAGTAATCCAGGTGTTCCGCTTTCTCGCGCTTCTCTCCCTCGCCGTCTTCGCACTTCCCGCCGCCGCCCAGATGCCCGCGGAGCCGGAGACCGTCTATCTCGTCAAGCGCGACCGCGAGGTCATCGGCACGCTGAAGATGAACGTGACGAAGGACGGCGCGAAGCACACGGTCGTCTCCGACTACGCGATCGAGGTGAAGCTGATGAGCATCGTCCTCTACCGCTACACCAAGCGGATGGAGGAGATTTTCGAAGGCGGCAGGCTCGTCGGCTACGCGGCGAAGATCGACGACAACGGCACGCCGTCCGAAGTGACGGCGGTGCGGACGGGCGACGCCCTCGCCGTCACCCATCCGAAGGGAACGCTGACGGTGCCCCTCGGCGTCCTCGCCTCGACCTACTGGCCGAAGGATACGCCCAAGCGGACACAGTTCCTCGATTCCTCCGACGGCGTGCTCCTCAACGTGAAGATCACCGGGCCTGAGCCCGAGGAGATCACGCTCGACGGCAGGACGGTGAAGGCGCTGCGCTACGTCATGACCGGCGACCTCGAACGCACGCTCTGGTACGACGCCGCCACGGGCGACTGGCTTCGCATGCAAATGACCGCGAGCGACGGCTCGACGGTCCAGATCCTGCGCGACTGGCCGCCCTACTGGAAACGCGGCCTCCTCTGAGCCCTACTTCGGCGCGCGGACGACGAGCGGAAGGTAGACCGCGACGAACAGGGCGAACGCACCGGACCAGGACGCGGCCGTCAGCCACAGCAGCGTCGTTTCGGGTACGAGCGCGAACGCCACCCGCCCGATCACCGAAAGCGTGACGAGCCCGTAGATCGCGACCGTCGCGGGCCCGGCCTGGAGATCGCGCCCCGTATGGCCGAGCGTGGCCCGCGTCATCACGGCGAGGATCATCGTTGCCATCGCGCCGGCGGTGAGCACGTGGAGCGCGATCGAGGGCGCCACGCCGAGACCCGCTGCCGATGCGCCGAGGAGCAGCAGGCCGACAGCGAGCCACAGATAGCCGAGATGGAGAACGGTCACGAGCGGCTCGGCGAACGTCGCCCAGCCGCGCCAGCGCATCAGCCGGATCAGGTTGAGGACACCGGCGAGGAGCAACGGAAGCCCGACCGCGATGCCGTCGCCCTCGGCGATCCAGAGGAGCAGCGACGCTGCGGTGAGGATCAGCGTTATGCGGTCGAAATCCCCCATCGGCGGCGCGACCTCGGGACCGCCGCGCTTCACCAGCCAGTTGCGCGTGAAGCTCGGCACGATGCGCCCGCCGATGAGCGCGAGGAGCACGCACATAACACCGATCGACAGGCGGATCGCGACGCCGCCCGTCTCTGCAATTCCCATCGCCGCGAGGTGGAACAGTCCGTTGGCGGCAACCAGCAGGGTCAGGAGCGCGAGCACCGGCGCGTTCCGCCAGTTCCGCCCGGCAACGATCTCGCGGGCAATGAGAAGCGCGAGCCCGCCGAGATAAGACAGATCGACAATGGCAGCGGCTTCGGCGCCGATGTCGGCCGAGAACCACACCGCGACGCGGCCCGCCGCCCAGACGAGGGCAAGCGCGGCGAGCGGCAGTCCCCGGACAGGCAGTCGGCCCGTCCAGTTCGGCACCGCTGTCAGCAGGAAGCCGCCGACGGCGGCGGCGATGAAGCCGAAGATCATCTCGTGGACGTGCCAGAGCAGCGGCTCGAACGCGCTGCGATAGGACATCATCCCCGTCCAGATGCAGGCCCAGAGCGGCACCGCGAGCGCGGCCCAGGCGGCCGCGCACTGGAACAGCGGCCGGAAGCCCTCGCGCAGGAACACGGGGCCCGTGTATTCGCGCCGCGCGCGGAGGCGTTCGTCCGGAGTCTGCGTGGCCGCGCTCATGGCCGGTCTCCCTGGCGTTTGCGTGTAACGTCGATCCGTATCCGCACCGGGTCAACCGGACCGGACGTTATGCCGCAGCGCCCCCCCTCAACCGAACAGGTCGAACTGCGGCGAGGTGGGGCCGCGCTCTCGCGCCGCGACCTCAGCCTCGGTTTCCGTGCGGCCGTCGCCGCGGACGTGAACGACTTCCGCGCCGCGCTCGATCAGAGGCTGCGTGAGCAGGAAGCGCCGGTGGCAGCGGAGCGGATCCTCCTCGGCGCAGACGAGCGCGATCCGCTCCGTGCGAGCCCGGTCCAGCACCGCCCCGATGCCCGCCGCGAGCTCCTGCCAGTCGCGGAGCGCGGCCCAGTCGACCGAGCCGTCCGGCGCATAGAAAGCCCGGTCCTTGGGGCGGCCGGAGAGCCGCTCGCCCTCCCAGACGTAGCCGATGCCGGCTTCGGAGAGCGCGGCGGCGAACCGCTCGCGGTTGAACTGCGGATTGAAGCGCGAGAACGGCTGGCCGCGCACGTCGACCACCGTCTCAATGTCCTGCGACCGGGCGAGCGCGACGAAGTCGGCGATCGCATGGCGCGAATGGCCGAGCGTGCGGACGACGGGCCCGTCAGTCGCCAAAACGCGCATTGAGCGCTCAGTCGCCAAAACGCGCTTTGAGCGCTCAGTCGCCAAAACGCGCCTTCAGCGCCTCGGGCACGTCGATCGCCTTCATGCCGCGTGCGCTCTCGGGCGCCATGACGACGAAGATGCGGCGCTCGAAGCCTTCGAGCGCCTCGCGCCCGTCCTCGTGGACGATGCGGTGCGAAATCCGGAAGGTCTTGCCGTCCCATTCCTCCAGCCGGCTGGTCAGCTTCAGCTTCGCCCCCAGACGACACGCGTTCCGGAAGCTCGTCCCGTTCTCGAGAAGCGGCATGCCGTGGATACCGAAATCCCGCTCGAGTTCCGCATAGGAAAGCCCGTTCGCGGTGAAGAGCCGCTCCGTGCCCTGGTCGAACCAGACGTAGAAATTCGGGAAGAAGACGATCGCGGCGGCATCGCAATGCGCCCATTCGACCGTGATGTCGCTGACATACTCTCTCACGCGCCCTCCTGCGGAAGCCCTTTTCCCGGTGCGGAAACCGCGCCATTTTACCGGGGCCATGATCAGAATCGCACCCTTCGGCAAACTCGCCGGCGTCGACGCGCCGGGCATCGCCATCCGCGACCATTTCCGGGGCTCGCCGGAGAACGCAGGCACGCCGAAGTTCGGCCTCGGCCCGCTGCGCGTCCTCGCCGACACGACCATCGGGCCGCACGGCGGCTTCCCCATGCACGGGCACCGCGACTTCGAGATCGTCACCTACGTCTGCGAAGGCACCGTCGCGCACGAGGACACGACAGGAGCCAGCGGGTTGCTGAAGATGGGCGACGTGCAGGCGATGACGACAGGCTCGGGCGTGATGCACAGCGAGTTCAATCCGGGCGACGTGCCGGCGCGCGTCTACCAGATGTGGTTCCACGCCGAGGCGCCGGGCCTTCGCCCCGACTACACCGACCTCAACGATCCGCCGCCGGCGACGGAAGGAGGCTTTACCGTCTTCGCGTCGGGCACGCCCGGCCTCGACGGTCTGATCCGCATTCGCCAGGACGCGGCTGTTATGGGAGCAAGCCTCGGCCGCGGCCAGTCGGTGCTGCGCCCGCTTGCGCCCGGGCGGCGCGCCTACGTGCTCGCCATCGACGGGCCGCTCGCCGTGAACGACGCGGGCGTGCCGAAACGCGGCGGCGCGGAGATCGCCGACGAGCCGTCCATCCGGATCGCCGCCGCCGACACGCCGTCGCGCGTGCTGCTGATCGAGGTGGCGGAGGACTTCCGCCGGAATTAGGCACCGTAATTGAACGCCGGAACTAGCGAACGCTGAGACGCCCCGCCGGATCGACGATCTCGTGGAACCCGCCCTTGCCGATATTGCCGCCGAAACCGACCGTGTCCAGAACGATGCGGGAAGACTCCGCGGCCACCCGCACGCCGACGATCTCGGCCGGGCTGTTGGCGTCGAGATGGCCGCCCCTGATGACGATATTCTCGGCATTCGCCGCGTCGACCAGGACGACCGGCGCGGGATTGCCCGACGCGGTCAGAACGCAGCCCTCGAACACGAGCCCGCGCGCGCGCCCCTGCCCCGGCGCGCCGAGGCGGACGAGCGCGCCCGGGCGGACCTGGGACGGCGTCGCCTCGAACTCGGTGCCGAAGAAACCGCCGCCCTGCGCCTCGGCGACAAAGACGGAGGAAAGGCCGAGGCTCGCGCCGACGACGCCGCCGAACATCGTGAACGACGCGCCGCGCACCTCGATGTTGCCGCCGTCGTTGTTCGACAGGCGGCTCGCGCCCCGCACCTGGCAGTAGTGGGAATTGGGGCCGAAGCGGAGGCCGCAGCCGCGGTTGTCGTCGATCCAGACATTGTCGATCACGAGCCCGTCGCTCTTCGCGCCGCCCGCGCGCTTCTTCGCCGAGATGCCGTCGCCGCCGTGCGCGCGGATACGGAGCCGCTCGATCACGTTGTCGGCATGCTCTTCCAGATCGATGCCGTGGCCCGAGCGCGGGTTGCCCTGGAGATGGAGATCGGCGATGCGGCACTTGCGGAGGACGCCGTCCGACCCGGCCTCGCTACCGTGGCCGACGAGGGTGGGCCTGTCGGTGCGGTTGGCGAGGGTAACCTGGCCGCCGATGCCGAGAAGCTCGACATAGGAGCGCATACGTACCCCGGCGACGCGATAGCCGTGCGGCCGGTACGGTACCAGCACGCGCCCGCCGCCGATGCGTCCGCGCACGACGTCTCCCGCCGCCGCGTCGATCGCGCGCTGGAAGGCCGCGGAATCGTCCGTTGCGCCGTCGCCCGCGGCGCCGTACGCGAGGACGCTGTGGGCGTGGTCCGGGTTGCTACCCTGCACCGTCGCGCAAGCCGCGAGCGGCAGCGTTCCCGCAGCCGCAACCGCCCTCATCAGAAATTTTCGCCTGTCCAATCGCCTGCCCCGCGTGCTCCGCCTGCCCTCGGACGATCTTGTGGCGGCGCGATTCAGGTTTCAATCCGGCCTTTGCTTTTGCGCGCGAAGCCCTATGTTAGCGACTCGAAACGGACCGGCCGGACGGCCGGACGGAACGACCACCAAAAAGTTCGAGCGGAGCGCGGAATCATGTTCATCCAGACCGAGGAAACGTCGAGCCCCGAGACCATGCGGTTCCTGCCCGGACGCGACGTGCACCGGCCGGGTGCGAGCTTCGCATCTGCCGCTGAGGCAGCCGCCTCGCCCCTCGCGAAACGCCTGTTCGGCATCGGCTCGATCGCGCGCGTCGCCTACGGCGCCGACGACATCACCGTCACCCGCGCGCCCGGCGGGGAGTGGCACATGCTGCGCCCGCAGATCCTCGCCGCGATCATGGACCATTTCCTGTCGGGGCTTCCGGTGATGGACGCGTCCGGCACCGCCGCCCCCGCCGCCGAGGAAGAACTCACCGGTCCCGCCGCCGAGATCCGCGAGATCGTGGATACGCGCATCCGCCCGGCCGCGAAGGACGGCGGCGGCGACGTCGAGTTCCGCGCCTTCAAGGACGGCATCGCCTACCTCCGCTTCGAGGGCAAGGCCTACAGCCTGAAGGGCCCGATCCAGAACATGCTGAAGCACTACGTGCCCGAGGTGACCGACGTGCGCGACGCCATCGACCTGGAGGAGCGTCCCGGCCTCGACACCGACGAGGGCCGCGCGATCATCGAGCTGCTCGACAGCCGCATCAATCCGGCGGTCGCGGGCCACGGCGGGCATATCTCGCTCGTGGACGTGCGCGACAACACGGCGTTCCTGCGTCTCGAAGGCGGCTGCCAGGGCTGCGCGTCGTCGTCGGCAACACTGCGTCAGGGCGTCGAGGTCGAGATCAAGCGCTACGTGCCCTCGATCGCGCGCGTCGTCGACGTCACCGACCACGCGTCCGGCGCGAACCCCTACTACAGCTGAGCCTTTAAGCCGTTAAGCGCTATTCCGCGGCGACGCCGTGCGCCGCCTGCTGGCGGTGCACGTCGACGAGCGCATCCGGGCTGAGCTCGCCGATCATGTCCCAGCTCCGCATCCAGTCGTAGGTGCGCTTGAGCTCGTCCTCCGGGATCGGCGCGGGATCGACGAGCTGGAGGCGCGACAGGCGGAAATCGTCGGGCGTGAGCGTCGCGATCAGCGGGTGGTCGCCGATATGGCGGTCGATGAAGTAGCGGACGAAGCGCTTCTTGTCGGAATTGATCAGGCGGACGGCCTTCTTCACCGCACGGTTGAAGGCGGCGTAGGTCTCGGCGTCCACACTGTCCGCCGCCACCTCGGTGCCGTGATACATGCTCTCGATCACGATGCGGCAGCCCTGCTTCTCGGCGAGCGTGAGATAGGGCTCGGTCAGCGTCGTCGCGTCGACCTCGCCGTTCATCAGGGCATCGAACCGGGCCGCCGATCCGTTGGGCGCGCGGCAGGTGCGGATCATCTCGCGCGGCAGGAACCCTTCGAGCATCTGGTAGGTCAGGTAGTGCGTGCCGAAGAAGTACGGCACGGCCACAGTCTTTCCCGCGAGCTGCTGCGGCGTGTAGACCTCCGAGCCCGGCGCGACGACGATGCCCGCCCACACCATGATCGAGCGGCGCCCCAACTGGCGGCCGCGCGCGCCGGTGTCCTGGACGCGCCGGTAGTTGCCGCATTCGCAGGCGTTGTACATGTCCGCGCCGCCCTTCTCGAAGGCGTCGCCGTGGCTGCCGAAGGCGCTGAGCCCGTCGGGGGTGGTGATCTTCGGATCGATCTCGCGCGCGGTGCTGCCCCGCTTCACCCACTCGATCGCGATGCCCTCCTCCGCGAACAGCCCTTCGGCGTCGGCGACGAGCTCGGCGAGCCCCTGGAACGGCGCCGTGGTCTCCAAACGAAGCGTCTTCATGGCAGAACCTCCGCGATCCTCGGGCGCATATCCTACGCCCGGAACCGCGGCGGCGTCACGCGGAACGGCGGACCCTGCGGACGGCGAACAGCGCCGGCACCATGAACCCGAGGAGGAGCGCCGCGGCGGGCGCGGACACCGCGACCGGGGCGTTGTCGAGGACGACGTTGTCGAACTGGACGTTGTTCGACGGGTCCTGCGTCCAGCCGATCGAGATCAGATCGGTGAAAGCCGACGTGAAGCTATAGATCTGCATCGTGGCGTCGTACGAGAACGCCTGCTGGACGATGCTGGTGTCCGAGCGGACGCCGGTGATGACCAGCGGATTTCCCGACGGCAGCGCATTGGTCGTCGCGAGCGATATCGACTCGATCGAGAACACGCCGCCGCCGTCCTGCGTGATGAGGACGGATCCGTTCGCCTGGTTCGCGAACATCGCGACCGACCCGGTATAGAAGCCGCTGCTCGACGAGTAGGACGCGAACCCACCGAACGCCGCGTTCGTGTTGAGGACGAAGCCGTTCTCGGTGATCGTGTTGCCGTGGGAAACGATCCCCGAACCGCCGGGCGGGTTGGGGAAACTCTCGAAATCGAGCGTTACCAGCGCCGCATCGGCATTTCCGTGCGAAAAGATCGTCGTCGCGGCGCATACGAGCGCCGCCGCCAGTCCGAATTTCATCGAAAGCCCCCCTGGAACTACTAAACCCAAGGGAAGTCTACCCAAGACGCGGCAAATGCAAAACTCTTTCGCGTCCGCGCGCCTTGACCCTCAACCCCGGCGAAGCCAAGCTTCACCCGATATCTTGAGAAGGATTCCGTCCATGAGCGCTTCGCGGCAGCTTCATCTCAACGCCTTCATGCGCCCGGCGACCATCCATACCGGCGGCTGGCGCTATCCGGGCGGCTATGCCGACGCCAACTTCAACTTCGAGCACCTGAAATCGTTCGCGCAGCGCCTGGAGGCGGCGAAGTTCGACGGCTTCTTCATGGCCGACCACATGGCGGTCCTCAACATGCCGATCGAGGCGCTGCGCCGGTCGGCGACGCCGACCTCGTTCGAGCCGTTCACGCTCCTGTCCGCGCTCGCCATGTGCACCGACAAGCTCGGGCTGATGGCGACGGGGTCCACGACCTACGACGAGCCCTATCACATCGCGCGCCGCTTCGCCTCGCTCGACCATCTGAGCGGCGGGCGTGCGGGCTGGAACATCGTGACGACGTCGAACCCCGACGCGTCGAAGAACTTCGGCAAGGATGAGCACCTGGAGCACGCGACGCGCTACCAGCGGGCGCGCGAGTTCTACGACGTGGTGACCGGCCTCTGGGACAGCTGGGCGGACGATGCGTTCATCCGCGACCAGGAAAGCGGCATCTTCATGGACCCCGAGAAGATGCACGTGCTCGACCACCACGGCGAGTTCTTCAACGTGCGCGGGCCGCTCAACATCGCCCGCCCCGTGCAGGGCTGGCCGGTGATCATCCAGGCCGGCGCCTCCGAGCCCGGCCGCCAGCTCGCTGCCGAGACGGCGGAGGCGGTGTTCACCGCGCAGTCGAGCCTCAAGGCGGGACAGGAGTTCTATGCCGACGTGAAGGGCCGGATGAAGAAGATCGGCCGCGACCCGGACCACATAAAGATCATGCCGGGCTGCATCGTCTTCCTCGGCGACACGGTCGAGGAGGCCAAGGCGAAGCGCGCCAAGCTCGACAGCCTCGTCCATTACGAGAGCGCCATCGCGTCGCTCTCGATCGCGCTCGGTACCGATGCGTCGAAGTTCGACCCCGACGCGCCCCTTCCCGAGATCCCGGAGAGCAACCAGACCAAGTCCGGCCGTGACCGCGCGGTCAAGCTCGCCCGCGACGAGGGTCTCACCGTCCGCCAGCTCGCCCAGCGGCTCGGCGGCGCCGGCGGCCTCGCCATGGTCGGCACGCCCCAGACCGTCGCCGACCAGATGGAGGCATGGCTGGAGACCCGCGGCAGCGACGGCTTCACCATCCAGTTCCCGTTCCTGCCGATGGGCCTCGAGGAGTTCTGCGACAAGCTCGTCCCCGTCCTCCAGGACCGCGGGCTGTTCCGCAAGGACTACGCGGGCAAGACGCTCCGCGAGAACCTCGGGCTTCCGCGCCCCGAGAACCGGTTTTTCGCGAACCGTCAGGCCGCGGAATAGGCAGTACGCTCCCCGAATAAATCGGTCCCCGGACGAATGTTCGCGTGGCTTTCCGCCCCGTTTCCGCTAGAAACGGCCGGATTGGAGACTGGGCCGGACCGAAGTCCGGCTGATCCGACGACCGCGCCGGACCGTATCCCGGCCGAAACGAAGATTGGAGAGTTAAGGTGGCAGGACTGACCGACGTCGATCCCGATGGGCTTCTCGAATATTCCGTGGTCTTCACGGACCGTTCGCTCAATCACATGTCGCAGACGTTCCAGGGCGTCATGCGCGACATCTCGGAGACGCTCAAGAAGGTCTACGCCGCGCATTCGGTCGCCGTCGTCCCCGGCGGCGGCACCTACGGCATGGAAGCGGTCGCCCGCCAGTTCGGCAACGGCGTCAAATGCCTCGTGATCCGGAACGGCTGGTTCAGCTTCCGCTGGACGCAGATCTTCGACGCCGGAAAGATTCCGTCCGAGGCGATCGTCCTCAAGGCGCGCCCGGTCGAGGGCGGCGCGACGCCGGCCTACGCCCCCGCGCCCATCGACGAGGTCACGGCAGCGATCCGGAAGGAAAAGCCCGCGGTCGTGTTCGCGCCCCATGTCGAGACGGCGTCCGGCATGATCCTCCCCGAATCCTACATGAAGGCGGTGGCGGACGCGGCCCACGAAATCGGCGCGCTGTTCGTCCTCGACTGCGTGGCTTCGGGCACCATCTGGGTCGACATGAAAGCGACCGGCGTCGACATCCTGATCAGCGCCCCCCAGAAGGGCTGGAGCGCCTCGCCCTGCAGCGCGCTGGTGATGATGAGCGAGCGCGCGCGGAAGGCCATCGACGGCACGACCAGTTCCAGTTTCGCCTGCGACCTCAAGAAGTGGCTGCAGATCATGGAGGCCTACGAGGGCGGCGGGCACGCCTACCACGCCACCATGCCGACCGACGCGCTGGTGAAGTTCCACGCCTCCATGAAGGAGACCGAGGCCTACGGCTTCGACAAGGTGAAGGCGGAGCAGCAGGAGCTCGGCGACAAGGTGCGGAAGCTGTTCGCGGCCACAGGCTTCAAGAGCCTCGCCGCCAAGGGTTTCGAGGCGCCCGGCGTCGTCGTCAGCTACACCGACGATCCCGACATCCACACCGGCAAGAAGTTCATCGCCGCCGGCCTCCAGACCGCCGCGGGCGTGCCGCTGATGTGCGACGAGCCGGAAGGCTTCCGCACCTTCCGCGTCGGCCTGTTCGGCCTCGACAAGCTCCACAACATCGACCGCACGGTCGCCAACCTGGAGAAGGCGCTCGGCAAGGTGGTGGGAACGGCGAACGTCCGCTAAGGCGGACGGACGGCGCCCTTCGGGGCGGTGACGTGCGTAATACCAGGCGATATAATCGCCGAAATCAGGACGGGTCAGGTCCCAATCGGCCCGCTTAAGGGAAAGACAGAGGCATGCGCAAGTATCTTCACATCAATCTCGACGACCGCAGCATCCGGACCGAGGAGCTCGAGGGCGAGGAGATCATCCGCGCCGGGCGCCACCTGATCGCGAAGACGCTGCTGAAGCTCAACGCGGCGAAGGTAGACCCGCTCGGGCCGGAAAATCCGCTGATCTTCTCGGCCGGGCCGTTCGCGGGCTCCAACTTCTCCAACGCCAACCGGCTGTCGATCGGCTGCAAGAGCCCGCTGACGGGCGGCGTCAAGGAAGCGAACTCGGGCGGAACCTTCGCGTTCGCCATGGGCCAGCTCGGCATCGCCGGCATCAATCTCTACGGCCAGTGCGACGCGTGGGTCATCATCCACGTCCAGCGCGACGGCTCGATCACGTTCGAGGACGCGACGCCCTTCATGGGTCGCGGCAACATCGAGACGGCAGAAATGCTGTTCGCCAAGTACGGCGACAAGGTCAGCCTCGGCCTGCTCGGCCCGGTCGGCGAGTATCTCGGCCTCGTCGCCGGCATCAGCTTCACCGACCCCGAGGGCCGGCCGACCCGCATCGCGGCGCGCGGCGGCGTCGGTGCCGTCATGGGCTCGAAGAAGGTCAAGGCGATCGTCGTCGACAAGGACAAGATGCCGGACTTCCACGACCGCAAGGCGCTGATGGGCAAGGTGCGCGACTACGGCAAGATGCTGAATGCGGACGCCGCGATCCAGGCGTTCGGCGAGCTCGGCACCGCCATGGTCGGCGACTTCACCAACAACATCGGCGGCATGCCGACCCGCAACTTCAGCGCGGGCCAGCTGGTCGACACCAAGGTCGAGCCGTTCCGGCTCGGCGGCGACTACATCCGCGAGCTCAACCTGTCGCGCGGCGGCGAGCCGACGCACGCCTGCATGCCGGGCTGCCAGATCCGCTGCAGCAACGTCTTCGTCGACGCCGACGGCAAGGAATCCGTCTCGCCGATGGAATACGAGACGCTCGGCCTCGTCGGCACCAACTGCGGCCTAGACGACCCCGACCACGTCGCGTTCCTCAACCACATCGCCAACGACCTCGGCATCGACACGATCGAGCTCGGCGCGATGATCGGCGTCCTGATGGAAGCGGGCCAGGCGGAGTTCGGCGACGTCAAGTTCATGGCGGATGCGCTCGAAGACATGCGGAAGGGCACCGAACGCGGCATGATCCTCGCGGGCGGCACCGCGCGCGTCGGCGAGCATTACGGCGTGAAGCGCGTCCCCGTCATCAAGAAGCAGGGCATCAGCGCGTACGACCCGCGCGTGATCGAGGTCACCGGCATCTCGATGATGGTCACGGCCCAGGGCGCCGACCACACGACCGGCAACATTCCGGGCTTCCAGTGCGACGGCAAGACGACCGAGGAGCTGACGCAGGCGAGCCTCGACATCCAGGTGCTGTGCGCCACGGCCGACTCGCTCGGCCTCTGCGTGTTCGGCCGCTCGGTCACGAACGTGAACCTCGACTTCATCGTCGATGCGCTCAACACCGCCCACGGCACGAACCTCGACGCCGGCTTCTACCGCCGCCTCGGGCTCGAGACGCTGCGCGACGAGTGGGAGTTCAACACGCTCGCCGGCTTCACCGAGGCGGACGACGAGCTGCCCGATTTCTTCTACGACGAGCAGCTGCCGCCCACGGGCAAGAAGGCCCGCCACCGCAGCCGCGAGGTCAACGAATCGCTCCGGAAGCTGGTCGCGGACCTCGCCGCCGCCGGATAAAGCTTGCAGGCCGAACGGCGGGAGGCGGGACGACCTGTCGCAGGGCCTTCCGCCAAACCTCGCCCTATATACGATCCAGGCCGTTCCCCCGGCCCCGCCGGGGGAACGTTTTCTTAAGGGCGGTATGCAATCGTACGGCTCAATGGAAGGATCGAAATGAGCGTCAAGATTGTGACCGATCAGGATAACGCCCCCCGCCCCGCCCTCGGCACGGCGCTCGGCCGCGCCTTCTCGGGCAAGTGCCCCAATTGCGGCCAGGGCGCGCTGTTCGCGACCTATCTCAAGCAAGTGAAGAGCTGCGCCGAGTGCGGCGAGAAATTCGGACATATTCGGTCCGACGACGCGGCGCCGTGGCTTACGATCCTCGTCGTCGGCCACATCCTCGTCCCAATCGTGCTCATGGTGGAAAGCCGGACGACCTGGCCGCTCTGGGCCTCGTTCTCGCTGTGGCTGCCGATCACGCTCGGCCTCACCCTCGCCATTCTGCCGAAGGCGAAGGCGCTGTTCCTCGGCATGATCTGGGCAACCAAGGCGCCGGGGTCCGAGACGGACTGACCGGCCGCCCCGCCGACCCGCCACACCACTGGCCGATCTGGTCAGGCCAGGTCGAAACCCTCGTAGCCGTTCGCCGCGACCGCGTCGCATTTCTCGACGTATTTCGGGAACCCGCCGATATAGGGCATGAATACACGGGCCTTGCCCTTCACGTTCGAGCCCACGTACCAGGAATCGCAGGTCGACCGCAGCGACCCGCTCGCCGCCTCGTTGACCTCGGCGACCCAGGCAAGTTCGGCCTCGCGCGTCGCCTCGATGCGGCTCCTGCCGTGCCCGCGCATCCACACCGCGCAATCGGCGATCCAGTCGACGTGCTGCTCGATCGAGGTGACCATGGTCGCCAGCACCGACGGGCTCCCGGGCCCCGCGACGTTGAACATGTTGGGGAAGCCCGAAACCGTCATGCCGATATAGTTGTCGGGCCCGCCGTCCCACTTCTCGCGAATGGAAAGCCCCTCGCCGTTCCGGATATCGATGCGGGTCACGCTGCCGGTCATGGCGTCGAACCCGGTGGCACAGATGATCACATCGAGTTCGTACTCCTCACCCGCGGCGAGAAGCCCCTTCTCCGTGAAACGCTTGACGCCGGCGCCGGCCACGTCGACGAGCGTCACGTTCGGCCGGTTGTAGGTCTCGTAGTAGTTGGTGCCCGAGCACAGCCGCTTGCAGCCGAAGATGTCGCCCTTCGGCGTCAGCAGCTCGGCGACCTTCGGGTCCTTGACGATGGAGCGGATCTTGTCGCGCCAGAACGCGATGACCTCGTCGTTGGCCTTCTCGTTGGTCAGGAGATCGCCGAAGGCGCCGAGGAACGGCAGGCCGCCGACCTTCCACTGCGCCTCGAAGCGCGCGCGGCGCTCTTCTGGCGAGACCGACATCACCGAGTCCGTGTGGAACGGGAACAGGAACGCGGATGGGCGCGTCTTCGCGCGCGCGCGGAAGCCCTTGTAGTCGGATTTCAGCTTCGCCACGTCGGCGGGATCGAGAGCCGCGTTCTGCGACGGCACGACGTAGTTCGGCGTGCGCTGGAAGACGTAGAGATGCTCCGCCTGCTCGGCCACCAGCGGGACGATCTGGATCGCCGACGACCCGGTGCCGATGATACCGACGCGCTTGCCACGGAAATCGACCGGCTCCTCCGGCCACAGGCCGGTATGGATGATCGGGCCCTTGAAGTCCTTCATGCCTTCGAACTTCGGCATGATCGTGGTCGACAGGCAGCCGACCCCGAGGACGAGAAAGCGCGCCCGTACGGTCTGGCCGCGGTCGGTCTCGATCTTCCACTCGTGCTTAGCCTCGTCGAAGGCGGCGGCGGTCACGCGGGTCTCGAACTGGATGTCGCGCTTGACGTCGAAGCGGTCCGCGACATGCTCGATATAGGCGCGGAGCTCGGGCTGGGAGGCGTAGCGCTCGGTCCACTCCCACTCCTGCTGGAGGTCCTCCGAGAACTGGTAGGAGTACTGCATGCTCTCGATGTCGCAGCGCGCGCCGGGATAGCGGTTCCAGTACCAGGTGCCGCCGACGCCGGGCGCATCGTCGAACGCGCGTACGGAGAAGCCCTTTTCGCGCAGCCGGTGGACGGCGTAGACGCCGGCGAAGCCCGCGCCGACGACGACCGCATCGAAGCTGTCGCCCGGCAGCACCGGGGATTTCGTTTCGCTCCCCTTCGGATCATCGAGCGGCATTGCCATGTCTCCCCTGTCTTTATCGTTGGACGAGGGTAACACGGCGCGGGGGCCTGACAACCGCAGGCGGCGCATCGGAAGGCGGCGGATTTGCAGGCGTTCCCCTCGCCGCGACCGCCCCATTGACCTCCCCCGCCGCACCGGCGAAGCTGGACGGAACGAATAACGAAATCGGGAGGCTACCGCGCGATGTCCGACGCCTACATCCCCTATGGCGGCTACTGGTCGACGCCGTTCGCCAAGTGGCAGGGAACGCTGAGCCATCTCAACAGCGTCGAGTTCGCCGCCTGGGTCGCGAAGGACGAACTCGGCCGCCGCGAGATCGACCCGGCGTCGTTCGATACCGCGATTCTCGGGCTTACCGTGCCGCAGCTCCATTCGTTCTACGGCACGCCGTGGCTGACCGCGCTGATGGGCGCCGACCGTCTGACCGGACCGACGATGTCGCAGGCCTGCGCCACCTCCGCGCGCTGCCTGCAGGCGGCGCAGCAGGAAATCGGCGGCGGCACGGCGGAGAGCGTCCTCCTCGTCACCGCAGACCGCACGTCGAACGGCCCCAACATCTACTATCCGAACCCCAAGGGCCCCGGCGGAACCGGCACCGCGGAGAACTGGGTTCTGGACAATTTCGGCCACGATCCCTACGCCGGGAACGCGATGATCGGTACCGCCGAGAACGTCGCCCGGCGCTGGCAGATCACCACCGACGAACAGCACGATGTCGTCGCCATGCGCTACGAGCAGTATTGCGACGCGACGGCCGACGACCGCGCCTTTCACCGGCTCTACATGCGCCTCCCCTTCGAAGTCCCGGACCAGAAGTTCCGCAAGACCGTCGCGACCATGGCGGGCGACGAGGGCGTTTTCGAGACGACGCGCGACGGCCTCAACAAGCTGAAACCCGTCGTCGACGGCGGCACCGTCACCTTCGGCGGGCAGACACACCCGGCCGACGGCAACACCGGCATGATCGTGACGACGCGCGCGCGCGCGAACGAGATTTCCGCCGACAAGGGCATCGAGATCCGCGTCGCGGGCTTCGGCCAGGCGCGCACCGAGAAGGGCTTCATGCCGCATGCGCCGGTGCTCGCCACGCAAAAGGCGCTCGACAGCGCGGGGATCTCCTTGGACGACGTCACCGCGGTGAAGACCCACAACCCGTTCGCGGTGAACGACATCGTGTTCTGCCGCGAGACCGGCTTCGACGTCGCCAAGATGAACAATTACGGCTGCTCGCTGATCTGGGGGCATCCGCAGGGCCCGACCGGGCTCCGCGCCGTGTGCGAACTGATCGAGGAGCTCGCCATCCGGGGCGGCGGCTACGGCCTGTTCAACGGATGCGCCGCGGGCGACAGCTCGATGGCCCTCGTCTTGGAGGTGAGGGACGGCGCATGACCGGAGCCAAGGCCGACACGTCGGCGAGCGTCGAAGGGCGCGTCGTCATCGTCACAGGTGCGGGCGGCGGCATCGGCCGTGCCTACGCCAAGCACTTCGCGGCCAACGGCGCGATCCCGGTGATCGCCGAGATCAACGGCCAGAACGCGAAGAAGGTCGCGGACGAGATCCGCGCCGACGGCGGCACCGCCCTCGCCGTGCAAACCGATGTTTCGGACGAAGCCTCGGTCGCCGCGATGGTCGCCGAGACGATGGAGAAATTCGGCCGCATCGACGTGCTGATCAACAACGCCGCAATCTTCGCCGCGCTCAACCGGGCGAAGTTCGAGGACATTCCGCGCGAGGACTGGGTCCGCATGCTGGAGGTCAACGTGATCGGCAGCTGGGCGTGCGCGAAGGCCGTGGTGCCCCACATGCGAGCGGGCGGATACGGGCGGATCGTCAACGTCTCGTCGTCGACGGTGCCGACGGGCCTTCCCTTCATGACGCACTACGTCACCTCGAAGGCCGCGATCGTCGGGCTGACGCGCTGCATGGCGACGGAACTCGGCGCAGATGGAATTACCGTCAACGCCATCATGCCGGGCCTGACCGAGACCGAGGTCGATTACAACGGCCGGACCGAACAGGGCATCGCCATGAGCGTCGCGATCCAGCGCATCAAGCGCGTCGAGACGGCGGACGACCTCGTGGGCACGGTGCTGTTCCTCGCTTCCCCCGCCGCCGGGTTCATCACCGGCCAGTCGCTGCTGGTCGACGGCGGCACGGCCTTCCTCTGACCGCTGGCTTCCCCTAATACGGAGCATCCCGACATGAAAGCGCTCGTCCTCCACGCGCCCGGCGCGTTCTCGCTGGAAACCGTGCCCGACCCCGTCGCCGGGCCGGGAGAGGCGGTCGTCCGCGTCATCGCCTGCGGCGCGGGGCTCACCATCCAGCACGTGAAGGCCGGCCGCGCGAAGGTCGACTTCCCGCGCATCATCGGCCACGAGATCACGGGCGTCGTCGCCGAGACCGGCCCCGGCGTGAAGCACCTCGCGGTGGGCGATCCCGTCACCGCCTACTTCTATCTCACCTGCGGCCACTGCAAGTGGTGCCGCATCGACCGGGCGACGCTGTGCGAGAATTTCGGAGGCTATGTCGGGCGCGCCTGCGACGGCGGCTACGCCGAATACATGAAGCTCCCGGCGGAGAACGTGCTCCGCCTGCCCGAGGGCCTCGACTGGCGGAAGCACCCGGCCGAGATCGGCGTCGTCACGGACGCGATCGCAACGCCGGTGAAGGTGATCCGGCATGCCGGCGTGAAAGCGGGCGAGACGGTCGCCGTGTTCGGCGCCGGCGGCGGGCTCGGCATCCACATGCTTATGCTCGCCAAGTGGGCTCATGCGAAGGTGATCGCGGTCGACATCGCCGCCGACAAGTTCGACGCCTGCCGCAAGGCGGGCGCGGACCTCTGCATCAACCCGCACAACGGCAACGCGGTCGAGGCGCTGAAGGACGCATCGGGCGGCGGCATCGACGTCGCCATCGATTTCGTCTCATCGAAGGAGACGCTCGAGATCGGCGCCCAGGCGCTGGGTCGCGGCGGCCGGCTGGTGACGCTCGGCGGCGCCGGGCGGAACTTCGAGGTCAACGCCTTCCAGATGCTGGAGAAGGAGCTCGTCCTGATGGGCAGCCGCTATGCCACCCGCCAGGAGGTGATCCAGTCGCTGGAGCTCTGCGCGCGCGGAGATTTCTGGCCGCTCGTCACCGAAACCGCCGATATGGCCGGCGCCGACGCCCTCCACGACCGGGTGGAAAAGGGCCTGGTGACCGGGCGGGCAGCGATCATGATCCAGCCGGCCTGATCCTCCGCCGCGCCCTATCCCGCGCGACGGCATGGCGTTCCGCACGGCCGGCCGCTATGATCCGCCTTCGTAACCACACGGGGCGCACCCCAGACTTGAACGCTGTCGTCTCCGCGGCGGCCCGGCAATGACCGCCGCAGTTTCCCCTGCATCCGTTCGCGATCTGCGGCTGGATTTCTTCCGCGGTCTCGCTCTTTTCTCGATCTTCATCGATCACCTGCCGAACAATTTCTTCGCGCGGTTCACGATCCAGACCTTTGCCATGAACGACGCGGCGGAGATCTTCATCCTGATCTCGGGCTATGCGGCGGGAATGATCTACGGCCGCGCGCTCGACCGCCAGCCCGCCCTGCCCGCGACGGCGCGCATCTACCACCGGGCGTGGCAGCTCTACGTCGCCCACATCTTCCTCTTCATGCTGTACATGGCGACGGTGGCGCACGCCGTCTCGGTGCTGAACACCTCGCTCTACGCGGACGAGTTCCATGCGGCGAACTTCCTGAACGAGCCCGACGTCGCGGTGATCATGGCGCTGACGCTGCGGTTCCAGCCGGTGTTCATGAACATCCTGCCGCTTTACATCGTGCTGCTGCTGTTCTTCCCGTTCGCGCTGATCGGGATGCGCCGCTGGCCGCTCGCCCTGTTCGGCCTGTCGTTCGCGCTCTGGCTCGCGATCCAGTTCAACAGCACGCTGAACCTCCCGGCCTATCCCGGCGCCAACCACCGCTGGTTCTTCAACCCGCTCGCCTGGCAGGCGCTGTTCTTCCTCAGCGCCTGGTTCGGCTGGCGCAGCACGAAGGGCGGCGTGCCGTGGCTCGCGAAGAAATGGCTCCTGTGGCTGGCGATCGCGGTCGCCGTCACCGGTCTCGTTCTCCGCGTGAACTGGACGATCCACACGATCTACGACCCTTTCCCGGCGCTCTTTCCCCAGACGCTGTGGCCATGGACGAGCAAGAGCGACCTGTCGCCGCTCCGCTTCGCGAACGTGCTGGCCCTCGCCTATATCGTCGCGCGGCTGGTTCCGCCGCAATCCGCCTTCCTCGCGGGGCGTTTCGCCCGGCCCTTCGTCATGTGCGGGCGCCATTCGTTGCATGTGTTCTGCCTCGGCATCCTGCTCTCGATGGTGGGGCACCTGATCGTCACCGAACTTTACGGCGGTGTCGCCCTCCAGGCCGCGGTCAGCGCCGGAGGCGTCGCGATCATGGTCGCGCTCGCCGCGCTTATGGACTGGTTCGCTGCTGCCACGGGCAAGCGGAAAACGGGTGAGGTCAAAGGTGGTTCGTAAATTCAAACCGAGGCTCGACCGGCCGGCCGGCGTCCTGATGTGCCTGCTGATCGCGCTGCCGCCAAGGCTTGCCGGCGCAGCCGACTGCCCGGTACCGGCGGACATGTTCCTGTTCGAGCCGACGCTGCCGAAGCTCGTGGACGCGCTGGTCGCGGGCCGGCCCGTCACGATCGTCGCGCTCGGCGGTGCGTCGACCGAGGGCCGCGCCGCGGAGGGCGCGGAATATTCATGGCCGAGCCGGCTCGGCG
Source organism: Alphaproteobacteria bacterium (assembly GCA_038106605.1). Classification (GTDB taxonomy): domain Bacteria; phylum Pseudomonadota; class Alphaproteobacteria; order MPNO01; family UBA830; genus JAYOEF01. The sequence goes on from JAYOEF010000006.1 coordinate 25,406, forward strand.
CCGAGCTGTCGCGGGACTTTCCGCAGTCAGCCGTCACCGTCCTCAACCTCGCCCGGCCGCGCCAGACCGCCGCCGTCGTCGTGCGGCGCCTCGAGAAGGACGTGCTCGCGAAGAACCCGTCGCTGGTGATCTGGGAAACCGGAACGGTGGATGCCGTGCGCAACGTGGAGCTCGCCGAGTTCCAGGATACGCTCCAGGCCGGCGTCGCCCTGCTGAAGGAGAAGTCGGACGTGGTGCTGATGGACATGCAGTTCTCGCGCGGCGTGCAGTCCTTCGTCGACTTCGAGCCCTACCGCAAGGTTCTCCAGCAGGTCTCCGACCTCAACGACATTCCCCTGTTCCCGCGCGCGGACCTGATGCGCGAATGGGGGGAAAGCGGCGAGATCGACTACAGGGTGAAGGAAAAGCAGCAGCGGCGCGACATGGCCCGGATGCTCTATCGCTGCATCGGCACCGCCGTCTCCGAATTCCTGACGCGCGGCGCCCCGCCGCCGGAGACCGGCCGTTGAGCATCCGCATCGGGCTTTTCCGCGGCCCGGAGATCTTCGCCGCGGCGTTTCTCTTCCTGTCTTATGCCCTGGCGCCGTGGGATGCGGCTGCCCAGGAGGTCCGCGCGGCGGCAACGTCCGCGCCCGGCCGCCTCGACTGCACCGCGCCGGACGAGATCACGCGGTTCAAGGCGAAGCTTCCGAACACCGCGCGCGCCATCCGCCGCGGCAAGCAGCTCACCATCGTCGCGATCGGCTCGTCCTCCACCCAGGGCGTCGGCGCGAGCGATCCCGGCCGCTCCTATCCCGAGCAGCTGGCGCACGCGCTGACCCGCCATTGGCCGCGTCTCGACGTGACGGTGATCAACAAGGGCGTCGGCGGCGAGGACGCGCAGGCGATGCTGAAGCGTTTCGAGACCGACGTGCTCGCCTACGAGCCCCAGCTCGTCATCTGGCAAGTGGGCAGCAACTACGCCCTCAGGAGCGACGACCTCGAAGCCTATTCGGCGATCCTGAGAAAAGGCGTCAATCGCCTGAAATCCGCTAAAACCGACATCATCCTGATGGACCTCCAGTACGCACCCATGGTGCTGAACAAGCCGGCGCACCGCCGGGTGATCGACACGATGCGCGGCCTCGCCAACGACCTCAGCGTCGGGATGTTCCGGCGCTTCGACATCATGCGCTACTGGGTCTCCAGCGGGAAATACCGGATGGAGGACGTGATCAACCGCGACCGGCTGCACATGAACGACACCAGCTACGCCTGCATCGCCCGCCTCCTCGCCGACAGCGTGACGGCGGCGGCACGCGCGGTGCTGCCGGCCGCCGCGGAGAATGCGATCCCGCCGACCGAAGGCGCCACGGTCCGGACGGAATAGACAAGCGGCTCCCCGCCTCGCGATAGACAGGCGGCTCCCCGCCTTGCGATAGACAGGCGGCTCCCCGCCGCAGATGGACCAGCGGCCCCCCGCCGCAGATGGACAAGCGGCTCCCCGCCGCAGATGGACAAGCGGCTCCCCGCCGCCTACAAGCGGCCAATGGAGCATTCGCACGGCACCCACGAGATCCGCGCCCGCCTCGCCCGGGGACCGCAGACCTCCTATCTCAGCGACTGGGTCTACGGCGGGATCGACGGCGCGATCACGACCTTCGCCATCGTCGCCGGCGTCGTCGGCGCGGAGCTCTCGACGCGGGTCATCCTGATCCTCGGTGCCGCCAACATCATCGCCGACGGCTTCTCCATGGCGGCGAGCAACTACAGCGGCGCCAAGGCCGACCTAGACGACTACCGCCGCCACCGCAAATACGAGGAATGGCAGGTCGACTGCACGCCGGAGGGCGAGCGCGCCGAGATCCGTGAAATCTTCCGCGCCAAGGGGTTCGAGGACGGCGATCTCGACCGCATCGTCGAGGTCATCACCGCCGACCGCGAACGATGGATCGAGACGATGATGGTCGAGGAATACGGGCTGTCGTCGACGGTCCGCGACCCGATGAAATCGGCGATCCGGACGTTCGTCGCGTTTCTCGTCTGCGGCCTCGCGCCCTTGCTGCCGTTCCTGTTCGGCATCCCCCATGCGTTCGAGACGGCGGTGGTGCTGACCGGCGGCGTCTTCTTCGGGATCGGTTCCGCCAAGAGCCTCTGGTCGACGCATCCGTGGTGGCGTTCGGGGCTGGAGACGCTGGCGATCGGACTCGGCGCGGCGGCTATCGCCTGGGGCGTCGGCCACCTGCTGAAGTCGGCGTTTCTTTAGGAAAAGAGCGCTCTCTGAGAAAAGTCCGCCCCGGGCCTAGCGGCCGCCTCTCATTTCGCGGCGGCTCCCGAGATCACGGTCCGGGTCGTCGCGATCGGACCGCGGAGGATGAGGAGCGGCCCGGCAACCTCGACGCCCGTGCAGCGGCGCTTGCCCTCGAACAGGCCCGTCCACGTCTCGCAGTAGTGGCCGCCTTTGTCGACCGACCACTTCCCCTCGTGCGCCTTGCCGCCGACCTCCATACGGGCCGTGCCGTCCGCCTTGTAGACGATCCTGTAGGTCTTCCCGGCCGCGTTCTCGCCCTCGACCGTCGCCGATTTGAGCGCCGCGAGCACGTCCTTCGCCGGGCTGTGCGCGGCATGATCGGCGAGTGCGGGAGCGCCTGGCAGGGCAAGGAAAAGAGCCGCGACGAGGCAAGCGGGAAAGGTGCGTTTCATGGGGGAAAATGAACGCCGGGGCACCGGAGATGTCAATCCGGGGAGACGGCGGCAGGGGTTTGAGAGTCGTCGGGATTCTTTACGAAATCCGCGCATCCACCCCTAGTAAATACGCACAAGCCTTTGATTTCAAATATTTTCGAAAATTGGCATGCCGTTTGCATGACATCTGTCGGTAGTTAACACTCCGTTAACGGAGAAGGTAGGGGCAGATGTTCACACGCAAGTCATTCGCAAGGTTCGCAACCGTCGCCGTCATCGGCGCCACCGCAGCCTTCGCCGCCGCCGAAGTACAGGCGTCTCACTTCCGCTACGGCAGCATCAACTGGACCCGCAATCCGGCGAACCCGCTCGAAGTGACGTTCAGCGTGACCGAGGCATGGCGGGCCGACGCCGAAGACACGTTGACGTTCAACAACGGCGCATCCGGTAGCTTCAATACCGGAACCAATCGTACGACCGTGGGCACCTTCACCGATGCGGCAGGCGAACAGTACAAGGTCTTCAACACCTCGATCACCCAGACCTATCCGTCCGCAAGCGTGTTCAACCTGTCGGCAGGAACCTGCTGTCGTATCAATTCTCTTCAAAACGGCAACGGGAGCGCGAGCTTCGCTCTCTCGGCGACACTTGACCTGACGCAGCCGGTCGGCACCAACCTCGGCGGCCCGGTCGCCCAGGCGCCGATCATCGTACCGCTGCCGCAGACGACTTCGGGCAACTTCGCGACCTTCCAGCTGCCCTTCGCCGACCCGGACAACGACACCATGACCGTTTCGGTTTCGTCCACGACCCAGTCAGGCCTGAACACCGCGCTGCCAACCGCGGGCGCCAACACGCTCAGCGTCTCGCCCACCGGCCTCCTCTCGTGGGATACCTCGGGCACGACGCTCGGCCAGAAATACGCGATCCAGCTCCGCGTCTCCGATGACGACGGTTCCGACAGCGTCCCCATCGACTTCATCATCGAGATATCGAACAGCACGGCCAATCAGGCCCCGTTCGTCAACGGCCAGTCGCTCACCCTCGCGCTCGGCGACGTGCTCTCGACCACGGTGACCGGCGGCGATCCCGATAGCGGACCGTCCGCGCTGACCTGGAACCTCGACGCCATCACCGGCCCGCAGACGGTCAGCAACGCCAGCTTCGACGCCAATACCCAGTCGCTGATCTGGGACACCACCGGCTACGCGCTCGGCGTCTACACCTTCTTCATCAGCTACTTCGACGGCGCCGCCAACGGCCTCGGACAGGTCGTGGTCAACATCACCGCGGCGACGGTCTCCGAGCCCGCCTCGCTCGCCGTCGTCAGCCTCGGCCTCGCCGGCCTCGCCTGGCACCGCCGCCGCCGCACCGCTACCGCCTGCTGAACCGACTATCGCCTGCCTTACCCCGGCACGCGACACCCCGAAACGGCGGCTTCCCCCGAAGCCGCCGTTTTCATTTGTATTATGCGCCATGTAATATGCGGCGCCGGCTCGGAGAAAGGCCGGAGGGAGCAAGCATGCATTTCTCGGGTTTCGTAGTTTCCGTCGCCCTCGCGGCATCGTTCGTTCTTTCCGTCCCCGCCCTGTCCGTTCCCTTCGAAGCCCGCCCGCCGCACCTGCGCTCCGGCAACCTGTTCGAGGATCCGACCGTCGTTGGGGCGATCGCGGATTCCCGCCTTCACGAAATCGTCGCCGACATCAAGGCGGGGCGTGCGGAAATCGCCAAGCGCAAGCTCGTGCTTTTCCTCCAGGCCGTTCCGGGCAGCATCCAGGCGATCGAGATCCTCGGCACGCTTCTCCTGAACGAGGGCCAGAACGAGCAGGCGGAGAAGCTCCTGCGGCAGGGCGCGGCCGCCGCGCCCCAGCAGGTCTCGCTCCGTCTCCGCCTCGCCGTCGTCCTTCTCAACCAGCAGAAATTCGCAGACGCCGCACCCCACCTCCAGTTCGCGGTCGAACAGGAGCCCGACAACGTCCTCGCGCTCACCAGCTACGGCTGGCTCCTCGCCGTCCTCAACCGCAACCCGGAAGCGCTCTCCATCTACGAGCGCCTGAATTCCAGGGAACTCGAAGGAAAGGTCAACCGGACGGAACTCTTCATCGGCCTCACCGTCCTCTACTACCGTCTCGGCCGCCACGACGATACGATCGCCCTCCTCGCGCCCGAGTTCGCCAAGGTCGCGGCGCCGCACGTCAACAACCGCATCTTCCTCAACCTCGTCGACGCTTACATGGCAAAGGGTCGGCTCGACGATGCGAAGAAGGCGCTCGACCGGCTCGATCCGCTTGTACCGCCAGACAATCCAGGCCCCACGCTGGCGCGCGCCCGTCTTCTCGCCGCCCAGGGCAAAGAGGATGCCGCGACCGCCCTTCTCGTGAAAACTCTCGGCGCCCACCCCAAGGCCGCGGCAGACATCCATCTGACCCAGGCGCGGATCGACATGGAGCGGAAGTATCTTCGCCGTGCAGCCGACGCGTTTGCCAAGGCAGCCGAGGCCGCCGAGAAGGACAATCGCGCCGCCATCCTCGGCGAAATGGCGCAGGGCTTCGTCAAGGCCGGCAAGCCGGCCGAGGCGACGCGTGTCCTCGAGCGCTTCGCGACCACCGGCGGCAACACCGCGATCACGCTCCTGTTCGCGGAAAATCTCGTCCAGTCGGGCCGCAAGGCCGACGCCATCTCGCTGCTCGACCGGGTGATCGCGGCGACGCCCGACGTCGCCCAGGCGCACCTGATGCGCGCCATCGTGCTCCGCGGCGAAAAGAGCGTCTCCGAGGCCGAGATGTCGATGCGGAAATCGGTGACGATCGACCCGACCAATGCCGGCGCATGGCACATGCTCGCCGACCTCTCCCACGACACCAAGGGCGACAAGGCGATGCTCGCGGTCCTGCGCGAGGGGCTGGAGCACAACCCGACCGACCCCAACCTGCTGCTCGGCGTGGGTAGTCTCAGCTATTCGCAGGGTGACGTCGCCTACGCCTCGGAAATCTTCAGGCGCATGGTCGCCCGCTTCCCGGACAATCCGATCGCACTGTCGAATTCGGCGCTCGCCGATCTCGACCTCGGCCGCGATCTCGGGGGTGCCAGGGAAAAGATGGAGAAGGCGGTGAAACTCGCGCCGCGCGTGCCCGCCGTCATCGACACCTGGGGCTGGATGCTGCACAAGACCGGCAAGACACCGGAAGCCATCGCCCTGCTCACGAAGCTTGCCGCGGCGGTTCCGGACGATGGCGGCGTGCAGTACCACCTGGGCGTCGCGCAGGCCGACGGCGGACAGGACGGCCTCGCCCGCGCCGCGTTCCGCAAGGCGCTCGCGCTCGGCGTCCCGCAGCATTACCGGCAGGACCTCGTCCGCCGCCTCTCGCCGAAATAGCCCCGTCCCGCGTTTATCGAGCCGGCGCCTATCCCGCCGCCTGGCGCCTGCCCTGCCGGGACGTGAGGACGAAGACGGAAGACACCGCGACCGCGCCAGCGATGTTGATCCAGAGCTCGAGCGGCCAGAAGGCGGCCCCGCCGCCGGCGACGAGGACCGGATACATCCAGTAAGCCAGCCGGCCTTCGGAATAGCGCTGGATCAGCGCGTTCGACGCGTAGATTCCGAACAGGCCGAAGAAGCCAATATGGACGACCTCCATAAGACTGCCGCCGATCATCGGCGTATAGGCGAAGATCAACGGCACGATGTAGAGGCCTTTCGCGATCTTCCATGACTCGAAGCCCGTCGCCATCGGCGGCGTCCCGGCTATCCCGGCGGCGGTGAACGACGCGAGACAGACCGGCGGCGTGACGTTCGAATCCTGGCTGAGCCAGAAGATGATGAGGTGCGCCGTCAGAAGGAATGTGGTCATCGTCGCCGGGTCGACCAGTGCCGGGCGGATGACGACGGCGAGCTCGAACGGCAGCGAGGCGACGAGGCTGTGCGCCTCCTCCGGCGTCATGCCCGTCCCGACCTTCGCCGCGAGCGGAGAATCCACGAGCGCGAACATGGCCGCCTTCACCGGATCCGAAATGCCGGCGACGAGCTGCTCGATGACGATGCCGTCCGCAAGCATCCCGGCGAGCGCCGGGGCCGACAGGATCGCGAGCACGATATAGGCCGCCGTCACCGGCAGTCCCATGCCGAGCACCAGCGAGGCGAGCGCGATCAGGATCAGGGCGAAGAGAAGCGATCCCTGCGACCACTGGGCGATCATCAGCGCGAAGGTGTTGGCGACGCCGGACGTCGTCACCGCATTGTTGATCAGCCCGACGGCGACCAGCAGCACGGCGGTCAGGATCGACGTCCGCATGCCGAGCATCAGCGCGCGGCAGATGCGGCGCGGCGTCATGCGGTTGGGCGTGAGCCAGCTGGTCGCGATATTGGTGCCGATGGCGAGGCAGGCGGCATAGCTCGGCGTGTGGCCGGTCACCAGCATGTACGTCATCACGCCCAGCGGCAGAATGAAGTTTAGCGCGCCCGCCCGGAGCTTCGCCCGGTCGACGACGTTGGCCTGTTCGATCCCGATGCCGTGCTTCATCGTCTCGATGCGGACGATGAAGGCGATCGACATGAAATAGAGGATCGCCGGGACGATCGAGTAGAGGACGATGGTCCCGTACGGGATCCCGGTATAGGAGACCATGACGAAGGCGCCCGCGCCCATGATCGGCGGCATGATCTGCCCGCCGGTCGACGCGGCGGCTTCCACGCCAGCGGCAAATTTCGGGCGGAACCCGTTCGCCTTCATCAGGGGGATGGTGTAGACGCCGGTCGACGCCGTGTTGGCGACCGCCGAGCCCGATATCGTGCCGGTGAGCGCAGAGGCGAACACGGCGACGAGCGCGGAGCCGCCGCGGAACCGGCCCGCGACGATCTTCGCGAACTCGATGACGAAATCGGCCGCGCCGGAGACGATCAGGAAGGCGCCGAAGATCATGAAGAGCGCGATGTTCGCCGACGAGATCGAGGTGATCGTGCCGAACATGCCCTCGTCGTTGTAGAGCGAGCGGAACAGCACGTCGCTCGCCGGCAGGCTGGCCGCGCGGAACGCGCCCGGCAGCCACTCGCCGAGGAACAGGATGTAGGACATCGCGGTAATGATCAGGACCGGGATGATCCAGCCCGTGAGCCGGCGCGTGAGATCGACGGCGGCGAAGATGACGACGCAGCCGGCGATCCAGTCGAGCGTCGTCAGCTGCCAGCCCTGCCCGGTCTTCGCCAGCGTGCGGGCATAGAGATCGTCCTCGACGAACGCGATCCATGCCGCCGAGGCCGCGACCAGCGAGCCGTAGGCGATGTCGACCGCGATCATCCACGGCCGGTCGGCGCGCTGCCCGAACATCGACCAGGTAATCGCCGCGAAAAGGGCGAAGCCGCCGAAATGGATGGCGTTCTGCCAGATGCCGGGTTCGTTCAGGAAGAGGTTCGTCGCGACGTGCCAGACGCCGAACAGCACGATGGCGGCCGTCGTCGGCCAATACCGCGGCCCCTGCCGCAGCGCATGGTCGAGATCGAAGATGCCTTCGCGGAATCCTTCCGTCGGCGCCGCGTCGGCGGACGGTTCGGGCGGCCGCGCTTCAGAGTTCATGTCCAATGCCCCGGTCGGAAGATCGGCGGCCGCGCGAAGCGGCCGCCGACCGGAGTTGCCCGGATCGTCGGAGCGATCGCCCCGACTGTCCTCACTTGGCCATCAGGTGCCCGGGAATGGCGAGACCGGCTTCCTTGTAGTACTTGGCCGCGCCGGGATGCAGCGGAACCGGCAGACCCGCAAGGGCGGACTGGAGGTTCATCACTTTGGTCGCCCCATGGATGGCCTGAAGGAACGGCAGGTTCTCGTAGATCGACTTGGTCAGCTTGTAGACGTGCTCTTCGGAGACGTCGTCGTTGACCGCGAGGAAGTTGGGCTGCGCCACCGTCACGACGTCCTTCGTCTGGCCGGGATAAGTGCCGGCCTTGATCGTGAAGGGAACCCAGAGGTTGCGGCCGCCGTCGACCTTCTTCGCCTCGTCGGCGGTGACCGAGAGGAGCGTGAACTTGCCGGAATTCGCCGCCATCAGCTTCGTGAGCGCGCCGGTGGGCGGACCCGCGCCGAGGCCGGCGCCGACGATCTTGCCGTCCGCCATCGCGTCGGCGGTCGGGCCGAAGCCGGCATAGACGAGGTTGTAGTCCTTTTCGATGTCGATCCCGAGGCCCTTGAGTAGGACGCGGTTGGACTCGAGCGTGCCCGAGTTCTTCGCGCCCATGCCCATTCCCTTGCCCTTGCCCTTGAGCGGGATCAGGTCCGAAATGGTGCCGGTCTTGACGAATTCGTTGGCAAGGACGAACTGCTCGACGTTCTGCCAGAGCATCGTCACGGAGCGCACGTTCTTCTGCGGCGCGGTGACCGAGCCGGTACCCGTCGCGGCGTAGGAGCCGAAAAGCCCCTGCAGAATGGCGAACTGCGCGGTCTTCGCGCCCATCGCCTGGATGTTCGCACCCGAGCCGGCCGAATTGACGGCGGTAAGGCTGAACTTCTCCTTCGGCAGCAGCTTGACCTTGGTCAGCGTGGCGATGGCGGTGCCGACGGGATGGTAGGTGCCGCCGGTCGAAGCGGTGTTCAGGATGTAGTCGGTGTCGGCGGCCGTTGCGGCACCCGCGCCCGACACGAGCGCCGCCGCGGTAAGGCCGGCGACCATCGCCGGTTTGATATGACGGAATTGTATCATCTGCTGCTCCTCCTTATTTGTTCGATGGCGTATCTGTTTGATAGACGTATTGCGATGTCCGAATATTGCTTATTTCCGCTGGCCTGTCAGCGCTTTATCGGCCGTTTCGCGCATCGTTTCCGCGCACGATTCCGACGGTAGAGCTATGATCCGGCGAGGCATCGAAGGACACGTTTCCGCAACATGACTTCCGCCGCGCTCAGACGCTGGTTCGACGAAACGGTGCTCGATCTGGGGCGCCAGTTCCGCTGGTCGTACCTGCCGCCGCTGATGGTCTACGTCGCCGCCGGCGTCTCCGGCCTGACGGCCATCGTCGGCACGTTCTTCGTGAAGGACTATCTCGGTCTCTCCGCCGCGTTCCTCGCCTCGCTTTCCTTCTGGGCGGGTATTCCGTGGGCGATGAAGATGCCGCTCGGCCATCTGGTCGACATCATGTGGCGCTGGAAGTCCCTCCTCGTCTATGCGGGCGCCGGGCTGATCGCCGTCAGCATCGCCATCATGTACGCGCTGATCGCCCACACCCATGCGATGGCTGAAATCATGCCGGTCGGTGCCTGGTACGTGCTGAGCGTCCTCCTGTCGCCCACCGGCTACGTGATCCAGGACGTCGTCGCCGACGCGATGACGGTGGAGGCGGTGCCGCAGACGGATATCGAGGGCAAGCCGTTCCCCGAGGAGACCGTGCGGGCGATGCACACGACGATGCAGACGCTCGGCCGCTTCGCGATCATCGGCGGGCTCGTCGCCGTCGCCGTCCTCAATATCGCCATGTTCCGCGGCGTCGAGAAAATGTCGGAGGCGCAGAAAGCCGCGATCTATGCCGACATCTACCTGCTCGCGCTCGCGATCCCGGCGATCTCCGTCGCCGGTGTGATCCTGGGCTCGCTCACGCTGCGGCTCCGCGCACGGCGCATGCGCGAGAGCGGCGTCGACGCGGCCCGGATCCGCGAAATCCTCTACGCGCCCGCCGAGCCGACGGAGCCCAACTGGTGGATCTTCGGCGGCAGCGCCCTGTTCGTCGCCTTCACCCTCGTCATGGGGCTCAGCGACGTTCCGTTCGCGCAGGAGATCATTTTCTGCGGATCGATGGCCATCGTCCTCTTCCTGATGCAGCGCCTGCTCCGCGAGATCGACCCGGCCGTGCGGGGCGCGCTGGTCGGCACCGCGGTGATCATCTTCGTCTTCCGCGCCGTCCCCCTGCCCGGCCCCGGCGCCTCCTGGTTCGAGATCGACGTGCTCGGCTTCGACCAGCAGTTCCTCTCTGTCCTGTCGCTGATCACGTCCGTGCTGACGATCTTGGGGATGATCGTCCTGCGGCCCCTGATGGCGACCCGGTCGATCGCCTATGTCGTCGTGCTGCTGACGATCGCGGGCGCCGTGCTGTCGATCCCCAACATAGGGCTCTACTACGGCCTCCATCACTGGACGGCGGGCTGGTCGGGCGGCATCGTGGATGCGCGCTTCATCGCCATCCTCGACACGGCGATCGAGAGCCCGCTCGGCCAGATAGCGATGATCCCGATGCTCGCCTGGATCGCGAAGAACGCCCCGCCCAAGCTTAAAGCGACGTTCTTCGCGGTCATGGCCTCCTTCACCAATCTCGCGCTGTCGGCGGCGAGCCTCGGGACCAAGTACATGAACGAGATCTTCCACGTCGCCCGCGAGGTGCGCGACCGCGCGACCGGGGCCGTCACTGTGCCGGCGGACTACGGCGAGCTCGGCTGGCTGCTGATTGCCGTCGCCCTGATCGGGCTCGCAGCGCCGCTCGCCGCCGTGATCCTGGTCCAGCTCAGCCCGCTGCGAACCCGGCAATAGGCCGGCTAGAGATCCAGCTCCCAGTACTGGCCGACGAGGTCCTTGCCGAAACTCCGGTGGCGTTCCTCGGAGACGAGGCGGAATCCCGCCGCCTCGTAGATGCGCCGCGCCGAGGCCAGGATGTCGTTGGTCCAGAGCGTGAGCTTCCGGTAGTCCTTCGCCTTGGCGAAGGCGATGCATTCCGAGACGAGGCGGCTGCCGATGCCGAGCCCGCGCGCCGACGGCTCGACATAGAGTAGCCGGAGCTTCGCCGTCCCGTCCCCGCCGTTCACCACCGTCGCCGAGCCCGCGATCGCGCCGTGGCGTTCCGCGACCCAGCAGGCTTCGCGCGCGGGATCGAAATTCTCGACGAACTCCTTGCCGATGCCCGCGACGAACGCCTCGAACGTGCCGTCCCAGCCGTAGTCGCGGCTGTAAAGGACGGCGTGGCGATGGACGATCCAGCCGATATCGCCCGGCCGGAAGGGCCGGAGCGCGAACGGCTCGCCGCCCTGCCCGGCGGGGTCGAGAATGTCCCGGATCGCCGCCATCGCAGAGACGAGATCGCGCCGCCGTTCGGGCGTCACGGGCGCGAGGAGAGCGGCAACCTCTTCGGTCGATGCGGCTTCGAGGCGGGCAAGCGCGCTCCGGCCCTTCTTCGTCGCGGACAGGATACGCGCGCGACCGTCCTCCGCGCTTTGAGACGAAGCGATCAGCCCGTCGGTGCGGAAGCGCCGGACGATGCGGCTGAGATAGGCAGGATCGAGCCCAAGATCGCGGACGAGGTCCGCCGCCGCCACTTCGCCGCGATGGACGATTTCGTAGAGCACCCGCGCCTCGGTGAGCGAGAACGGGCTCGCGAGGATGCCGCGGTCGAGCGCGCCGACCAGCACCGTGTGGAACCGGTTGAACGCCCGGATTTCCGCCACCTGGCCCGCGAGTTCCGCCGCTTCCGGGGCCGCCTTGGCCGCCGTCTTTCCCATGATATGCGCCCCATGTAATGCGGCGTGACTAATAGTTGACTAAGTCCACTATTTAACAAAAGGCGCGGTCCGGCGCCAGCTGCGCGATGAGCCGGGGGTTACCAGCGTTCGGCGTAGGGCCGGAGGTCGATTTCGAAGGTCCAGGCGTCGCGCGGCTGGGAATGGAGCGTCCAGTACGCTTCGGCGATGTGGGCGGGATCGATCATCCCATCCTCGGGGAGCGCGGCCGCGGCGTCCGGAAACCTCTCGCGGACGGCCGCGGACTCGATCATGCCGTCGATCACCACGTGGCCGACATGGATGCCCTTGGGCCCCAACTCGCGCGCCATCGACTGGGCGAGAGCGCGGAGCGCATGCTTGGCGCCGGCGAAGGCGGCAAATTCCGCGCCGCCGCGGACGCTTGCCGTCGCGCCCGTGAACAGGATCGTCCCCCTGCCCCGCGGCAGCATGCGCCGCGCCGCCTCGCGCCCGACGAGGAAGCCGGCGAAGGCCGCGCTCTCCCAGACCTGGCGGTAGATCTTCGCCGTCATGTCCGCGATCGGGCTCCGGAACTGGGCGCCCGTGTTGAAAACGCAGGCCTCGACGGGGCCGATCTCGCGTTCCACCCGATCGAACAGGCCGACGACGTCGTCCTCGTCGCGCGCATCGCAGGGCACGCCTTCGGCCGCGCCCCCCGCCGCCTCGATCTCCGCGACCAATGCGCCGAGCGGAAGGATCTTGCGCCGCGACGGCACGGCGACCAGACCGCCTTGAGCAAAGCGCCGGGCGATGGCGCCGCCGAGCGCGTCGCCCGCGCCGATCACGACCGCGGTACCTTTCCTGTCGTCGCTCATGGCTTCAGTTCGGTTTGCGGTCGAGCGCGGCGACGCATTCGTCGACGGTCATCACGTCGCCGAACTGCTGAATGACGTTCTCGAGCGCCGCGCGGTGCTCGTCGTCCGAAAGGGCCGCGTTGCAGTCCTCGACCATGACGACGCCGTAATCGAGCATCATCGCGTCGCGCGCCGTGCTCTCGCAGCAGATGTTGGTCTTGGTGCCGCCGATCAGCACGTGGCGGATGCCGTGGCTCTGCAGCACGCTCTGCAGGATCGACGCTCCCGGCGTCAGCGCCGAATAGCGGTTCTTGCGGATGCGGAGATCGCCGTCCCGCACGTCGAGCTCGGGCCAGATCGTCTCGCCGGGCCCATCGGGGCGGAGCGCCTCGATGGTGCGCTCCTGCACGCCGGCGGCGACAAAGTTGCGGATGAAGGTCTCCCAGTCCGACTTGCCGTTGGCGTAGGTCGTGGCGCTCGTGATCCAGATCACGAGACCGCCGCGGGCTCGGAGTTCCGCCGCCATGCGGTTGATATTGGCGCAGATGCCGCGGGACGCAGGGACTTCTGCGGGCGCACCGGGCTCGCAGAACAGGTTCTGCATGTCGATCACGACGAAGGCGGTCTCCGATGCCGCGAGGGCATCGAAGATGTGATACCGCCCGCGGCGCGCGAGAACCCGGTCGACGATCTCCTGGCGGACGCCGGTCGCGTGCATTCCGGCCCGCGCCTACCGCCGCCTACTCTGCCGCCTGGGCGGCCTGGGCCGCCGGGTTCAGCACGAAATCGAACTCGATGTCGCAGAACGGCGCGGAGATGCCGGCCTTCTCGGCCTCGGCCTGGGAGTCGTTCATCTTCCAGTCGAGGACGAGCGAGTCCTTCACGCCGAACACGGCGTCGTTGTCGAGATAATCGTCGCCCTCGATGAAGAGCTCCGTCGTCAGCGTCTCGAAGCCGGGCGCCTCGATGCGGACATGGAGATGGGCGGGCCGCCAGACGTTGCGCCGCGCCTTGTTCAGGATGACCGCGACCGGCCCGTCGAGCGGGATCGTGTAGGGCAGCGGCTTCGTCGTGGTGAAGGCGAAGCGGCCGTCGGCGCCGGTGAACATGCGGCAGCGGAGGTTGTAGCCCTTCTCCGGCTCCTGCACGTCGTAGAGGCCGTTCGGCGCGTTCTGCCAGAAATCGAGCTGCGCGCCCTTGACCGGCTTGCCCTTCGCGTCCTTCACGACGCCCCGCACGTAGGACGGGATGCCGTCCGCATTGCGCTCGCCGATCAGGTCGCCGCCGACCTCGACCACCGGCACCTCGCCGAGATCGCCCTTCTCCGGGATGTAGAACGGGCCGAGCACCGAATTCTCGGTCGCGCCCTGGGGCCGGCGGTTGTTGATGGTGTCGACCAGCGAGGAGACGCCGAGGACGTCCGACGTCAGGATGAACTCGCTGCGCTCGGGCGAGGAAATGTCGGCGCATTCATGGAGATACTTGATCGCCGCCGCCCATTCCTGCTCGGTCAGCTGCACCTCGCGCACGAAATCGTGGAGGTGGCGGATCATCGCGTCCATCAGTTCCTTGAAGCGCGGGTCGGGGTTCTTCGACCAGGCCTTGAGGACGACGTCGGTGGTGTTCTGTTCGGTCAGATTGCGCATCGGAAGAACCTCCCTTGGTCCGGTTCCGCGCCCGCCCGGGGCGCTGTGTAGCGCGGAGAATAGTTGCGGGACGGGCCTAGATCAACGCAAGGCTCAACCACGGCCACGCGATCAGCGCGATCAGCACCGCGAGCATGATCGCGGCGAACGGCAGCGCCCCGATGAAGATGTCGGAGAGCTTGATCGTCGGGTCGTTGAGCGTTGATTTGATGACGAAACACGAGATTCCGAGTGGCGGCGTGAGGAGGCCGATTTCGGCGCCGATCACCGTGATGATCCCGAACCAGACGAGGTCGAGGTCGAGCGCCTCGACCGCCGGCAGGAACAGCGGCGCGACGATCAGGATGATCGAGGCGGTGTCGATGATCGTGCCCAGCAGAAGCAGCAGAACGACGTAGATCGCCATCAGCGCCCACATGCCGAGGTCCTGCGACTCCAGCCACGCGCCGAACATGGTCGGAAGGCCCGCGACGCCGAGCATGCGGCTGTAGATCGAGGCGGCGATGATCAGGAACAGGATCGAGGCGGTGATGTGGCCGGTCTCGACGAGGCAGTCCCAGAAGTCCGCCCAGCTCATGGAGCGGCGGAAGGCGGCAATCAGCATCGCCACCAGCGAACCCGCCGCGCCCGCCTCCACCGGCGTGACGATGCCGCCGTAGATGCCGCCGAGCACGACGACGACGAGGAACACGACCGGCATCAGGCGGCGAATAACGTCGTAGAACGTCAGGTCCAGCCAGGCCTCGTCGACTTCCGTCTCGACGACGCCGTGGCCGCCGACGAAGTCCGGCCAGAGCCGCGCCATGACCATGATGGCGGCAGCGTAGGCCGCGGCGAGGAGGATTCCCGGGATGATGCCGGCGAGGAAGAGTTGGCCGATCGACTGGTCGGACGTGATCGCGTAGATGATCAGCATCGCGCTCGGCGGAATGATCATGCCGAGGACCGACGATCCGGCGACCACGCCGACCGAGAAGCGCGTCGTGTAGCCGAACTTCCGCATCTCCGGCACCGAGATGCGCGCGAAGACCGAGGCCGACGCGATCGACGATCCGGTGATCGCGGCGAACACCGCGTTCGCCGCGACGGTGGCGATGCCGAGGCCGCCTTTCACCTTGTAGAACAGGAAGTTGGCGACCTGATAGACGTCGTTGCCGAGCCCCGCCTTGGAGACCACGAGCCCCATGAGCGCGAACAGCGGCACGCTGGCGAACACTTCATGCGACACCGTGTCGGCTGCGGCGAGCGACAGGAGGTTGATCGACTGCTGGATGTCGTCCCGGATGATCCAGACGCCGAGGAACGAGACGAGCCCGAGCGCCACCGGGATATAGAGCCCGGCATAAATCAGGACGACGATGAGGACGACCGACGCGATGCCGATTTCGACGGGAATCATGCGGAGCGTCCCGCATTGCGGAAGGCGCGGACGTAACGGATGACGAAGGCGACGAAAAGCGCGAGCGTGATCACGGTACCGATCAGAAGGATCAGCTTCACCGGCCACACCGGGATTGTCAGCAACCCCTCGTTGCCGACGTAGTAATCGCGGACCCAGGCGTTCCGGAACAGCGGCCACGAGCCGTAGAGGATCAGGAACATGAAGAGCGCGCCGAGAAAGTCGAAGATCGCACCCATGACGTAGCCGATGCGGGGCCTCCTCAGCAGGATCAGGCCGAAGAAGCCGTCGGACCGCGTCAGCCGTCCGACGCGCGTGGCGTCGCCGAGCTGGAGGAAGACGATGGCAACCATCGAGAGCTCGATCATCTCGATGACGCCGGAGATCGGGTGGTTGAAGAGGTTCCGCCCGAGCACGTCGGCGTTGATCAGCAGCAGGAGCGCGAGGATCCAGAGCGTGCCGATGCCGTTGAGCGTGCGGATGACCTTGTCAAAGAAGGTGTCGGCCCCGCCCTCGGACGGGGCCGACGCTGCCTGTTCGTTCATGAAACCGAGACTTCCCGTCCGCTTCCGGGACTACGCCCTGGACTATTCCTTGTCCCAATGGCGCATGATGGGCTGCTTTTCCGCCCGCATCCGGTCCATGTACTTGGCGAGGATCGTCTTGCCGGGAATGCCCTTCGCCTCGAGCCCCTCGGCCCATTCCTTGGCGACGTTGGGCATGCTCTGCGTCCACTTCTTGCGCTCGTCGTCGGGCAGGATCGCGACCTTGCCGCCCTTCTTCTTGTAAGCCTCGAGCGCGCCCGCGCCGGACTTCTTGACGTTGCTCGCCACCACGTCGCGATACCCGATGGCGACGTCGGCGATCACCTTACGGACTTCCTCGGGAAGCTTGTTCCAGCTGTCCTGGTTCATCGTGATCGACTTCGAGCAGGCCGCGCCGATGTCGGCCTTGAGCATGTAGGGCGCGACCTCGACGATCTTGAACTGCATCACCGACTCCGGCCACAGCATGATGCCGTCGACCACGCCGGTCTTGATCATGTTGTAGTAGTTCACCAGCGATCCCGGCACGCCGGCGACGCCGAGACCTTCGAGATAGCGCAGGTTGATGCCCGCGCTCGCGATCTTCTGGCCCTTGTAGCCGCTCATCGACGTGACTTCGGTCTTCGAGAACATCTGATAGGAATCGAGCACGCAGCCGTTGGTCAGATAGACCTGGTTGTAGGGCTTCCAGCCCTCCGCGAACTGCGGGAACTCCTTCGCCATGTCGTCCATCACGCGGGTCGCGAGCAGCGGATCGGCGGTGACGAAGGGCGTCACGAACGTCAGGTTCTGCAGCGGCACCTTGTCCGCGTGGAACACGGAAGTGACGATGCCGATGTCGCCGAGACCGCGCTGCAGGCCCTCCAGCACGTGGCGGGTCTTTACGATCTGCCCGGCCCACGCCTGGTTCCAATTGATCTTGTACTTGCCGTCCTTGGCGAGGCGCTTGTCGACCTCGGGGATGTAGAACTTGATGAAGTCGCGGACCCAGGACGCCTTCGGCGGATAGCCGTCCATCGCCGTCAGGTTGATCGACTTCTGGGCGAACGCGGGGGCGGAGAAGAGTGCTGCAACCGCCGCGATAGACGCGATCTTGGCGAGAGCGCGAATGATAGTTCCTCCCGTATGTGATTTATTTGTTTATCGTCCGATCATTTCACGCAAGGCGAGACTCGCGCAAGACGTAATCGCCCCCCCGAAACGATCTTAAATGCCCTTCGGAGAACCGGGAAAACCGGCCTCAGGCGGGCCGGCGGCCGTGGAAGGCGTCGTCCAGAAGCTTCCGCACCGCAGCACGCTCGACAGGCCGCGGATTGTAGTACGGCGCTTCCGTGGCGATGTCGGCCGCGCGGTCGAGATCGCTCTCCCTGAGGCCGATCTGCGAGAGCGCCGTGGGCGCTCCCACTTTCTCGGCAAGATCGAACAGCCCGCTCGCCGCCCCTTTCGATCCTAAAGCCCGCGAAATCGCCGTCATCGCCTCGGGCGCGGCCTCGGCGTTGTAGGCGGTCGCCTGCGGCAGGACGATGGTGTGGGTCTCGGCGTGCGGAAGCCCGAACGTCCCGCCGAGCACGTGGCAGAGCTTGTGATGGATGCCCATGGTCGCCGTCGCCAGCGCCAGCGCGCACATGAAGGCGCCGTAGAACGCATCGCTCCTTCCGTCCGCGTCCGCCGCGCCCTTGCAGACCGGGGGAAGGCCGCGCGCGAGCGACCGGATGCCCTCCTCCGCGATCATCGACAGCACCGGATTGCGGTTCTGCGCATAGAGCGCCTCGACCGAGTGCGCGATGGCGTTCATGCCGCTCGGCCCTGCGACCTTCGCCGGCATCGAGGACGTGAGATCGGGATCGTAGATCACGGATTTCGGCACCACCTTCACCGTGCGGCCGGTCTTCTTGCCCCCGCCTTCGGAGATGCCCCAGATGTCGGTCATCTCGGAGCCCGCATAGGTCGAGGGTACGGCGACGATGGGGAGCCCGGTTTCGAGCGCGACCGCCTTCGCAAGACCGATAGCCGAGCCGCCGCCGACGGCGACCAGCGCATCGCAGCCCTTGTCGCGGGCGAGCGCGAGCGCGGCATCGGCCCGTTCGCGGGGCACGTGCATCACCGCCTCGCCGATCCGCGCGGTGCAGCGTTCGCCAAGCGCCTTGGCCGCAGCGTCGGCAACGGCAGCCTGTGAGCGCGTCGAGACCAGCAGCACCGATTTCGCGCCGAGGCGCTCGGTTTCGGCGGGGATTTCGCTCGCCTTGCCGGCGCCGAACACGACGCGGGCGGCGAACGCCTGGTAGATGAAATCCTGCATGGCGGTCCGTTTCAGGGGATGTCGGGTGTTTCGGGGCGCGGCACGGGATCAGACCTCGCCGAGCCCGGCGGCCTTCTCGGTGCGGAGAACGGTCGCGAAGAAGTCGAGCCGCCCGTCGCCTGCCTCGACCATCTGGCGGAAGACGTCGGCGACCGTGTCGGCGATGTCGACCGGCACGCCCGCGTCCCCGGCCGCCTCGACGAAGAGCCGCTGGTCCTTGGCCGAGGTGGTGACGAACGAGGCCGGCGAGAAGTCGCGGGCCTTCAGGGGGGCCTTCTTGTACTGGAGCAGCGGCGAGCCGATGGCGCTGGCGGCGATGGCATCGAGCATCTGCTCCCAGTCGAGCCCGCCCTTGCGGCCGAGCGCCAGCGATTCCGCGATGGCGACCGTCGTCGCATGGATGATGTTGTTGATGACGAGCTTGAGGTAGCGCGCCTGCTCCCCGGTGCCGAGATGGAATGTCTTCGCGGCGAGCCGGTCGAACAGCGGCGCGCAGGTCGCCCACGCCTCCTCCGGGCCGGAGACGAGAGCGGTGAGCGTCCCCGCCTTCGCGAGCCCGACGCTGCCCGAAACGGGCGCGCGCAGGTAAGCGATCCCGCGGTTCCGTGCGCCGATGGCGACCTCCCGCGAAACGTCGGGCGAGACCGTGCTCATGTCGACATAGATCGCGCCCTTCGCCGAGGACGGGATGACGCCGCCGGCGGCGAGCGCGACCCAGCGGAGCGCGAGATCGTCGGGGATCGAGGAGAACACGACCTCGGCGCCGGCGCAGGCCTCCGCGATGGAGGCCGCCGCCCTGCCGCCCGCCGCGGCGAAGCGCGCGACCGCATCCCTGTCGAGATCGTAGCCCGTCACCTCGTGGCCCGCGGCGACGAGGTTCGACGACATCGGCAGGCCCATCTGGCCGAGCCCGATCCATCCGATCTTCATGCGTGCCTCCCTTCCTCAGTCGGCGGCTTCGAGGAACGGGTAGTCGGTATAGCCCTTTTCCTTGCCGCCGTAATAGGTCGCGCGGTCGCCGGGATTGAGCGCCGCATTCTTCAGGAGCCGTTCCGGCAGGTCGGGATTGGCGAGGAACAGCGCCGCGAAGGCCACCATGTCCGCCTCGCCCGCACCGATCACCGCTTCCGCCTTCGCTCGGTCGTAGCCGCCGTTGGTGATCAGGCCCTTCGGCCAGGTCTCGCGGAGCTTCCGGAACAGGGGCTTGCGGGATTCGAGGAACGCGTCGCCCTCGCCCGTGCCGGCCGCGCCCTGCTCGACCGTGTGGAGATAAAGGAGGTTCCGCTTCGCGAGCTCGACCGCGAGATAGCCGAACGTGGCATCGGGATCGCTGTCCGCCATGTCGTTGTAGGCCTGGAACGGCGAGATGCGATATCCGACCCGGTCCGCGCCCCAGTGGGCGACGACGGCATCGACCACGGCGAGCGGAAAACGGCAACGGTTCGCGACCGATCCGCCCCAGTCGTCGTCCCGCCGGTTGGAGCCGTCGCGGGTGAACTGGTCGAGGAGATAGCCGTTGCCGCCGTGGATCTCGACCCCGTCGAACCCCGCCATGTCCGCGTTGCGGGCGGCCGCGGCGAACTGCTCGACCACTTCGGGAATCTCGCCGGCGGCGAGCGCGCGGGGCTCCTCGAACGGCTTCATGCCGGTGAGCGTCATCGCCTTGCCGTCCGGCCGGACCGCCGACGGCGCCACGGGACGCGCGCCGCCCGGCTGCAGGTCCGGGTGCGAGATGCGCCCGGTGTGCCAGAGCTGGAGAAAGATCAGGCCCCCCGCCTCGTGGACGGCGTCGGTGACCTCGCGCCAGCCGTCGATCTGGGCGTCGGAATGGATGCCGGGCGTGCCGGGATAGCCCATGCCCTCGGGGCAGACCTGCGTCGCCTCGGTGATCATGAAGGCCGCATCCGAGCGCTGCTGGTAGTAGAGCGCGTTCATGGCGGTCGGCGCGTTGCCCGCACCGGCGCGGTTCCGCGTCATCGGCGCCATCACGACGCGATGGGGCAGCCTGAACGGTCCGATCTCGAGGGGGGAGAAGAGATCGGCCATGCGGTCAGTCCTTCCGCTTCACGCGCGCCTGGTCCTCGAGCACGGCACAGACCGCCGCAGTGTCCTTCTCGCCGAGCCCCTGCTCCAGCGCCGCGCGGTAGGGCTGGACGGAGGCGGCGAACACGCCGACGGGGCAGTGCACTTCGGAGGCGAAGGCCGTGATGATGTCGAGGTCTTTCTGGTAGAGCCGGTTGGACATACCGACATCGTCGTAATCGTTGTCCGCCATCATCTTGGCACGGACCTGGAACATGCGCGAGGTGCCGGCGCTGGTGGAAATGACGTCGTAGATGAGGTGCGGATCGAGGCCGGACTTCATGCCGAGCACCATCGCTTCCGCCGCCGCGACATTGTGGATGGTGACCAGGTGGTTGGCGACGAACTTCATGCGGCTGCCATTGCCGAATTCGCCGCAATACTTGTTCTCCCGGCTGAAGGCTTCAATGGCGGGAAGGCACTTCTCGACGCCGGCCTTGTCGCCGCTGGTGAAGACGGCGAGATCGCCCGTCTGCGCCTGCTGCCCGGTGCCCGACAGCGGGCAGTCGAGGAGCGTGTGCCCGGCATCGGCGAGGGTCTTCCGCGCCGCTTCCTTGTCGGCGACGCGGAAGGTGCTGGTCTCCATGATCGTGCAGCCTTTTGCCGCCGATCCCGCGATCTCCGCCGCGATGGCCTGAAGCGCCGCGGGGTTCGGTAGCGAGCAGACGATGACCGAGGCCGATTCCGCGACCGCCGCAGCCGATCCCGCGGTCTCGACGCCGTCGGCACGCGCCTTTTCGAGCGCGTCGGCCGAAAGGTCGTAGCCGACGACCCGGAACCCGCCCTTCACCATGTGCCGCGCCATCGCGCCGCCCATGATCCCGAGCCCGATTGAGCCTACGGTTTCCGCCATGTTCCGTTCCCCCTTGTGTTTTCTTGAGCCCCCCGCCCGCCCGGTCCTTCCGGGGGGCGGAGGGTTGCCGTTACCGGTCAGTGCCTGGCGAAGAACGCCTTCACGTGCGCGTTGTACTCGTCCGCCTTCTCGATGTTCGCGATGTGCGCGGCGTCGAGGACGTGATATTCGCAGCCCTTCAGCTGGTCGCGCATCAGCGCCATGCCCGCCTCCGGCGTGCCGCCATCATGCGCGCCCGCCATCAGGAGCACCGGATGGTCGACGTTCTTGAGCCGGTCGAGATAGGCGAGCTTCTGGATCGCGCGGGCGCAGCCGGTATAGCCCTCGGCCGACGTGTTCGCGATCATCTGGCGCACGGTGGCGAGCGGCGCGGCGCCCGAGTTGCGGTAGCCCTCGGTGAACCAGCGCTCCATCGTGCCCTCGACCACGCCGGCCATGCCCTTCTCGGCCACGACCGCGATGCGCTGGTCCCAGGCGGCCTGGAACTGGGGCCCGCAGACCGACATCGTGTTGGTGAGCACGGTCGGACCGAGCCGGTCGGCGTGCTTGAGCAGAAGCCCCTGGCCGACCATGCCGCCGATCGACAGGCCGATATAGTGGGTCTTCTCGACGCCGACATGGTCCCAGAGCGCGACGATGTCGGCGGCGAGATCGTCCATGCTGTAGGGGCCGGCCGGGGCGTCGGATTTCCCGTGGCCGCGCTTGTCGAAGCGCAGGATGCGGAAATCGGCCGAAAGCGCGGCGACCTGCGGCTCCCACATGCGCATGTCGGTGGCCAGCGAGTTGACCATCGTCAGCCAGGGGCCCTTCTCGTTCCCCGAAATCTCGTAGTTCATGCCGAAGCCATTGATGGTGGCTTTCATCCCTTCGCTCCTTCTTCCAATAAATCCCGGCCGGAGAACCCGGCCCCGTCTTGTTCGATCACGTCTCAGTCGATGACGATCACGTCGTCGCCCTCGCCCGCGTAGAGCCGTTCGACCAGCGCCGCGCGCCGCGTCAGCACCGCGCGCTGGTTGATGTAGCCCTTGTCGGTGATCTCGCTGCCGTCGATCTGCGGCGGCTCGGCCATCAGGAGAACGCGTTTGATACGCGTGGAGCTGCCCGGATTGGCCGAATTGTGGTTCCTGAGGCCGGCGCGGAGCGTCTCCCGCACCTCGGGCCGGCGGATCAGCTCCTCGATCGGCAGGTCGTCGGCCGCCACGTGGCACACCGAGCGGCACCCCTGCACGCTCGGGAACACGAGGAGGCCGACCTCCTCCATGTCCTGGCCGGTGACGACGGCGTCCTGGATGATCGGCGCGGCCGCGGCGATGGCGAGAAGCCGGAGCTGGCCCGCATGGACCCAGGTGCCGGTCATCAGCTTGAAGTTCTCGGCCACGCGTCCGTCGAACACGATGCCCTGCGACGGGTCGTCCGGGTCCTCGAACCGGCCGGCATCGCCGATGCGGAAGAAACCCTCCTCGTCGAAGGCTTCTGCCGTGAGGTCGGGCTGCTTGTTGTAGCCCGGCGTGATGTTGGGACCGCGCATGCGGATCTCGAGCTTGTCGCCGTTGGGCACGAGCTTCAATTCGCTTCCCGGCAGCGGCAGGCCGATATTGCCCGACGACTCCGGGAACCAGTTCATGTAGGTCGCCGCCGGCGCGGTCTCCGTGGACCCGAGCGACGCCGTGATGGGGATACGCTCGCCGCGCGCGGCGATGGCGAGCGCATCGAGCCGTTCCCAGACGTTGCGCGGCAGCGCAGCACCGGCGAAAAAGAATTTTTTCAGATTTTTGAACAGGTTATCCCGCGCTCCTTCATCTTTTTCGAGAAGAGGAATAAGCAGGTCGAAGCCCCGGGGAACGTTGAGATAGAGGCTCGGCGCGATCTCCCGGAGATTGCGGAGCGTGGCCTCGATCCGGCCCGGCACGGGACGTCCCTCGTCGATGTAGAGGGTGCCGCCGTTGTAGAGGACCATGTTGAAATTGTGGTTGCCGCCGAACGTGTGGTTCCACGGCAGCCAGTCTAGGAAGACCGGCGGCTCGTCCTGCAGGAACGGATAGACGCGGGCAATGGCGACCTGGTTCGAGACCATCATCAGGTGGGTATTCAGCACACCCTTCGGGAGCCCAGTGGAGCCCGACGTCAGCAGGATCTTGCCGACCGTGTCGGGGCCGACCTTGGCGAGCGCGTCCTCGACCGCCTGCGTCGGCTTGACCTTGAGCCAGTCGGCGAGGAGCTGGGCGCCCGGCGTGCGGTTGCTCTCCTTCGCGACGAGAAGCTGGCGGCTGCTCATGTCGATGGCGGCGATGGCCTTGGCGAAGGGCTCCGGGTCCTCGACGTAGATCAGGCCCGGGTCGTTGTGCGCGATCACCGCCTTGAGCTTCTCATGGTCGCTGCTCATCAGCGAATAGGCGGGAGAGACCGGCATCACCGGGACGCCCGCCGTCATCGCGCCCAGCATGACCAGCGCCTGGTTGACCGAGTTGTCGGAAAGGATCGCGACCGGCCGGTCGGGCCCGTGGCCGTTGGTCAGGAGCGCCTGGGCGATGGAATCCGCGGCCTTGCGCGCCCCGGCATAGGTCACCCGGCGCCATTCCCCCGTGGAATCCCGTTCGCACAGGAAATCGCGGTCGGGATGGAGGTCCGCCCGCTCCCGCAGGATCTCGATGAGATTGGCCGGCACGGGGCCGAGCTCTTCCTCGCAGCGGAGGATGGAAACCCCGCCTTCGCGCGTCTCCACCGACACACCGAACCGGCGCATGTTGACCTGGGCGAGCTTGGCCTTTCCGTCCGCCATCTTCCCCTCCCCGCGTCAGCCGTGGGAGAGGCGGAGCGCGCCGTCGAGACGCACGACCTCGCCGTTGAGCATCTTGTTGGCGAGAATCGCCATGACGAAATCGGCGTATTCCGTGGCCTTGCCGAGGCGCGACGGGAACGGCGTCGCCTTTTCGAGGGATTCCTGCGCCGGCTGCGGCAGCCCGCGGAGCATCGGCGTCTCGAACACGCCGGGCGCAATGGCGACGACGCGGATGCCGAAGCGCGCGAGCTCGCGCGCGGCAGGCAGCGTCATAGAGGCGATGGCGCCCTTGGATGCCGAATAGGCGGCCTGGCCGACCTGCCCGTCATAGGCGGCGACCGACGAGGTGTTGACGATCACGCCGCGCTCGCCGTCCGCATCGAGGGGCTCCGCCTTGCTCATGTGCTGGCCGACGAGGCGCATCATGTTGAAGGTACCGATGACGTTGATGGTGATGCAGCGGGCGAAATGGTCGAGCGGCTGCGGACCTTCGCGGCCGAGGATGCGCTCGGCCGGCCCGATGCCGGCGCAGTTCACGAGAACCCGGGGAATGCCATAGGCGGCGGAGGCCTGTTCGACCGCGTTCGCGGCATCGTCGGCGTTGGTGACGTCGCACGGAATGGCGAGACCGCCGATTTCGAGCGCGGTCTGCGTCGCCGCATCCATATTGACGTCGAGGACGGCGACTTTCGCGCCCGCCTTCGCCAGCGCATGCGCCGTCGCCGCGCCCAGCCCAGACGCGCCGCCCGCAACGATCGCGGCATGGCCCTTGATGTCCATCCCCTGCTCTCCCGGTGTCTGTTCTTGTTTCGCGCAGTTTACACCGCGTCTCCGGCCACTTATAGAGGCCACACCCAGACTGTCCAGTGCGACTGTCCAGTGCGATCCGGAGGCGTTGCCGTGGCGGAATTCGACTCGAAGTTCCTGACCCTCGAAATGCGGGGCCGCATCGCGGTCCTGACGCTGAACCGCCCGGAAAAGCGCAACGCCGTCAGCGACGTCTTCATCCAGGATCTCAACCGGTTCTTCTCCGCCCCGCCGAAAGAGGCGCTCGTCGTCGTCGTGCGGGCGAACGGCGATCATTTCTGCGCCGGGCTCGATCTTTCCGAGCACAAGGAACGCGACGTCGCCGACGCCTTCGAGCATTCGCGCTACTGGCACCGGACGTTCGACCTCGTCCAGTACGGCGGCCTTCCCGTGGTCTCGGCGATGCACGGCGCGGTTATGGGCGGCGGCCTCGAATTCGCCACGACGACCCATGTCCGCGTCGCCGAGCCGTCGACGATCTACCAGCTTCCCGAGGGACGCCGCGGCATCTATGTCGGCGGCGGTGCCAGCGTGCGCGTCGCCCGCATCATCGGCCCCGGCCGCATGACCGAGATGATGCTGACCGGCCGCCGCCTCAACGCCGAGGAAGGACAGCAGCTCGGCCTGTCGCACTATCTGGTCAGCAAGGGCGAGGCGTTCGGCAAGGCCATGGAGCTCGCCGAGACCATCGCCGGCAACGCGCCCCTCGCCAACAAGATGATGCTGCATGCCATCCAGCGCATCGACCGCATGGGCGAGAGCGAGGGCTATTTCGTGGAATCGCTCGCCTCGGCCCTGACCCAGACGTCGGACGACGCCCGCGAAGGCATGCGCGCCTTCCTCGAAAAGCGCGACATCCGGTTCGACTGACCGGAAGACGGGCGGCGGGTACACCGCCGCCCTGCCTCGGAAACAACGATCAGTGCTTCCCGTCGGCGGCGCCGTGTCCGTGCGCGGGAGCATCTCCGCCGCCATGCCCGCCACCGTGAGCGCCACCATGGGCTCCCGGGTGTCCGTGCTGACCGCCGGCCCCGATGAGGATCGTGCCCTGGAAGCTGTCGAACTGGGCGATCCGGGCGGCCCCGAGCACAGCTTCGTCATGCTCGAGCGCCGCGGCGATCTTTTCGGCGTCGGGGTGCGGCACTCCGGAGCCCGCGAGGCCAGCGACCTGTTTCAGGCTCGCGCCGCTGCAGAGCCAGATTTCCCAGCCCTTCGCCCCCTTACGGAGAAGCGCGCGGCCGCCCGCGGCCTGTTGCGCCCAGCCCGCGACCGCCCATTCGCCGGCAACCGCGACCGGCGCGACGGAGAGCCGCGCGTCGGGCCGGTCGAACTGGGCCATCAGAATATGTGCGATCTCGGCCGCATCTCCTTGATGGAGGGGCGCGCTCAGTTCGGGCTTCTGCGACATGGCCCCTGCACCGCTGCCGTGCGCGTGCTGGGCCGCAGCGCCGCAGGTGAGAGAAACGAGAAACAGGGAGGCATACATCGTCTTCGTGATCGGAGACTTCGCGAACATGGTCGATCCTTCGTCAAATGCTGGACGCGACGCGCAGCGCGGCGGCATCGCGGAAATTGGGGGCTTTCTGGCCCGGCGCTGCCGGGACGTCGGGGGTCAGGCCGACGGAGACGCGCGCGGCGGTGCGGACCGCCGCGATTCGAGCGGCGGGCGCCGGGCCTGCTGTCCGATTGCGGCGACAGCCGCGTCCGGACCCGGTGCGTAGACGATGGGATGCGCGAACCGTTCCGGAAGAAGGAGGCCGGGCGCCCCGGAAACCACGCAATGTTCGCAGCCCTGACGGCAGAAACGCTCCCCGTCCCGTTCGTCGTGCGCCTCGCCGCAGATGGGCGCAACCGATCCATCGGGGAGTGCATACGCGGCGAGCGGGGGAGCGGCCGAAACGTTCCCCCCGGAAAGGCCGGGTGACGCAAGCGCAAGAAGAACGATCAGCCCGTACGCAAGGCGGCGGGCGGCGGGGCGGAGCGGCAAACGAAAGGGTGGCATCTTCGCGCGGCACGCATTGCGGTTAAGACCGCTCTCCATATCATTTTCGAAGGCATTTCACGACGGCGTCCGGATCGGCTACCACTCCGGTCCATGGACCCGTCGTCGCCTCCCTCAGAGGCCCCGCCGCAGGGGCAGCGCGGACTCCGCGCCATCGTCGTCCTCGGCGCGGCGGTGCTGCCGGACGGACGGCCGAGCCCGCCGATGAAGCGGCGGGTAAGGCACGCCGTCGCTCTTCACAAATCGCTCGAAGGCAGCATCCTCGTCATGTCAGGGGGCGTCGGAAAGTATGGCCCCTCGGAGGCTAGCGTCATGCGCGACATGGCGGTCGCAGAGGGCATTTCTTCAAGCGATATATTACTTGAAGAAAATTCTCTAACTACAAGACAAAATTTACAGAATTCAAAATTTCTAATCCAGCATATGAGCATCGCCGAGCTCCACGTGGTCACCGACGATTTCCACATCCGGCGCTGCCGGCTCTATGCCGCGCTCGCCCGCATTCCCGCGGAATTCCACGGCGCGCCGAGCCGCGCGCAGGGCGAGGGATCGCTCCGCCTCGCCTTCTACCGGGTGCGCGAGGCGGTGGGCCTCGCGAAGTATGCCTGGGTCGGCCTCGTCGACCGCTACAGGTAGGACCGTTTCGGCAGCTTCAACGCGCGTCCGCGATAGCCCGCCATACGCGCTCCGGCGTCGCCGGCAGGTCGATGTGCGTGACGCCGAGCTCCCGGAGCGCATCGACGATGGCGTTGGCGACGGCGGCGGGCGCGACCGCCGTGCCGCCCTCGCTGCCGGGCTTAACGCCGAGAGGGTTTGTCGCCGTCGGGACCTCGTGGAAGGCGGTGCGGAAGGCGGGCACGGTGTCGGCGCGGGGCATGGCGTAGTCCATGAAGGTCGCGCCGATCATCTGGCCGGTGTCCTTGTCGTAGGCGCAGTCCTCCATCAGGGCCTGGCCGATCCCCTGCATGACGCCGCCGTGGGTCTGGCCGTCGAGCGTCATCGGGTTGATGGCGCGGCCGACGTCGTCGACCGCCGTCCATTCGACCACTTCGACCACGCCGGTATCGGTGTCGATCTCGACCTCGCAGACATGGCTGCCCGAGCCGACGATCGCGGTCGGAAGGTGGACATCGGCCTCCTCGGCGAAGCGTCCCCTGAGGTCGTCGGGCAGATCGGCGCGCTCGTGGGCCGCGCGGGCGACGGAGAACAGGTCGATCCGGCGATCCGTGCCGACCACCGTGAACGCGGCATCGGCGTATTCGATGTCGGCCGGCGCCGCTTCCATCAGATGCGCCGCGATGCGCCGGCCGCGCTCGACCAGCTTCGCGCTCGCGTCGCACAGCACGATCGCGCCCATGCGCATGCTGCGCCCGGAATGGGTGCCGCCGCCCTCCTTCACCCGGGCAGTATCCCCGTAACGGACGTCGATGGCCTCGAACGGCACCTGGAGGACCTCGGAGATCATCTGGCCGAAGGTCGTCTCGTGCCCCTGCCCGGTCGCCATGGTCCCGATCTGCGCCTCGATCCGCCCGTCGGGACGGACCTCCATCTCGGTCCATTCCCTGGGGTAGCCGGTCGATAGGTCGGCATAGTTGGCGATGCCGATGCCCCGGAACCGCCCGCGCGCCCGCGCTTCCGCGCGCCGCGCCTCGAAGCCCTGCCAGTCCGACAGCACCACCGCGTCCTCGTAGGCCGCCGGGAAGTCCCCGGATTCGTAGATCATGCCGAAGCCATTCGTGAACGGGATCGCGGCGGCCGGGATCAGGTTGCGGCGGCGGATCTCGACCCGGTCGATGCCGACCTTCTCGGCCGCCATGTCGAGGAGGCGTTCGAGCGCATACATCACCTCGGGCCGGCCGGAGCTGCGGTAGGGATAGGTCGGCGGCGTATTGGTCTGCACGGCGACGGCATTGGCGTACGCGACGCCGACATCATAGAGCCCGGTCGAGATGCCGATGCCCTTCACGAGCGGCAGCCAGGAGGCCGTATAGGCGCCGATGTTGGAGATATTGCGCGTGCGGAACCCGAAGATCTTGCCGTCGGAAGCAAGCGCGAGCTCGAGATCGACCACGAGATCGCGCGCCTGATAGTCGGTGAGCATGCAGTCGGTGCGGTCGGCGGTCCATTTGACCGGCCGGCCGACGCGCTTCGCCGCCCAAAGCACCAGAGGATGCTCGACATAGAGGGCGTTGCGCGGGCCGTAGCAGCCGCCGACATCGCGGACGATCACGCGCATGTCGTCCTTTTCGACGCCGAAGATGGAGGAAAGCTCGTTCTTGAGGCGGATGACCGCGCCGGCAGTGGTCTGGAGCGTGTATTTCCCGCCTTCGAACGTGCCGACGGCGCAGCGGGGCTCTATCGGCACACCGATGACCCGGGTAAGCGGCGTTTTCAGCCGGACCACGTGCGCGGCAGCAGCAAAAGCCGCCTCGACACGGGCCTGATCGTTCACATCGGCGTCGATCGCGACGTTGGAGCCGAGATCGTCCCAGACGACGGGCGATCCCGTTTCGGCCGCCTTCGCGGTATCGACAATGGGCGCGAGCGGCTCCCAGTCGACCTCGACGAGTTCCGCCGCATCCCTTGCCTGCGCCTTGGTCTCCGCGATCACCATCGCGACTGCCTCGCCGACGTGGCGTGCCTTGTCGGCCGGAAGGGGAAAGTGGGGTGCGATGTATTTCGGGCTGCCGTCCCGGTTCTGCACCGTGATGTCGGGCGGGCTCGAGAAGACGAGACCGTGCGGGATGCGCCCGAGCCCATCGGCGAGCCAGTCGGCGCCGGTCAGCACGGCGATAACGCCGGGCGCCGCGAGCGCCGCCGACGCGTCGATCGCCCGGATCCGCGCGTGCGCATGGGGCGAGACGACCATGTGCGCCACCGCCTGCCCGTCCTCGACCGTGTCGTCGGCATAGCGGCCCCGCCCGGTGAGAAGCCGGAGGTCTTCCTTGCGCAGCGGGGATTTGCCGATCATGGCGGTCATTGGGACGTCCTTCCGTAGGGTCGTTAGCGGCGGGATTTTAGCGGCTGGCGCCGTCAGTGCGACAGAATCTGGCTCAGGAACAGCCGCGTCCGGGCGTTCTCGGGGGCGGAGAAGAACGTCTCGGGCGGCGCGGTCTCGACGATCTCGCCCTCGTCCATGAAGACCACCCGGTCGGCGACCCGCCGCGCGAAGCCCATCTCGTGGGTGACGACGATCATGGTCATGCCCTCCTCGGCAAGCTCGACCATGACGTCGAGGACCTCGGAAATCATCTCGGGGTCGAGCGCGGACGTCGGCTCGTCGAACAGCATCGCCTTGGGGCGCATGCAGAGCGCGCGGGCGATCGCGACGCGCTGCTGCTGGCCGCCGGAGAGCTGGGAGGGGTATTTCTCCGCCTGCTCCGGGATATGGACGCGCCCGAGATAGTGCCGAGCGATCTCCTCCGCCTCGGCGCGCGCCAGGCCGCGGACGCGCACTGGCGCGAGCGTGAGGTTCTGCAGGACGGTAAGATGGGGGAACAGGTTGAACTGCTGGAACACCATGCCGACGTCCGCCCGAACCGCCGCGATATCGCGGAGATCGTCGGTCAGCGCGACGCCGTCGACGAGAATCTCGCCTTCGTCATGCGCCTCGAGGCGGTTGATGCAGCGAATCATGGTCGATTTTCCGGAGCCCGACGGCCCGCAGACGACCACGCGCTCGCCTGCATTTACGTCCAGGCTCACGTCGCGCAGCGCGTGGAAATCGCCGAACCACTTGTTGACCCGGCGGAGCCGGATCATCGGATGCCGATCATTCATCGGGGATCATTCATTGCGCCGCCGTTCATGAAGAGACTGTCCGGACGCCCCGCACCGCTGTCAAGGCGGACTGCGGACGCATGCACCGTTTTGCGTTGCCGTTCAGCCGTTTGCGCACCGCGCACGATGCGCTACACTCACTGACTGAAACGTCAGGATTCGGCGCCGCAGAACAGACATAAGCGCCGGGCTTCAACACTAGGGAGTATCACAATGAAGAAGATCCTTTCCGGACTCGCCCTCGCCGTGGCCGCGTCGGCCTATTCCGGCACCGCGGCCGCAGCCGATGCAACGCTCTCGGCGGCCAGCTGCTTCCCGAAGGGCACGTACTTCTCCAAGGCGATGGAGAAATTCGTCCCGTCGATGAACGAGGCGAATGCCGGCGTGAAGATCAACTACGTGGGCGGCGCGCCCGCGATCGGCAGCCCGTTCACCCTCGTCCAGAAGGCCAGCAAGGGCGTTTACGGCCTCGTCAGCTGCACGGGCGCCTACTATCAGAACGTTCTGACCGAAGTCGACGCGATGAAGCTCGCGGAGAAGAGCAACGAAGAGCTCCGCAAGAACGGCGGCTTCGCCCTGATGGACAAGCTGCATCGCGAGAAGGGCCTCCATTTCCTGGGTCGCATCGGCGCCTACATTCCGTTCCACCTCTATCTTTCCAAGAAGATCGACAAGCCCGACCTGACGGGTCTGCACCTCCGCGTGGCGCCGATCTACACGGCGTTCTTCACCGCGCTCGGCGCGACGACGCAGCGCTCGACCATCGCCGAGGTCTACACCTACATGGAGAACGGCACGGTCGCGGGCTACGGCTGGCCGGTCACGGGCCTGCTGCCCGACTGGCACAAGGTCACCAAGTACCGCGTCGATCCGGGCTTCTACGATGCCGACATCAACCTCGTGATCCACCTCGACACCTGGGAGAAGCTGACCGCCGCCCAGCAGAAGGCCCTCGGCGACATGGCGATCAAGTACGAAGGCCTCGCCCAGGGCTTCAAGAAGGAAGCGGTCGACGCCGTCGCCGACCAGAAGAGCAAGGGCATCGAGGCGATCACCTTCACCGGCGCCGACGCCGAGAAGTGGCTGTCGACGGCACGCGAGGCCGGCTGGGCCAGCGTGATCAAGAACAGCCCGCAGCACGGGCCGGAGCTCAAGAAGCT
>JAYOEF010000106.1:0-13492 GCA_038106605.1 Alphaproteobacteria bacterium
CGCTCGAGAACCGCCAGCGCCCGGACAGCCGGAGACCGCCGCCGCGGCGCTCGGCAGAAATCCCCGCGGGCAGGAAAGAGGTCGAGACGAGGGCGTCCGGATCGTCGGCCCAGATCTCCTCCTGCGCCTCGATCGGATACATTCCGGCGACCCAGCCGTGGCAGGCAAGGATCGCACACACCCAGGCGCTCGACGCGCAGCCTTTCGCGAGTTCTCGCGCGATCAGCGTCTGAATCCCGTAATCGAGTTCCATGCCGCCGAACCGCGCGGGCTGCAGCGTCCGGTAAAAGCCGGCCTCCAAAAACTGCGCGTGTGTATCGTCGGGGAGCCGCCTGAGCTTTTCTGCCTGCGGCGCGCGCTCGCGGAGCACGGGCGCAAGATCACGCGCACGGGCGACGAGTTCCTGCTCGCGAGCGATGCTGTCCGGCGCGCCGGCGTTATGGAGGCGGGTTGCCACGCTCAGGCGTCGACCGCGACCTTGGCCGGGAAATACTTGGCGAGCCAGTCCTGGATGATGTGGATCACGCGCGTGTTGGACTCGGCCATCATGAAATGGTCCGTGTCGGCGGTGAGGTGGAGATCGGTCGGCTGGCCGGCGCGCTTGAACATCTCGACGGACTGTTCGGTCGGCGTGACGGAATCGACCGAGCTGTGGAGGAGAAGGAGCGGACGCGGCGCGATGTTGCCGACGACATCCTCGGCGGTGAAATCGTACATGCTCTGCGCGGTGTCGGCCGGGAACTGCTGGACCGAACCCGCCGGCATGTTCTTCCGGAGATGCTCCGGGATCGGCACGATCTCGTGCCGGTCGACCATCATCGACTTGCCGGTCTCCGCCTTGTGACGCTTGCCGTCCTCCAGCATCTTCGTGAAGCGCGCCCAGGCCTCCGGCGTCGGATGCTGGCCCTTGAACTTGCGCGCGCCGTTGCCCCACCCGCCCGACGAGATGACAGCCTTGATGCGGTCGTCGATCCCGGCGGCATAGACCGCAACGGCGGCGCCGAAGCTCGATCCGACGACGGCGATGCGATCCGGGTCGACCTCGGGACGGGACTGCATGAAGGTGACCGCGGCCCGCGTGTCCTCGACCTGGTCCTCGCACAGGATGTGGCCGAATTCGCCGTCGCTGTCGCCGCAGCTCCGCATGTCGAAGCGTAGCACGACGTAGCCCCAGCGCAGGAACATGTTGGTCGGGCCGACGACGTTCTGCGCCGCCTTGCGGCTGCCGAACCCGTGCAGCACGAGGACGGCGGGACGCCGCTCGCCCGGCGCCATGTCATCGGGCACGTGCACCACGCCGGACAGGTTGAGGCTGCCCGACCGGAAGGTTACGTTGTCTTCCATCTCGCTCTCCGCTGCACTGCACAATAGTTTACGCATACCCTGTCTCCGCATGCAATGGAGGCCGGGTGCGACCGCTGGACCAGGCGCGCGCGCTCCCGCTATACCGGAACCGAAAAGGGAATCGGAACCCCGAATGAGCACCGACACCAGAACTGTCGCGCAGGCTGCGCTCGAAGCGTTCGCGGCGAACCTCTTCCGCGCCAAGGGAATGCCCAACGCCGACGCCGATCTCGTCGCCCGCGTCCTCGTCTGGGCGAATCTACGCGGAGTCGATTCGCATGGCGTATTGCGCATTCCGGGATACCTCGCGCGGGTCGACAACGGCGTGAACAACTGCCGCCCGCGCATGGAGATAACAGTCGACACGCCGGCGGCCGCCGTGCTCGACGCCGACCGGGCGTTCGGACCGGTCGCGCTCGGCCTCGCTACACAGACGGCCATCGCCAAGGCCTCCGACGTCGGCATCGGCCTCTGCCTCATACGCAAGACGACGCACATGGGCGCCGTCGGCTATTTCACGCTCGAAGCGGCGGCGGAGGGCATGGCAGGAATCGCAATCGCCGTGTCGCGGCCGAACATGGCCTATCACGGCGCGCGGGCGGCGGGCATCGCCACGAGCCCGATCGCGATCTCCGTGCCGGGCTCGCGCCACGCGCCGCTGATGCTCGACATGGCGACGGCCACCCAATCCATGGGGAAAATCGTGCTCGCGCGCGATGCGGGCCGGACGCTCGGCGAGGGCTGGGCGATCGATGCCGAGGGCAACCCGACGACCGACCCCGAAAAGGCGTCTGTGCCGACATCGCTCGGCGGCCCGAAGGGAAGCGGGCTCTCGCTGATGTTCGAGTGCCTGACGAGCCTGATGGTCGGAAACCCTCTCGTCGCGCCGTTCCTCGAGGGGGCGCCGGGCGGGCGCGTGCACATGCAGAACGGTCTCGTCATCGTCATCGACATCGCGCGCTTCACCGATGTCGGCGCCTATGCGCGCGAGGTCGACCGGCTCGCCGAAGCGATCAAGACGCTGCCGAGACAGGAAGGGTACGACGAACTTCTCGTCCCCGGCGAACGCGGGGATCGCGAACTCGAACGCCGCCGCCGCAACGGCATACCGCTTCCCGCAGGCACCTGGTCGCGGCTGGAGGCCGTCGCCTCGCCCGTCGGCGTCGCCATGCCGGAAACCCTCTGACCTACCAGGTCAGCCATTTCAGAACGAATGGGTTCCCTCTCCGGACGAAGACGCGGCGAAGCTCGTCGCCCGCAACGATCAGCGCTGCGAAGGGCAGGCTGAGCGCCAGCTGCCACGGCGCGAGCGGCGCGGTTCCGAAGAAGACGTTGCATGCGGGCACGTACGCGATCAGGGCAAGCAGGGACAGCTCCGCCGCGATGCCGAGAAGGATGAGCCGGTTCGAAAAAATACCCACCGAGAGGATGCTCTGGCGCCGGGTCCGGCAGATCAACACGTCGGCGACCTGGCAGATGACGATCGAGGCGAAGAAGCCGGTCAACGCCGTGCGGTAGAGCTCGTCCTGCGGTGCGAGGTCGCGCCCCCATTCCCAGCCACCGGCATAGAGGATGACGAAGAAACTGAAAAAGCCGGCCGCCGCCTGGATCATGCCGACGATGCCATAGCTCATCAGGAGCAGTTTCCAGGACAGGAGGCGCTCGCTCCGCGGGCGCGGCGGTTTCCGCATCACGTCCGTCTCCGCCTTTTCCGCCCCGAGTCCCAAGGCCGGCAGGAGATCGGTACCGAGATCGATCGCAAGGATGAGCACGACCGTCAGCGCCAGCGGCATGTCGAGAAGCGCGTAGGCGATAAAGGGCAGGATCTCGGGCACGTTGCTCGTGAGGATGTAGGCGATGAACTTCTTGATGTTGTCGAAGATCGTCCGGCCCTCTTCGATGGCTGCGACGATGGTCGCGAAGTTGTCGTCCATGAGGACCATGTTGCTGGCCTCCTTGGCGACGTCGGTGCCGATGACGCCCATGGCGACGCCCATGTCGGCGTTCTTGAGGGCCGGCGCATCGTTCACGCCGTCGCCCGTGACCGTCACGATCTCCCCCCGTGCCTGGAAGGCGCGCACGATGTCGAGCTTCTGCTCGGGAGAAAGGCGCGCGAATACGATTTCGGGCTCATCGAGGAGACGCGACAGCTCCGTCTTCGACGACGACGCGAGCTCGTCGCCGTGGATCACGACGCCGGGTCCCGTAAACAGACCGATCTGGCGTGCGATGCTGGCTGCGGTGAGCCCGAAGTCTCCCGTGACCATGGCGACGCGGATACCGGCGGACCGGCATTTCGCGATCGCGTCGGGCACCTCGGGGCGCGGCGGATCGATCATGCCGACGAGGCCGGCATAGATGTAACGGTCCTCCGGCATCCCCGTTTCACCGGTGCCCATATCGCGCCAGGCGATGGCGAGACCGCGTTCGCCGCTCTGCGCCATCGCCTCGAAGCGCTCCATCTCGCGCGTCCGGCGTTCGGCGGACATCTCGACGATTCCGGCGGCATCCGCCACGCGGTCGCACATCGCGAGCACCACTTCCGGCGCACCCTTCAGATAGGCGCGGCGGTCCTGCGAGCGCGGCAGGCGGCAGACCGTGATCATTCGCCGGCTCGCCGAGCTGAACGGCTCCTCGTCGAGGCGCGCATAGCCGTGGTAGTCGGCCAGTGAACCGTGACGCGCGACGTAGACCAGCATCGCGCCCTCGGTCGGATCGCCGGAGTAGCCCGCCTCCGTGAGCGCCGCGTTGTTGCAGAGCGCCATCGTCTCGAACGCCCGGGAGGCGAGCGGGGAGTCGACGACGCTGCGGTCCCCGGGTGCGAACGCATCCGCACCGAACACGACCGAGCTCACGCCGAGGCGGTTCTGCGTCAGCGTCCCCGTCTTGTCGGTGCAGATCAGCGTCGTGCTGCCCAGCGTCTCGACGCTTTCGAGATTTCGGATCAGCGCCTTCTTTTCCGCCATCCGCCCGCTCGCCATGGTCAGCGCGAGCGTCACCGTCGGCAGCAGACCTTCGGGCACGTTCGCAACGATGATGCCGA
This sequence comes from Alphaproteobacteria bacterium, assembly GCA_038106605.1. GTDB lineage: Bacteria > Pseudomonadota > Alphaproteobacteria > MPNO01 > UBA830 > JAYOEF01. The sequence goes on from JAYOEF010000106.1 coordinate 4,388, forward strand.
TCGCGAAGATCAGGCTGCCGATAGTTCCCTTGCCGAGAGCAACGCTCGCGATGAAGAAGACGACCCCGAGCGAGATGGCGATGAGGCTGATGACACGGACGAAATGGGCGATCTCGCGATGGATCGGCGTCTCCATCGCTTCGGCGCCTTTCGTCAGCTTCACGATACGGCCGATCTGCGTCGCCATGCCGGTTTCGCAGACGACGGCCTTCGCGTCGCCCGACTGCACGAGTGCACCGGAGAAAACCATGTTGCGGCTTTCGAGCAGGACCGCATGGTTGGCATGCGTGTCGAGCTGGAGCGGCTCGCTCTCACCCGTCAGGCTGCTGATGTCGACGGTGAGGCGCTTCTCCTCGATCAGGCGCCCGTCGGCGGGAACGCGGTCGCCCTCGAACAGCAGCATGACATCGCCGGTCACGAGATCGCGGGCCGGGATCCGGACGCGGGCGCCGTCCCGGAGAACCTCGACCATGCTCGGCAGCATGCGCTCGAAGCTCTCCATGATGCGCTCGGACTTGTACTCCTGAAGGTATGTGAAAGCCGCGTTCAGGAGCACGACGGCGAAGAGCGCGATGGCGATGTAGAGGTTGCCCTGACCGGAATCGAGGCGTTCGGCGAGGAGCGCGAGCAGCCCGCCGACAACGAGAAGGATCGCGAAGAAGTTCCGGAACTGGCGCAGGAACTTTACGAACTCAGGCGTATCGGCGCGCACCTTGAGCTCGTTCGGCCCGAAGCGCGCAAGGCGTTCCGTCGCGTCGGCCGAAGAAAGGCCGCCTTCGCCCGTACCGAGCGTCTCGTAAAGCCGCGCAAGCGGCATCAGATGATAGGCGGGGTCGGTCCTGGCGGTCTTTTCGCTCACATCTTCCCCCGCCCGGGTTCTCCTAGCCCGCCTGCCACTTTCCGAGATAGGCGTTCCTGAAACGCAGTCGGCACTCGGCGAGATCCCAGTTTCGCCGGTAGTCCGTAGGCGGCCCGGCCATCACCCGCACGAGCAGGAAACGCGGTGCCGGTGCCTCTTCGAGAAAGCGGCGCGCCGCAGCGAAATCCTCTTTGGCGACGACCGTCATGACCGACGGGATGCCGCAGCCTTCCGCGACCTTCGCCAGGTCGGTGCGGCGCGACGTGTGGCCGGGCTGGCCACCGGTCTCGCCGTGGCCGCCGTTGTCGAGGCAGACGATCGAGAGATTGTCCGGCATCACCGAAGCGACGGTCGAGAGCGCCCCCAAATTCATGATCAGCTCGCCGTCGCCGGTCAGCACGAGCACCTCCTCCTCGGGCGCCGACAGCGCCATGCCGAGGGCGAGCGGAACCGCGCCGCCCATGGCCCCGCCGAGCGTGATCAGGTTCTCCGCTTCCTGCGTGTAGGCCGCGAGGTCGCGCGCCGAACCGGCAAGGCCAGCCACGAGGAGATACTTCTCCGGGTCCGGGAGCAGGTCGGGAAGAATGGTGCGGCGGTCGAGCGTGATGTCCATGCCGTTTCTCCGTCAGAACCCTTTTGCGCCCAGGAACTTCTGGCTCAGGATCAGCGCGACGCCCTGCCCCGCCTTGAATGCCGCCGAGATCGCCGCCGTCGCCGCGGTGTCGAGCTCGTCGTGACGGTCGACGCGGATGGTGAGAATGCCCATCGCCTGAAGGACGGGTTCGACCGCCTGGCCCATCGGGTACTGCCACGGGTTCTGCTCGCCGTAGTCGCCGCGCATCGTAACCACCATGAGGAGCGGAAAGCGCCCTCCCGGAACCAGCGACAGCATGTTCGGGCAGTTGCCGACGCCCGACGACTGCATCAGGAGCACACCCTTCTCGCCCACGAGGTCCGCGCCGACGCAGAGCGCGACGCCTTCCTCCTCGCTGCTGAGGAGGATCGTGCGCGTGCGGTTGTCGGCGTCCGCCATCTCGACGATGGTCGAGTTGCCGAAATCGGGGACATAGCTGAACAGGGTGACGCCCGCCTCGGCGAGCTTGTCGAAGATCAGCCGCGACCACTGGTCCTTGGTGTAGTCGGTCATTCGCTTCTCAATTCAAGCGGCCCTCAACTCGGAAAACCGTAGAGCCGCGCCGGGTTGTCGACGAGGATCGTACGCACGGTATTTTCATCCTGCGCCCAATCCATGAACTGGTCGAGCAGGTCGCCGTCGTTCGGCATCGGATGGTCCCACAGGATGGGATGCGGCCAGTTGCTGCCCCAGACGATGCGCTCCGCGCGCGCCTCGATCAGCGCGCGGGCGATCGGCGTCATGTCGTCGTAGGGCGGCCCCACGTCGGACAGCCGGTACCAGCTGGAGAGCTTCGCCCAGCAGTGATCGGTTTCGCGGAGCAGGCGGATCAGCGCCTGCAGACCCGGATAGGAGACGCCCTGCCCGCCGCGAACGCGGCCCAGATGATCCACGAGGAGCGGCACCGGGAGCGCGCGGATGCGCGGCTCCAGTTCCGCGATCTCGTTCGCGTCGTTGACGTGGAGGACGATATGCCAGCCGTAGGGCTTCACCCGCTCGGCCATGCGTTCGAGATGCTCGCTGCCGACCGCGCCCTTGAGCATGGTGGAGAGGCGGACGCCGCGCATTCCGCCCGCGTGCAGCGCGTCGAAATCGACGGCCTCGTCGGTAGGATCGATCACGGCGACGCCGCGAAGCCGGTCCGGCGCGGTGGCGATGCCGTGCAGCGAGACGCGGTTGTCCGATCCGTGCGCGCTGCCGTGGACGATCACGCCGCGCTCGAGCCCGAGCGTGTCGAGGAGCCTGAGATAGGCCTCGACGGGGCAATCGGGTGGCGTATAGCCGCGTCCCTCCGCATAGGGAAAGACGTCCGACGGGCCGAAGACGTGCGCCTGCGTGTCGCACGACTTCGGCGGCGGCGCGCGCTTCGGACGCCGGATCGCGTAGTCAGGCCCGGGACAGGGGCGCGTCATGGGAGCTTCCGCCTAGCGCTTCTTCCACTCGAACTCGTCGTCCCAGCCGTCCTCGACGTCGCGCACCGAGGTCTCCGGGACGACATCGGCCGGGATCTGGCGCTGCAACGTGCGCCGGCCGTTCTCCAGCCAGTCGCTGTCGGCGGCGCGCTTCGCCGCGTCGGTCCAAGCCTGCGACCAGTCGCCCAGGGAATAGCCGTGCCACGGCGACTCGGGGCGCAGTTCGGGAAGGCCGAGCTTCTGCCACAGCACCTTGCCCGCCTCCATGTAGGGCTTTGTCGGCAGCGCGAGCGGCGGCATCGGCGACTTCATGGTGGCGTCGATCAGGAGCGTCGAATCCTCCTCGCCCTTCGCCTCGCGCCGGGGCCCGTGGCCCTGTCCGCGATGCGGCAGGACGGCGACGTCCTCGGACGGGTTCATACGGTAGCCCATCGCCCACAGGATCGCGTCGGCATTGTCGGCGTCGATGTCCTCGTTCACCGCGATGGTGATCTTGCCGCAGTCGCCCTTGAAGCTTGCCGCGCCGTAGAGCGCGCGCCACACCTCGGTCCTCGGCGTTTCGGGCTCGAGCGTGATGATGGTGACGCGGAGAAGACCCGTGAGCGGCTCGTGCAGCGAGACCTTCTTCACGCCCTTGATGCCGAGATGGTCGCGGAGATGCGCCTTGAACAGCGGCTCGTAGGCGACGCGCTTGATCACCGAGCTCTCGGACGGCGCGACCTGGCTGATGTAGTTCGGAATGACCGCGTTCTTCCGGTGGGTGATCGCGGTCACCCGCATCGGCAGGTTCATCTCCTCGAGCGCGACGTGGCCGTGGCTCTCGCCGAACGGACCCTCGGGTTCGAGATGCCTGGTGTCGACATAGCCTTCGATGACGAGCTCGGCTTCGGCCGGGACCATGAGGTCGACGGTGCGCGCCTTCACGATGTTGATCGGCTCGCCCGCGAGCCCGCCCGCGACCGAAAGCTCTTCCATGCCGATCGGAAGCTTCTGCGGCCCCATGAAGGCGACCAGCGGCGGGCAGCCGAGCACGATCGCGCACGGCATCTCTTCGCCGCGCGCCTTGTACATCTTCCAGTGCATGTAGCCTTCGGCTCCGCCGACGCGCGTCGCCATGCGGACGACGAGGCGGTTCGAAGCCTTCAGCCCGGCGCGATAGGTGCCCATGTTCTGGGTGCCGGTATCGGGATTGCGCGTGATCACGTTGGTCGCTGCGAGCGTCGGCGTCGAATCGAAGCCCGGCGTCGACAGCGGAATGGGCAGACGGACAAGGCCTCCGTCCTCCTTCAGGAGGTCCTCGCCCTCGATGACGACGTCGTGGCACGGCGCCGACGTGACGACGCGGGGCGGCACCGGATGGGCGATCGCCTGGTCCCACTTGGCGCCGATCTGGTCGACGGTGGTGTCCATGCCGGCGGCATAGATGTCCTGGTTGGCGGCGAGCGCGCCGATGACCACGGGGATATCGTACTTGCGGCCCTTCGAATCGACGACGTTGCGGAACAGGAACGCCTTGCGCTCGGCCTCGCGGAGCCCGCCGCGAAACTGCCAGCGCACCAGCGGCGACATCTCGGTGTCCTTGTTCACCGGCTCGTCGATCACATAGAGCAGGTTGCGCGCCTTCAGCTCTTCGAGGTGCTGCTGCAGGTCGCGATAGGTGCGCTGTCCGGACGAGGCGTCCATCCCGAGGGTACTCCCGTGTCTGTAAGGCCCCCTTTATGCCACGGGCACTGAAGATTGGAAGTCCGAGCCGACCGAATTCCCCGGGTTCAGGCGGATTGCCGCATCAGGGGGTTCAACAGGCGTCCGATGGGTCCTGTAAGGCGTGTCGAGCCGAGCCGCACCGTAAGACAAAGGCAGGAGGTCCCGGTATCCGCGACGGGGGCGTGATCGACGGAGGCATCGGCAGAGGCGATGTCGCCCACACCGAAATGGAGCGCACCGTCGCTGTATCCGCCGCAAAGGACAAGAGTGAACTCGCTGCCGCCGTGGGTGTGCCGGGGCACGCGCTGTCCGGCCCGGATACGAAGAAGGGACACGCGGGCGCCGCCGTAGGGCCTCAGCGCAGCCTCCTCGATCCCCGGTGCCGACCGACGCCACTTGAGCGACCGCAATCCGGCCGGAAGAAGCGCATGCACCGGCGCCGGCACGGCTTCGCTGGTCTCGGTATCGATAGCAGGGCCGGGGACGACGGCGGGCGCCCGTTCTATATCGATCCGGGCCATCAGGCGGTCGAACGCAGCGTCCTCGAGCGGCGCCGTCGCGCCCGTCTCGAGCAGGACGGCACCGAGTGCCTCTAGCTGCGCAACATGGCGGCGACAGCGGGGGCACATCGCGACATGGGCGGAAACGATCAGGGTTTCCGGTGCGGGCAGGCTGCCGCTTGCGTACTCGACGAGCATTTCCTCGCCGGGATGATGGGAAATCATAGGTGTACTCCGTCCAGCTTCTCCCTCAGGCTGCGCATCGCGATCCGGATGCGCGATTTCACGGTGCCGAGCGGTATGTCGAGCTCGGCCGCGATCGCCTGATGGGTCATGTCCTCGAAGAAGGCCTTGCGCACGAGGAGAAGCTGCTCTTCGGGCAAGATATCGAGATACTTCCGGATGATCTCGCTCCTCTCCGCTGCCCCGTAGACATCTTCGCCGTCGGGCTCGGCCTCGCCCGCGAAGAACGGATCGTCTGCATCGAGTTCGGGCCGGTTCTCCCGGCGCAGGAGGTCGTACCGCTTGTTCCGCGCCACGGTGTAGATCCAGGTAGACGCCGACGCCTTCGCCGGATCGAACAACGCCGCCTTGCGCCAGATGAGCGCCATCGTTTCCTGCACCACTTCTTCCGCCTCCTGCGGTCTGGCGCCGGCCCGGATCATGAGGGCTTTGATCCGCGGCGCGTAGTATCGGAACAGCGTCCGGAAGGCTTCTCGGTCGGCACGTGCACCCACCGCAATCAGGGAATTCGCAAGGGCCGCCGCGCCGGTGTCGTTTGCGGCATTCGCTGTCGACGGGTGCAGCGGCGTGACTGTCGCAATTGTCGGTAGCGCCGGCCGCTCCGCGTCGTCCGTCATCGCTGCAACCGGTGTCATCGCCGCCCTCCTGCCCTGCCGGGTTTCCGCCCGGCATCCAGCAGGTATACGCAGTTCCGCCCGAAACGGATTTCCGGCCGGCCCGGATACCCGGAACCGGCCGGATTTCCTCAGGCCCGGATCACTTCTCGGGGGGAAGGATCACCGTGTCGATCACGTGGATCACACCGTTGGACGCCTTTACGTCTGCGGCGACCACGCTGGCGTTGTTGACCATCACGCCCTTGGTAGCGTCGACCATGATCGGCGCACCCTGGACGCTCGCGACGTCCATCTTCTTGCCGGCGATGTCGCCCGCCATCACCGCGCCGGGGATGACGTGATACGTGAGAACGGCCACGAGCTTTTCCTTGTTCTCGGGCTTCAGAAGCGCTTCGACGGTGCCGGCGGGAAGCTTGGCGAAGGCCTCGTCCGTCGGGGCAAAGACGGTGAAGGGTCCTTTGCCTTTCAGAGTCTCAACGAGGCCGGCAGCCTTGACCGCGGCGACGAGCGTCGAGAATTTTCCGGCCGATATCGCGGTATCGACAATATCTGCAGCCTTTGCCGGCAGAGAAACGACAGAAGCGACAAGCGAAATTGCCGCTGCAGCGAAAACGGTTTTGCACTTCATTTTGGAATCACCTCCGGTATGAAAAAAATATGCGCACTCACCGCCTCGAATACGGTTTTGAAAAACCCTTCATTCGATGTGAGTATTTGTAAGACGAGGAATTTGATTTTATGGATTTCGAATATGAAAATTTTTCTTTCACAGGCACTCACAGGCGTTGTCGCGGATACGTCGTCCCGGTTCCGAGGATCTCGGATCGTGCGTCGGCAGATTTTACAATCATGGCGACGCGCCCTCGACGCATGCATCTAAGTTATTGAAAATGCGGAATTAATATTTCTGGCACGGAGATTGCAGGACTGAGGTCAGGAATTTCGTGCGGCACCTTCGGGCGCGCATGAAGCCAAGACGGCGATGACGGACCCCTGACGCCAACCCCGGGCGATCCGTCGGCATGAAAGCGGCGGCCCAGCGTACCCGGGCCGCCGTTGCCGTTTCAGCAGTTCACGTCGAAACCGTTGTCAGGCGGCCGTCGCAGCGGCGGAAGTGATCGCGGCGATTCGCTACCCCCTTCCGCTGCAGCCCCGGAGGATTGCGGGTTGCGCCAAGAGATGAAAATATTCAAAACAATACGGCAATAGTTGCAAAGATACCGAGTGTATTCGAAGTGGGTATTACAATCGCAAGACTTCTCGGTTCAATTCTTTCTTAAACTTCCACCTGCACGATCGCCATCAACGGCATGCCGAAACGGGGCGGCCGAGTGGGGGAAATACGTCATGTTGCGAAAAATCCTGCGCCGTACCGGGGCATCGGCAAAATCCGTGTTCGACGCGTTGGACAACGGTGCCGCCGCCGCCGAGTACGATGTGGAAGGACGCCTGCAACGCGCGACCGCGCGATACAGCGAGCTGACGGGCGGACAGGTTGAACGCGCCTCCGGGAGCGCATGGACGTCGGCGCTCCGCGGCAACGCGCAGACACAACGGCTGCAGACAACAGGAAAAGACGGCCGGACAATGACCTTACTCTCGACGCTCCTCCCGGCAACCGACCGTAAGGGACGGGTCGCATCGGTCGTCGAGATCGTCACCGAGGCGGGTCCGGAGTTTCTGCATGCATTCGACGCAGGATCGCGGATCGACGCACTGTCGGAAGTGCAGGCGATCGTCGAGATCGCGCCGGACGGTACGGTCGTCGATGCAAACGGGATCTTCCGGCAAACGACGGGCTACGAATTGCCGGACCTGCTCGGACGTCCCCACGCCCATCTCGTGGATCCGGCCTACGCGAACAGCGAATATTACGTGGCATTCTGGTCGCGGCTTCGCAACGGCGAAGCGATGACCACTACGGGCAAGCTGATCGGGAGGGACGGGCGCGCCTCTTGGGTTCGCGCGTTCTACACGCCGATCCACGGCATCGACGGCGCCATCTCGCGCATCGTCTGCTACGCCATAGACATCACGCCGCAGACGATCCGCAACGCCGATCACCGCGGCCAGATCGAAGCGATCCGGAAGGCACAAGCCGTCGCCGAATACGACATGGAGGGCACGCTCCTCGACATCAACGACAATTTCCTCGCGATCGTCGGCTACACCCGCGAGGAACTCGTCGGTCGACCGCACACCGGGATGGTGAGCGAGAAGATCGCCGCGTCCCCGGAATACCGGCGATTCTGGGCGGACCTCCGCAGCGGTTCGTTCCAGTCCGGGGAGTATCCCTATGTCGGCAAGGACGGCGAGCGGGTCTGGCTGCAGGTGTCCTACAACCCGATCCTCGATCCGGACGGACGGCCGTTCAAGGTCGTGACCTATGCGTCCGACGTCACCAAGGCCGCCGACGAACGAAAGATGCGCGCGCGCGTCGCCGACCTGATCGACGGCAACCTCCAGGAAATCCTCACCGCCGTCGGCGCCGCCAACGAGAAATCCCAGTCGGCGACGACGGCGTCTTCGCAGACCGCGGAACGCGTCAATGCCGCGTCTGCCCGGGCGAAGGAGTTCGCCGCGCTTGTCGGAGACATCGCGAAACGCATCGGCGAATCGAACTGCGCCGTCGACCGTGTGGTCGAGGAGATCACGCTCGCCGACGAGGCCACGCAGTCGCTCTCCAAGGCGGCCGAGAACATGAACAACATCATCGAGCTGATCCAGAGCATCGCGAACCAGATCAATCTCCTGTCACTGAACGCGACAATCGAATCCGCGCGCGCGGGCGAAGCCGGCAAGGGATTCGCCGTCGTCGCGAGCGAGGTCAAGAATCTAGCGAACCAGGTCGCGGTCGCGACCGACCAGATCTCGGAGGAGATCACCGGCATGCAGAACGTCTCGAACGACGTCGTCCGGCGCCTGCAGCAGGTCAAGGATGCAACGGAGTCGGTGCGCGGCAGCGTTTCCGAGGTCGCGGTAACGATCGACCGGCAGAGCGCGGCGAGCACCGAGATCATGGAAAACATGGAAACCGCGGCGACGGCCGTCACTGCAATCGGCGCGAGCCTCTACGAGATATCCAAATCGGTCGATGCGGCGAACCGATATTCGACCGAGGGAATCAAGATGTACC
>JAYOEF010000107.1:0-13482 GCA_038106605.1 Alphaproteobacteria bacterium
CCTCGGCTCGGCGGCGCGCGCCCAGACGGCGGGGCCTCCTCCGGGAACCGGCGGCAACGGACGGCGCTACGTCCTCAAGGGCGGCGCCGTGCTCAGCATGGACACGGCCGTCGGGGATTTCGCCAGCGCCGACGTGCTGATCGAGGGCAAGCGGATCGCCGCCGTCGGGCCCAACGTCGATGCCGCGGGCGCCGAGGTGATCGACGCGCGCGGCATGATCGTGATGCCGGGTTTCATCGACACCCACCATCACCAGTTCGAGACCGCCCTCCGCAGCTTCCTCGCCGACGGGCTCCTGTTCAACGACGGCAAGCCCCACGGCGCGGTGAACTATTTCGATTTCATCCTCGGCAAGTTCGCGGGCGTCTACCGGCCCGAGGACGTCTACATCAACGAGCTGTTCGGCTCGCTGTCGCAGCTCGATGCGGGTGTGACCACCGTCCACGACATCTCGCAGATTCATCATTCCCCGGAACATTCGGACGCCGCCATCGCCGGCATCCGCGAGTCCGGCCGCCGGGCGGCGTTCGGATACTTCGAGGGACGCGGGCCGAAGGCGAAGTACCCGGAAGACGCGCGCCGCATCAAGACGCAGTACTTCTCCTCGGACGACCAGCTGACGACAATGATCATGGGCGGCGAGATCTACCGGCCGAACTTCGGGCCGACCTGGACGATCGGCCGGGAGCTGGGAATTCCGGTCGCCGCGCACATCGTCGGCTCGCTCGGCATGGGCAAGGTTTTCGACAAGCTCATCGCGGAAAAGAAGCTCGGGGCGGACAACCTCTTCATCCATATGTCGGCGATGTCGGACGACGCGTGGAAAGCGACGAAGGATGCGGGCGCTGCGGTCTCGATCGCGGGCCCCATCGAGATGACGATGCGCCACGGTATGCCGCCGATCCTCAACGCCATGGCACACGGGATCGAGCCGTCGCTCAGCACCGACGTCGAATGCACGATGACGGCGGACTTCTTCACCCAGATGCGCTCGATCATGACGCTGCAGCGGATGCTGGTGAACGAGATGGCCATCGCGAAGAAGGAAAATCTGCCGCCGCTGCTGACCTCGCGCGACGTCATCCGCTATGCCACGGTTCAGGGCGCGAAGGACCTCAAGCTCGACCGCAAGGTCGGCACGCTGACGCCCGGCAAGGAAGCCGACGTCATCCTGCTCGATGCGACCGCGATCAACGTCGCGCCCCTCAACCACGTGCCGGGCGCGGTGGTGACGCTGATGGAGCGCTCGAACGTCGACACCGTGATCGTCGCGGGCAAGGTGCGCAAATGGCGCGGCACGCTGCTCGATGCCGACCTGCCGAAGCTCCGGCGCGCGCTCGAGGACTCGCGCGATTACCTGTTCAACGCCGCGGGCGTGAAGCAGGACCTGTTCCGGACCTGAAGCTCCACCGCAGCGGAATCAGACGTGGACGGCGCGCCGATTCCGCAAACATTTCGGTGTACGCATATTTTGGAATTCCGGAGCGATAATTATTTTTTTCTAGGTGGTTTTATTCAAAAATGACACCATATTTTATTAGCTTAGACTTTTTTATTTTTTGAAGGTTTAAAATATGTCTTTCAAGATGTTCTCGTCGTCTTTGAAACCAAAGACCCCCAGCGACCCTACCGCCAAAGAACCGGCGAAACCTGTCGCAGCAGAGAAGGCTCCCGAAACCCCGCCGCCGAGCAAATAGGCTCCGTGCAATTACCGCCGCCCGGAGCCCGGACGGATAGGCACTTTCAATCGCAAGAACCAGTCCCCGCGCAGGTCTTCGCGTATGACGGATATACTTGCACATCGGAGCTAAAATCAATGATCGACAATTTCTTATTCCTACGAATGCTCCGATGTACGGCAGCGCTGGCGATGGCCATGATCCTCCCCGCCACTGCCGTATCCTCGGTTTTGCTCGCGCCATGGAACTCCGCCGCGGCCCAGCGCAATACCGCCGCGATGCCCGAAAACGCTCAGAAAGAAAGTTACGGCAGCGGCTGGGAATGCAAGCCGGGGTTCAGGGAAGCCAACGGCAAGTGTGCCTCGATCCGCATTCCCGAGAACGCCTATGCCACCAACGCCGCATACGGAAGCGGCTGGGAGTGCAAGCGGGGATTCCGGGAACGCAACGGCAGCTGCATTGAGGTCCAAGTACCGAAAAACGGTTATCTCGGCTCCTCGGGAGACGAATGGGAGTGCGATCGCGGCTTTCGGAAAGACGGAGGAGCGTGCGCGGCGATCGTCGTTCCGGCGAACGGGTATCTCAGCGGCACGCCGATCGGCCGCGGATGGGAATGCGACCGCGGCTACAAACCGAGCCATGACGCCTGCATTGCGGTCGTTGTGCCGCAGAACGCCTATTTCGTCGATTCCACATACGGACTTGGGTGGAAATGCGAACGAGGCTACCGCACCGCCGGCGACGCATGCGAGCCGGTCCGGGTTCCGGCAAATGCCCATCTCGACTACTCCGGCAACGACTGGGAATGCGACAGGCCCTTCCGCCGCGTCGATAACACCTGCGAACGCCGGTAGCCTTCCGCCATCGGCGTCGATGGAGAAAATCCAGCCCTTGGAACTCCGCCGTGCTATTCACAAATAGGAAGGCAGGTCTCCACTTCACTTGTGCGGTAAGATCATGGCGAAAGTCTTCTCCGGCTTGTTTTGCGCAATTGCAATTTTGGCAATGACGACGGTCGGCGGACCCGCGGGCGCGCAGTCGCCCCGGCAGATCACCTGGGACGATCTGATGCCGCCGGACAAGCCGATCCGCGACCCGTTCGCCCATCTCGCGATGGAGGTGGTCGTCAAGCTCCACGGCGTCATGGCGCTGCGCGAGCGCCAGAAGTCGATGGGGCTTTCGGACGTCAGTCCGGAAGCGGAGAAGGCCGTCGAGGCCGAATACGAGCTCCGCCGGATGGGCGTCGACGTCGAGCGGCTGATCCGTGAGTACCGCGAGGCCGAGGGGGAGATCGAGCGTCTGAACCGCGTCGTGGTTCCCGAACTCGACGGCCAGTTCGTGCGGATGCCGGGCTATGCGCTCCCGCTCGAGATGAACGGCAGCGCGGTGTCCGAACTCCTCCTCGTCCCGTTCATCGGTGCCTGCATCCACGTCCCGCCGCCGCCGCCGAACCAGATGGCGTTCGTCAAGCTGGCGAAACCCTTCGTCGTCTCCGATGTGTTCGCCCCGGTGTGGATCACGGGGCGCATGACGGTGAAATCGAACGTGAGCTCGGTGTTCATCTCGGACGGCAAGGCACCCGTCGAATCCGGCTATCTCGTCGAGAACGCGACGATAGAGCCATACAAGGAATGACGAACCGCGCGGGCGCGATTCCCGGGATTGCCCGGCCGGCAAAATATGTTATAACATAACATATGCGGATTTGGGGGGCGCACCGATGCAGACAGTCTCGACTATTTTCCGGTTCCGGGCCACGGCCGCCGCGGCCGTCATCGGTTGCGCAGCGGCGGCGAGCCCGGCCTTGGCCGCCGACAACGCGCACGATCCTCATGTCCACGGTCTCGCTCTCATGAACGTCGCCATCGACGGCGGGGTCGTCGAGATCGAAATGGACGTCCCCGGCGCGGATATCGTCGGCTTCGAACACGCGCCGTCGTCGCAGATGGACAAGGCGGCGATCGCTGCCGCCACAGAAAAGCTCCGCGCCGGCCGGGCGCTGTTTCGGTTTCCCGACGCCGCGAAATGCCGGATGGAACATGCCGAAGTCGAAGACCCGGAGACGCCGGACCCCGCCGAGAAGGGCCCGGCTCACATGGAGTTCGAGGCACAGTACAAATTCGCCTGCGCGAACCCGGCCGCCGTCACGTGGATCGAGGTCGGGCTCTTCAAGGCGTTCCCCTCGCTCAAGGAGATCGAGGTGCAGCTGCTGTCGCCGCGCGGCCAGACGGCAACGGAGCTGACGCCGGAAAAACCGAGGTTCTCGTTCTGAACGGACGCAGGGGATGCGGCCTGGACGATGGATGACATGATCCGGCTCACCGATGTCCGGTTCCGCTGGTCTCCCGCGTCGGAGCCGGTCCTCGACATCGCGGCATTTTCTGTCGCGCGGGGCGAACGCGTCTTCCTCGCGGGGCCAAGCGGCAGCGGCAAGTCCACGCTTCTCAGCCTGCTGGGCGGGGTTGCCGTCCCGGATTGCGGACGCACCGAGGTGATGGATACCGACCTCGCCGCACTCTCCGGGCGCGAGCGGGACAGGTTCCGCGCGGATCACATCGGCTTCGTCTTCCAGATGTTCAACCTGCTGCCGTTCCTGCCGGTGATCGGAAACGTCACCCTGCCCTGCCTGTTTTCAGCGGCGCGGCAAGCGAAGGCGGAGCGGAGCAGCGGCTCCGTTGAAGCCGAAGCCGAACGTCTTCTCCAGGCGATGGGGCTCGATCCGGCCATGACCGCCGGGCGTTCGGCAGCGGAGCTCAGCGTCGGACAGCAGCAGCGCGTCGCCGCGGCGCGGGCGCTGATCGGGGCGCCCGAGCTGATCGTCGCCGACGAGCCGACCTCTGCGCTCGACGCCGACATGCGCCGGGCATTCCTCGACCTGCTTTTCGGGGAGGTCTCACGCGCCGGATCGACGCTGCTTTTCGTCAGTCACGATCGGTCCCTGGAGGCGCTGTTCGACCGGACCGTCCGCATCGAAGACATCAACGCCGCCGGACGGACGGACGGGACCGGCGCATGAAGGCGATCCTTTCCCTCGCCTTCCGCAGCCTCGCGGCACGCCGGGCCACCGCCGCGCTTGCCGTCTTCTCGATCGCGGTGAGCGTCGCGCTCCTACTCGGCGTCGAGAAACTTCGCATGGAGGCGCGCGCAAGCTTCGCCAACACGATCTCGGGCACGGACCTCATCGTCGGAGCGCGGAGCGGCCCGATCCCTCTGCTGCTCTATTCGGTCTTCCGCATCGGCAACGCGACCAACAATATCTCCTGGGACAGCTACCGGACGATCGCCCAGAACCCGAACGTCGCCTGGACGATCCCGATCTCGCTCGGCGATTCGCACCGGGGTTTCCGGGTGCTCGGCACAACGGGTTCCTACTTCGATCATTACCGGTACGCCCGCACGCGCACTCTGTCGTTCGTGTCCGGAAAGCGGTTCGACGACCTGTTCGACGCGGTCATCGGCGCAGACGTCGCCCGAGAGCTCGGATACCGGGTCGGCGACGCCGTCGTCATCGATCACGGCGTCGGACGGATCGGCTTCGCGAGCCACGACGACAAGCCGTTTCGCATTTCGGGAATCCTCGCGAAGACCGGAACACCGATCGACCGCACCGTACATGTCAGCCTCGCGGCGATCGAGGCGATCCATGTCGACTGGCGGGGCGGCAGCCGCAAGCGCGGCCATCAGACGGCGACCGACGTCATTCGCGCGATGGATCTCACGCCGAAGGCGATCACCGCCGTCCTCGTCGGCCTCAAGTCGAAGTTCGCGACGTTCTCCGTCCAGCGCGAAGTGAACGAATATAGGGGCGAGCCTCTTCTCGCGATCCTGCCGGGTGTCGCGCTGCAGGAGCTCTGGAACCTGATGGGGACGGCCGAGACGGCGCTGTCCGTCATCTCCGTCGCGGTGGTGGCAACCGGGCTGATGAGCATGCTGACGATGCTCCTCGCGGGCGTGAACGAACGGCGGCGCGAAATGGCGGTGCTTCGCTCGGTGGGCGCGCGGCCCTCTCACGTCTTCGGACTGCTGATCGCCGAGGCGACCGCGCTCGCGCTGTGCGGAGCCGCTGCGGGGTTCGCGCTTCTCTACGGCCTCATGTTCGCCGTGCGGGGCGTGCTCGACGCGAAGTTCGGGCTCCTCATCGAGATCGCATTGCCCGACACGGACGACCTGATCCGGCTCGGCCTCGTCGTCGCCGGCGGCCTCGTCGCCGGGACGATCCCGGCGGTGCTCGCTTACCGCCGCTCGCTCGCCGACGGCATGAACATCCGCTTCTGAAGAATCGAGTCTACTCGCCCGGTTTCGGCAGGCTCTGCTGCGGCAGCGGGCCGCTGTCCGTCTGCCCGTTCTCGGAGGGGCTCCCGCCGAACAGGCGGCGCAAGAAGCCGGGCGCAAGTGCGGATAGCGGATTGACCGAGACGTCGGGCTCGGCGAGATCGCCGTTTACGCTGTAGGTCACGGCGAAGATTCCACCGCCCTTCTCGCCGGTGATGATCGGGCCGAGCAGCGGGATTTTTCCGAGCAGACTGTTGATCGTGTAGGCCGGGACGATCGTGCCGCCGAGATCGATGCGCCCTCCCGCGATGTCGATCTTGCCGCCGCCCGTGATCCCGAGCTCCGACCCGACGGCCTGCGCCTCGCTGATCGTCGCGACGTCGCCGTCGAACTCGACCGGCACGCGGAGGAAATCGAATGCGACGCCGTTGCCGCGCAGAACGTCGCCGATTCCGGTGAGCGAGGCGAGCGAGAGAATCCGCGCCAGCGTCGGCACGCCGACGAGGGTGAAGCGCTTCATCTCCGCGTTGCCCTTCCACGGCGCCTTGCGGTCCTTGCCGCGCGCGGCCTTGAGCTCGATCGCGCCTTCCCGGATCGAATCCGTGATGTCGAGCGACTTCAGGAAGGAACCGGCATCGGCCGCATAGAGCGTCATCGCCTGGCCGTCCGGCGTCGGCCCCATCTTCGCGTCGACCTCCTTGCCGCCGTCGGGAAGCTTTGCGCGAACCGCGTAACTCTCCCAGCCCTCCCTGTCACGCGACAGCGAGACGCGCGCCTCGGCGAGTGGACTGCCGCGGCCGAGCCACAGCTTGTCGAACGATGCGCTGACCGTAAGCGCCGGCAATGTCACGGGCTCCTCCGGCTTCGAGCGCCCGAGGAACGACGTCGCGTCGAACCCGGCGCCGCTGGCGTTCACCCTTGCCCGCCCGTCGTCCGCGAACTCGGCGCTCGCGGAGAACTCGGTCGCGCCGAGCGCGAACCGCTCCAGCCGGACGGTTCTCGGGGTCCTTCCGTCGGGCGCGAAGGTCACGCGCCCGGACGCGCCGAACACCCCGGCCTCGACCGTGAACGCGGGAACGTCGAGCAGACGCCCGTCGCGGAGACCCGCGCGAAAGCTCGCCTTGCCCTCGCGGCCAGGCGCCTTCGCCCAGTCGAACCCTGGAATCGACAGCTTCGCGTCGTCGAGCTTGAGATCTGCATAGATCGACTGCGTGCCGTTGCGCCGCTCCTCGTAATTCACACGCGCCTCGACCGGGCCCGTCAGCACCTTCGGGAAATCGAGGTCGAAGATCCGGCGCACGCGCTTGTCGGCCTTGAGGCCGGCGGACAGGCGCCGGCGGACCTGATCGCGCGGGGTGAAATTCTCCTCCCAGACGAAATGTGCCGGCGTCCCGGCGAAGCTCGCATCGCCTTCCGCCCGCATCCGGCTGTTGTCGATCCGGAGACTGGCCTTTCCGTCCGCAATGCCCTGCCCCTTGAGAACTTCGGAGAGGGCGAGACCGGCGATGTTCGACGTCGCCGACACGGCCACGTCGTCGGCCTTGACCGCGGCCAGCAGCGGCAGGGCGACGCTGAGCCGCGTCGCGTGCCGCCCGGCCGACCCCTCGCGCTTGAGCCCGACCTTTCCGAGAAGATTGAGACGCGGATGCGCGACGAGATCGAGCGCGTCCCGAACCGGCCCACGGATCAGCGCCGATACCGCGAGCATCTCCCGCGGTGCTCCGATATCCCAGATATTGACGGCCCCTTCCTCGATCCGGAGTTCGCCAACGGTGCCGGACGTGACCGCGAAATCGAAGCGGCGATTGCTGAATGTCGCCGTCGCGTCGGCGCCTCGTATCGGCGGCATCGGGTCGAGATACTCGATGGTCGCCCCGGTGACGTTGAAACGCCCGTTGATCGAATCCACATCGACGCGTTTGGCGTTTTCGCCGCGCAGCCCGACGCGGGCCGTCAGGCTGACCACCGCATCCTTGACCATCCCGTCGCGCATGTAGCTGACCACCCAGTCGCGGGCGCCGCCGCCGACGCCCTTGACCCAGTAGGCCCCGAGATCGTCCATCCGGAACGTCGGCACCTCGGCGGAGGCGCTGATCGCGAGCGCGTCGCCGACCTTGGTGGCGACCGCGTTGATCGTCGCTTTCGTCGCCCCGAGATCGATCACCGCACGATCGACGGCGACCTGTCCCGGATTGCGCGACATGCTTCCGGCGACCGACAGGCCGCGGAACGGAATCGGCGGCGCGTCCGTGCCAGGCACGGTCAGCGTTCCCGGCCCGGCCGATGCTTCGAAGGTCGCGCTGCGAACACCGCCGTCGAGACCGATCTCCACCTTCGCACCGCCCTGTATCTGGGTGCGCAACGCGGCGAGATCGGCTGCTGCTTTCACCTCCCGGCCGATGCGTGCGAGATCGATTCCGGAAAAGCGGAGGTCCAGCGCGACGCGGTCGCCGCCCGACATGTAGTCGGCGGTTCCCGAGACCGCCGGCCCCTCGTTTCCGAGTTCGAGGCGGAGATCGAAACGGGCGCGCAAACCCTGCGGCGCACGACGGAGCGAGATGTCGGCGTTGCGCGCGCGCCACGTGGCGCCTTCCTTGCGGTCGTCCACCCGGAGATCCGCGTCGAGGACGCTGACCCGGTTGAGATAGCGCAGCGAACTGCCCGGTTTCGGCGCTCCCGACAACTCCTCGAGAAGCAGCGGCAGGATCTCGGTGGTTCCCGACGGCGCATCCTCGACCGCCGCATCGCCGAACCCCATGCCGATCCTGCCGTCCGCCTCGCGCACGAGAACGACTCGCGGGCGCAGCACTTCGAGGCTGGTGGGTGCCAGCCGGCCGCGGATCAGCGCACGCAGGCTGAAGCTCACCGAAACTTCGCGGATACGGGCGGTCGTCTCCGTACCCTTCGGCTTCAGGCGCACGCCGACGGCGCGTATGTCGAGCGCCCGCTCCCAGCCGCCCCAGGCGAGGATCAGGTCCTCGATCTCCACGCGCACAGCCATGTCCGGGCGATTGAGGACCTCCTCGGCATAGGGGAGCAGGAAGCGGATCGACTGCGGCGCCTTGGAGAGCTTCCAGGCGGATCCCGCGATCAGGAGCGCGACGACCACCGCGATCCCGATCGTCACCTCCAGCAGCAGTATGGACGTCCGTCTAATCATTCACGGCGTGCGCGTATGTTATTGACCTCAGGTGCGGGCAAACGCAGTGTGCTGTAATTCCACCGTTTTTGGAACGATGCAATTGCCGGACATCGCTGAAATCTGGACCCGGACGCCCGAAGGACTCCCGCGGACGGCGAGCCCCGATTGGCTCGAGGTGCATGTCGCCCGCTGGCGCGAAGCCGCCGCGCGGAGCGACGACGCCGCGCTGCAGGATTTCGCCGAACGGGCCGCTACGCTGCCCCTCCTGCAGGCCGCCTTCGCGAACAGCCCCTATCTCAGCCAGAGCCTGATCGGCGATCCCGCCTTCGCCCGGACCCTGCTCGCCGACGGACCGGACCGGATATTCGAAGACCTCCTCGCCGGCATTTCCGCGCCGGCGCCGGCGGAGGAGGACCAGGCGGGACTTTCGAAACGCCTCCGGATCTCGAAGCGCCGGGCGGCGCTCGCGATAGGCCTCGCCGACATCGCCGGGGCCTGGCCGCTCGAGCGCGTCACCGGCGCGCTTTCGTCCTTCGCCGGCGCGGCGCTCACCGCGAGCTGCCGCTTCCTCCTGCGCCGCGCGCACGACGCAGGCGACCTCGCGCTTCCCGACCCCGACCGACCCGACGAGGAGAGCGGCTTCATCGTTCTCGGAATGGGCAAGCTCGGCGCCTTCGAGCTCAACTATTCGAGCGATATCGACCTCATCGTCCTCTACGACCAGGAGAAGGTTCCCTACACCGGCGAGCACGGCCAGCAGCACCTGTTCACGCGGATGGCGCGCAACCTGGTCTCACTGATGGACGAGCGCACGCGCGACGGATACGTCTTCCGCACCGACCTGCGCCTCCGCCCCGACCCGGGCGCGACGCCGCCCGCGATCTCGATGCTCGCCGCAGAGCTCTATTACGAGAGCGCCGGGCAGAACTGGGAACGCGCGGCGATGACCAAGGCGCGGCCCGTGGCGGGCGACATCGAATCCGGACACGCCTTCCTCGACATCCTGCGCCCCTTCATGTGGCGGCGATCGCTCGACTTCGCCGCGATCCAGGACATCCAGTCGATCAAGCGCCAGATCAACGCGCACCGCGGCGGCTCGGAAATCGCAGTCGCCGGGCATAACATCAAGCTCGGCCGCGGCGGCATCCGCGAAATCGAGTTCTTCGCGCAGACGCAGCTCCTGATCTGGGGCGGACGCGAACCGGAGCTGCGCGTGCGCGGCACGCTGGAAGCGCTCGACCGTCTCGTCGACGCCGGTCACGTCGCACGGGAGGTGGCGCAGGATCTCGAACGCTCGTACCTCCTCCACCGCAAGCTCGAACACCGCCTCCAGATGATCGACGATCGGCAGACCCACGAGTTGCCGGAGGACGACGCCGGTATCGCCCAGATCGCGGCGTTCATGGGTTTCGACAGCGCCGATGCCTTCGTCGACGCCCTGCTCGACCGGCTGCGCGCCGTCGAGCGGCACTACGCGGCCCTTTTCGAGGACGAGGGCGATCTTGCCGGCGGCGGCAACCTCGTCTTCACGGGAAGCGAGGACGATCCCGACACGGTGAAGACCCTCGCCTCCATGGGCTTCGCGGATCCCGCCGCCGTCTCGACGACGATCCGCGCATGGCACACGGGCCGCTTCCGCGCGATGCGAAGCGGACGAGCGCGGGAACTGCTGACCGAGCTCGTCCCCTCGATCCTCGAAGCGTTCGCGGAATCGCCCACCCCCGACGCCGCGCTGATGCGTTTCGACGATTTCCTCCGGGGCCTTCCGGCAGGCGTCCAGCTGTTCTCGCTCTTCACGGCGCATCCCGGCCTGTTCGACCTCGTCGCCGAGATCATGGGCGCGGCCCCGCGCCTCGCCGGATGGCTCAGCCGTTATCCGATCCTCCTCGACGGCGTTCTCAGCCGCGACTTTTTCGATTTCCTCCCGACGGCGGAGGAGATGCAGAGCGACCTCGGCGAGGCGCTCAGCCTTGCGCGCGACTTCCAGGACCGTCTCGACATCGAGCGCCGCTGGGCGAACGACAGGATTTTCCAGATCGGCGTCCACATGCTGCGCGGCCGTCTTTCCCCGGTCGATGCGTCCGACCCGCTGTCGAACGTCGCCGACACCTGCCTCGCCGCCCTGCTGCCGCCGCTCCACGCCGAGTTCGCGGAAGCGCACGGACGCATCCCGGGTGGGTCCTTCGCCGTCGTCGCGTTCGGCAAGCTCGGCAGCCGCGAGATGACCGTGGGCTCCGATCTCGATCTTCTGTTCGTCTACGACCACGCGCCGGATGCGACGGAATCGGACGGGCCGAAACCGCTCACGCCAGGCCAGTACTACGCGCGGCTGTGCCAGCGCTTCATCGGAGCGGTCACGGCGCCGACCGGCGAGGGGAAGCTCTACGAGGTCGACATGCGGCTGCGCCCTGCGGGCAACGCCGGCCCGATCGCATCGTCCCTCGAAGCGTTCTCGCGCTACCAGCATGCCGATGCATGGACGTGGGAGCATCAGGCGCTGACGCGGGCCCGCGTCGTCTGCAGCGAGGGCGGTCTCGGCGACCGGTTCGAGGAAGTCATCCGCGACGTGCTGACGATGCCGCGCGACCCGGACAAGCTCCGCGGCGACATCGCCTCGATGCGCGAGCGCATGCGCCGCGAATTCGGCTCCCAGGACATATGGTCGGTGAAGCACCTGCGCGGCGGCCTCGTCGATATCGAGTTCATCGCCCAGTACCTGCAGCTGCGCCACGGCGCTGACTGCCCGGAAATTCTCACCGGCAACACCGACGCGACGCTTGCGGTCGCAAGGGCGCGCGGCCTGATCCCCCGCGACATGGCGGACGATCTCGCCACGGCCGCCCAGCTCTGGCGCAACCTCCAGGGCATCCTGCGCCTGACGGTGGAGGACGGGTTTTCCGAGGCGACCGCGCCGCCTGCCCTAAAGACGGTGATCGCCCGTGCCTGCGGCATGGTTGACTTCGCGACGCTGAAGGAAACAATGAGCGCGACCGCGGTGCGAACCGCCCATCACTTCAAGACGCTTCTCGGAGAAGCCGACATCTGACAGGGAAGAACCGAATGACCGGGACAGACATCACCTACAAGACGCGCGACGGCGAGACCTTCACGGGCTATCTCGCCGCGCCCGAAGGAGCCGGCAAGGCGCCGGGCATCCTGCTTATCACCGCGATCTTCGGCATCGACGACGAGATGAAGGAGCTCGCGAACGCGTGGGCCGCCGACGGCTTCGTCGTCTCGGTGCCCGACATCTTCTGGCGCGTGATGCCGGGCCCGACGGCCGACATGCAGAAGGCGTTCGCGCGCTACGAGGCGTTCGACGCCGACCAGGGATTCCGCGACGTCGAGGATCTGATCGGCGACCTCCGCGCCAATCCGCGCTGCAACGGCAAGGTCGGCGTGCTCGGCTTCTGCTTCGGTGGCCGCTATGCGCACGTCGCGGTCTCGCGCCTCGGCGCGAACGGCGCCGCCGCGTTCCACGGCACGCTGATCGAGGAGAACCTCGACGAGATGCCGCCGCCCGGCTGCCCGGTCAGCTTCCATTTCGGCGCGGACGACCCCGTGGTGCCGCTCGAGACCGTGGAGGCGATCCGCAAGGCCTACGCCCACCACAAGCACGCCGAGATCGTCGTCCACGACAGTGCCACCCACAATTTCTCGATGCCCTACAAGGAGGGCTACAACGCGGCCGCAGCCAAGGCCTCTCGCGATGCCGCGCTGCGCTGCTTCAGGAGCATGTGAATGAGCTTGGACGTCGGAGACAAGGCGCCGACCTTCAATGGTGCGACGGACGGCGGCGGCAAGGTCTCGCTGAAGGATTTCAAGGGGAAGAAGGTCGTCCTCTACTTCTACCCGAAGGACGACACGCCGGGCTGCACGACGGAGGCCTGCGGCTTCCGCGACTCGTTCCCTGACTTCTCCAAGATCGACGCGGCCATCGTCGGCGTCTCGAAGGACAGCGTGAAGCGCCACGACAATTTCAAGGCGAAGTACGAACTGCCCTTCACGCTGCTCTCGGACGAGGACGGCTCGGTCTGCGAGGCCTACGGCGTCTGGGTGATGAAGAAGAACTACGGGCGCGAGTACATGGGGATCGAGCGCTCGACCTTCCTGATCGACGAGACGGGCAAGATCGCGGGGGTCTGGCGCAAGGTCCGCGTAAAGGGCCACGTCGACGAGGTGCTCGCCGCCGCGAAGGCGCTGTGAGCGCCACTTGACCGCGACCCTCGCCGAGCGCGCCGTCGCCGTCCTGGAGACGGGGGACGCGCGCTCGAAGGCCGGGGCCGCCGCGGCACTCCGCCGCGACTGGGATGCGGGCTCGATCGCGGAGATCGGACGGGCCGTTCCGCCCGACCGTCCGGCGCGACCCGAGAAGCCGGAGCTCCGCTT